>JBBSGS010000050.1:0-14183 GCA_038253875.1 Chthoniobacterales bacterium
CTCTTGATCCCGGTTTTGCGCTGGCGCACGCGCGAGCCTCCATCGCGAACAGCGCGATGTACCATTTTGCCGTTGATTTTGTCCGCGACCCGGCTCAGGAAGCGAAGGCGCGCGCGGGAGCGGCGGAAGCGCTGCGATTAGCGCCTACCCTGGGCGAAGCCCATCTTGCCATGGGGCACTATCTCTATCGGGTGGAAAAAATTATGCCGCGGCGCTCAAAGAATTCTCTCTGGCGGCGACAGCTTTGCCTAACGACTCCGAGACCCTTCAGTTTTTGGCCTGGATTTATCGCCGGCAGAATCGCTGGCGCGAGGCGTTGGCTGCGCTTGCGCGTGCCCAAGAGCTCGACCCCGGGCACGCGCTTTACGATTTGCCCAAGACTTATCTCATGGTGCGCGATTGGCCGGGGCCGACGCGGCCTTCCATCGCGTGCTGGCGATTCAACCGCATTCCAACTTCGCGTTGAGTTCTCTTGCCTCGCTCGAAGTCGTTCGAAACGACGATCCGGCTGCCGGCAAAGCGATCATCCGAAAAATACTGCCGGCCCCGGATGAAGGTGAGAGGGCAATGATAGCCCTGACGAACTGGGATTTGAGCATGATCGAGCGTGATTTCTCCGCGGCCCAAAAGATCCTGGCTCGATGCCGTCAGATAACTTTCGGGGGGCCGAGAAGCTTTTATGAGGGTTGCACTGCGCTCTCTGGTGGCGACACAGGGATGGCGCAACTGCTCTTCGAAAAGTCGCGATCGTTCTTCGAAAAGCAGGTACGCGATCACCCGGAGGTTGCAAGTTGGCACGTCCGACTTGGATTAGCTTACGCGTACCTCGGCCTGAAGGAGGACGCCATCCGCGAAAGTCGCCGAGCTGTCGATCTCTCTCCGGAGAGAAAAGACGCGCTCGACGGACCCGCTATAGCGGCTGCTCTGGCTCTGGTTTACGCGCGCACCGGCGAGACGGATCAGGCGATCATCCTGATCGAACGCCTCTTTTCGACGCCCGGTGCAGCTGGCCCATGGCGAACATCACGCTCACAGAGCTGCGTCTGCGTTGGGAATGGGATCTCCTGCGGAGCAATCCACGCTTCCAAAAAATCCTCGCTGGGCCGGAGCCGAAAGCCATTTATTAGCCGTCATCTCGTTAGGCCGAATAACCCCATGTAGCCAGCTCGGAATCGAGCGCCTGCGCGAAACGCGCTCGCAAATGCAGCGGAAGCTTTTCCCGCCACTGTTCGCTCTGCCCCACCCGGAGAAATTTGGCCCGTCCCGTCTCACCGACTTGCCGCAGCGCCTCCTTTTTGCGCTCGAAAGATTGGTTGCGCACTGCGGTCGTGATCGCTTCGGCCGAACGCTCCAGTCCGAGGTGCCTCAGGATGCGGGTCGACTCAATTTCTGGCTGTGTCAGGAGGTCTTCATAGCGGACGATGGGCACCCCCGCCTCCTCATACGCGCGGCGATGTTCGCTCCAGGAAACGCGGCACCAGTTGTGCACTTCGGCGGCGCCTTCGAGCAATGCCTCCGTCATTTTCTCCAGCCGAAAATGCTGCCTAACGAGAATGGGATAGAGGGTGTGATGATACAATTTTGACCCCCGCCGAAAGTAACGGAACGCTGCCGCCACTCTGGGAAAACGCTCGAATTCAAAAAAACTCGCGCCCGACACCGCGATGTCGCGCGGGTCGCGCAACACGTAGATGACGCGGTTCTCTTCATCTGCCGGATCGATCTCCAGTTCATGCAGTTGATGATGCGCTTTATAGCAACGGAACTCCGAGACCCGCGACCTGCCCTCGACTGCGATTTCATTTTTTTCCGAGCGCCAGAAACCGGCCACCGGACAACCGACCAACTCGGCGACAAGCCGGGTCGCCCAGGTGCAGCCGCTCTTCGGGTAGCCGGCGACGATGATATTTTTCACCGGCCTAACGATCTTCGGATGAATTTTCCCAACTCGGGTAGCGCACGCGTCTCGCGTGCTGGTGACGGTGTTCCACCGTCGCGAACTTTCTTTTCACGGCCGGGTCTCGTGCCCTCCCCGCGCCCTGAAAAGTTCGTCGCGCTGGAACAGCGCGACCAGCACTCGAGACGAGTGCACTACCCAGGCGGGGACGCGGGCTCATGAACCGCTTCCCCGTCCCACGCGCAAATCCACGAAGGCGGCGCCAAGATAGGCGAGCACGTCCGAAGGCAAGAGTGATTCCTCGCTCGCGTGGCCGTGGCTTAAAGCCAATTCCGCCGCGCGGCCACACACCCAGGCACCGAGCCGGGCGGCGTCGTTAGGCCTGACGCGCGCACCGAGAAGGCCGGCGCAGACCCCGGTGAGCACGTCGCCCATGCCGCCGGTCGCCATTCCGGGCGTGCCGGTGGAGTTGTAACTCAGCGGTCGATCACGCTCCGCGACAATCGTGCGGCTACCTTTCAAAAGCAGCGTCGCTTGGTACTCGCGGCAAAATTTTGTCGCCCATTCCGCTCGCGATGTTTTCTCGACAGAAAACAGCCGCTTCATTTCTCCGGGGTGCGGTGTGAGGAGCCGCGGTCCGCGCACGTTTTTCAGCATCGCGATGTTTTCCGCCAGAATGTTCAAGCCATCCGCGTCGATCACCATGGGCTGCTTCGCATCGCGTATAAGCGCGAGAATTTCAGCGGCGCGCGTTTTCCCGAGACCGGGACCGAGCGCCCAGACATCGATCGGTTCCGCGAGCAGATCGGCGTAGAATTTCACCGGCTTCACCATCACCTCGGGGGCGGCCGCCGCAGCGATGATCTCGTAAATTTCCTCGGGAACGAAGAGTTCGACCAAGCCCGCCCCGGCCCGGAGCGCGCCTAACGAACACAGGACCGCCGCGCCGGTAAAACCGCGCGAACCAGCGACGATACCAATGCGGCCAAACTGATTTTTGTAAGCGGAAAACTTCCGCCTGGGCAGCAGATTGCACAGCACCTCAGGCATCGCCACTTCGGAGGGACGTGCTTCCGCAAGTCCCGGATCAGCGGCCCGAAGCTCGTCGAGCCGGATCACTTCCAGTCTACCCACAAAATCGAGCGCCTCGTCCGCGACCAAACCGCGCTTCGCAAAACCAACGGTGATGGTGAAGTCGGCGATCACGCAATCGTCATCCGCTTCGCCGGTATCACCGTGCAATCCACTTGGAATATCAATCGCGATGACGGAGGCGTTCCGGCGCAGCGCGTCGATCTCGCGACAGGCGCCGCGGATCGGCTCCCGCAAGGGTGGCTCGGCGCCGAGTCCGAGCAAGCCGTCGAGGATGATCGTGCAGCGATCCGATCCGCTCCCATCTTTTTGCTCACGCAACGCGCGCAGTTTTTGACTCGTTAGGCCACTCAGCTCATTTTCCGGGTAGGCCAGACGCGTCTCGATTTCCCAGCCGGCCGCGGCCAGCGCGCGCGCCGCGACGAATGCATCCCCGGCGTTGTGACCTTTCCCCCCAAAGACGATGCACTTACCGGCGCGCGGGAAAAACTTGCTGATCGATCGCGCGATTCCCCTTCCCGCCTTCTCCATCAGTTCCTCGGCAGAAACTCCCCCGGCGAAGGCCGCTGCTTCGGCCGCCCGCATCTGCTCGGAACTAATGATGGGTGAGTGCAACGAATTCGTCAGGCTAGTCGTCCGAATTTTTTTTCTTTTTCTTCGAGCTGCTCGAGGAACGATGACGGCTGCTCTTTTTCGAGGAGTGGCGCGAGCGATGGGAGATGGATGAGTGCTCAGGCACAGAGATCACGAAGTCGTCGTAACTGCCGCCGATCGGAGAACGAACGTGCTTCGCACCGGCCACGACCGGCCGATTGGATGGGTTCGGTTTGCCCATCACGCCGTCGGCGATGCGGTCGGCAAGCCGATCGCGATAGCTGCTTTGCAAGGCGAGCCGCGCCTCGGCCGGATTGGTGAGGAAGCCGCACTCGACGAGGACCGAGGGAACGGAGGTGCGCCGGAGCACGTAAAAACCGCGCCGGCGGATGCCACGGTTGTCGGTTTCAGTGCCGCCGACAACCTGGCGGTGAATGTTCGCCGCCAGCCGCGCGCTGTCGCTACGGTAGTAGTAGGTCTCGATGCCATTGGCGCCGGCGCGCGCCGCGGAGTTGAAATGGATGCAGACAAACTCGGCGTCGCTCTGCGCGTTGGCGATGGCGACGCGCGAGGACAAGGGCACGAATACATCCGCGTCCCGCGTCATTATCACTCGATAATCGGCTGCGCGCAGTTTTTTCGCGACCCGTTGGGCGACATCGAGCGCCATCGTTTTTTCCGCCACCTCCTGCCCGGGAATTCCACCGAGATCCACCCCCCCGTGTCCGGCGTCAATGACGATAGTGTGCGGGCCGTTCGCGGCGGAGGCATGGGACGTCGGAGAAAAAAGAAGCGCCAGAGCGAGCGCGCCACACCAGCCTAACGATAATTCGCGCCAGCGAGCGCGCCCGAATTGTCCAGCCATCGCTCACTCTTCCGGCGGTAAATCAGCCGGGCGATCGGACAATTTCGGCGCCGCTTTTCCCTTGCTCGCGGCGGCGACCCGCACATCCAGCGTTCCCCCGACGACGCTGACGCTGCCGTCGGCCACGCGTCGCAAGCGCGGGGCGCTGCGCGTTTGCGCGTAGCTGGCGTGCTTGAGCAACTTGCCATCCAATCCCACCACCGAGTAAGCCCACATCCGAGGGGCGGAGGATTGGAGGACGTGGAGCTGGTTGCCGCGGTCGATCTCAGTCTGCGGCTCCTCGAAGGCAATGAGCCGGCCTAACGAGTAGGTGGAATAAACCAGCCCCTTCCCCTTGTCCTCCACCCGCACATAGAGCGAGGTGTGATCGGAAAAGCGATTCGTCATCAGCGCATAGGTGCGCTCCCCATCGCCTGACGGCACCCCCACGGTTTGCTGCCAGATCGGGCGCGCCGTCGTGACTTCGAAGACTTTGGCGCGCGCGTAGAAATATTTGTTCAGGTCAGCGAAATAAACATTTGGGCGCACGTGATAGACGCCCAGATCGGAGACCGGAAAACGCTTCGCCAGATCGATCTTGCGCGTGACTGATGTCCCGGCCGCAATCTGCAAGGGCGGCTCCGGCATCTGGATGAGGGGGCCGAGGGTGCGGCCTTCGTTCGCCGTCACTTCGAAGCCAAACCAATGCTGGTCGTTATCGTCGTGCAGTTCAATGTCGCGGCCAGCCAGATTGGTGATAGTAACCGTGGCGATGACCGGTTCGTAAGCGATGTATTGGAGCCGCTTGAATTTCAGGTCCACCTGAATCTGGGCATGCGACGGGAGAGCGCTCAAAACGAGCGCGATGCACGGGAGAAATCGCTTCATCGGCGGCTAAGCTAACGCAACTCCCCGGAGATGAAAGTTGCGCGACCGAATCCGCGTTTATTTTCCCCAGAATTTCACTTTCCCGAGCAGACCGGTGTTCCTCGGGGAAGAACGCGGGGACGCCGGGGCAAAGCCGATTTCGAGTTGCTTCGCCGCCTCGGCGAGCGCGGCCCATTCGGTGATTGCGTCGCGGCCGGAAGTTTGCATTCGGTGAATGAAGGTGACTCCGGGGCCGCCACCGGACCGGGCCGTCGTTTTCGTCAGCGGAAGAAGCAGACGCCCGAGCATCTGAATTTCACTCTGCGCGGGCGCGAGCTGGGCCATCGCGGGATTCGCCACCGCTGGACCGGCCAGCCGCGCTTCGTCGTTAGGCGTGACGAAAATGCGCGAGAGCCGAAGGGGCGCGTGCAGGATCTGATGACGATCAAGATGGGCCAGCGCTTCCGCGACCGCGCGGATGACGCGGAGGGCGAGCAGCTCTGAGATCGTTAGGCCGCCCGCCTTGATTTCGTGAATCGTGCGGCCGACGACAAACTCACGCGCATAATAATAGCTGCCTTCGTACTCGCCCGCCTCATAGACCGGCAGGATCGCCGGGTGCCGGATGTTGGCGTTGGCGCTCGCCGTCTGGAGAAACTCCTGCGCGCTTTTCGGGTTCTCGCGCAGGCTGCTGCGCAGGACGTGAAGCGCCACCGGCCGGCCGATCAAAACCTGCTCCGCCTCATAAACCTTGTCCCAAAAGCTCTCTGTCAGCTTGCGCCCGACCCGATAGGCTCCGAAGACGTGACCGGTCAAATCGCGTTCCGGCGGGAGAAACATCGCCGCGACTTCCGGCTCAGGTGGGTCCGCCTGTTGCGCATCCTCGTCGCGTTTGCGCGTCACCACCTCCACGAGGGCCACGTCCCAGCCTATGTCGATCGTCTGCTCGGCGGGACTGGCGTGCGCGTCGTAAGCAAAACTCGCCGGCCTCCAGGAGAGCATCTCGTATATCGCCTCGAGCCCTCGTGCCTGTGCGGTTACGGCATGACGCAGCTCGCCATTCCGCAGATAAGCGACGCCGCTTTCGCTTCCGGCGACGAGCTGCATGGCGCCGCTTTTCCCGCTCAGGCAACACATCTGAAGCAAGTCCACGACGTGAAAAGAATTGGACGGATCGCCCCCTTCCTCCACCCGATCGATCGCCCGGAGCAGGCGCTCGCCCTCGATTGGTTCCGGAAATATTTTCGTCTCCTTCACCTCCAGCCGCTGCTCATCCAGCGCATAGGCGGGGAGGAAAAGAGTTTGCAGTCGCGGGAAGCGCGCGCCTAACGAAACGCTCAGGGTGAGGCCGTCGATTCCCGGCGCTTTGAGTTGCCCGATGAGCAGATCGCATCCGGCTTGACTCTCCGCCCAAGCGCGCGCGGCGGTGTCGCTCGCGACGTAATCAGCGTGGTGCGCGGTGTAGTCGCGCACCATCTCAAGCAAACCTTCGCCAATCTCCGCGTCGCGATGGACGATGAGCAACTGCATCACTGCGGGGGCGCGGTGAAAGGAGGCGGGAAAAGGTTGAGCAGTCGCGTGGGCTCAGCCCGCACCGCCTGCAATTGGTCTTGATAATAAACACGCACGATGTAGCCGAGATACTGGCGAGGCGCATCATCGCCCGGCTGCTCTTCTGCGCCCGGTTTTTGCTTTTTCGCAAGCGTCGCTTTTTCGACCGAATCCGGCACCGCAGCCGCCGCGGTGCCGGGTGCAGGATACTGTTTTTTCGGGCGCAAATAAGTCACGTCGAGCACCTCGGTATCAGTCTCGGCCCAATTGTGATTGGGCGTAATCCATTCGTAGCTCACGTCCGCATCGGTGAGCAGGACCTGGTCGTTATTCACGACATCGTAAAAGAAGACCTGAATCTTCACCTTCGTGTAATCGATCGGCGTGCCGGGTCGCCGCTTAACCCCTACTCGAAGCGTCATTTTGGTCAGCGCGTCGGGGTCCCGAAGCATCGTCGGCGTGGCCTGCGCAATACCGAAAGCCGACCCATCCGGGATGTCTGAGGGGTCGTTAGGCGCACGCGCCTCCGCAGGCGCCTGTCCGGTCGAACCAGGAATGCCTTGCACCTGCGCGCCCGCGCGCAGCTTCAGCGCCGCCAGCTCGGCGAGCGGTCCGGCGCCCGCGCCTAACGATTGCAACTTTCGCCAGGTCTCGTTCGAACGATCGAAAAGCTGCATCGATTCGTAGGTCATGGCCAGTTCCGCGAGGACCTCCGGATTTTGAGGAGCAAGTGCTCCCGCCTGTTGCAACTTCGCAATCGCGTTCCCCGTGTCGCCGCGCAGCCGAAGGGCTTTCGCCACCTGCAGGAGTTCGTCCGGCACAGTGACCGGTCGAGTCGCTCCAGGCCGGGGAGCTGTCGCGGGTCGAGTCATGCGCGTTGTCGCCTTGTTTGCCCAAGATTGGGCGGGAGCCACGGAGGGATGGATCGGCGCGACGGAGACCGCGGCGGTGGCGGATTCCACGGCGTTTGGTTCGGCCATCCGATGGGTCTCGCGGGCGCGCTGCAGATAGATGATAACCGCGCCGAGAACCTGCGCCGCGGCGATGGCCCCGAGAAGCGAAAGTGCAACCGCGAAAGTTCTCTGCGACCTGTTGCCGTGAAAAACTGAGGCCGCGCGCACGGCCGGTTGTCTAGCGAACACGCGGGAAAATGTCAATACTGCGGTCGCGTGGAGAGTCGGGGATGACTTGCCCCGCGCCGCGACGACATTCCCCAATGCGCATCCTCGTCGCCCCCGACAAATTCAAGGGATCATTAGGGGCCGAGGCTGTCGGCGCGCGCATCGCGGCGGGAGTGCATACGATCCTGCCGGAGGCGAAGATCCAAATCGTGCCGATCGCCGATGGTGGCGAAGGCACCGCAGAAGTAATCCGTAGCGCGCACCGCGGCGAATGGGTTGGATGCCGCGCGCACGACGCCCTCGGTCGCGAAATTCGCGCGCGGTATGCCTGGCTGCCCGAATCTGCGACTGCAGTCCTGGAGACGAGCGCCGCCGCCGGGTTGAGCCAGATCGCGCCTAACGAACGCAATCCCCTGCTCGCTTCCACCTTCGGCCTGGGGGAAATGTTGCGCGCCGCCGCCGGGCGGGGAGCGCGGCACCTCCTCATCGGCCTGGGGGGAAGCGCGACTAACGATGGTGGCTGCGGCATGGCGCGCGCTCTTGGATTTCGGTTTTTCGATTCGCGGGAACATGAGCTCGAGTCGATCGCGGCCATACAAGATCTCGCGCGGATCGAGTGGCCTAACGATCTCCTGCTGCCGCCGATCACGGCTGCCACGGACGTGCGCAATCCTTTGCTCGGTCGGCGGGGGGCGACGCGGACGTTCGCGCCGCAAAAGGGGGCGACGCCGGAACAAATCGAAATTCTGGAACGCGCTTTGACGCGCCTAGCGGAGGTCGCTGGACGCACGGGCGACGATCTGCGCGACCGTCCCGGCGCGGGGGCTGCGGGCGGTTTGGGATTCGGCTTGCTTACTTTTTGCGGCGCGGAGTTGCGCCCCGGTTTCGAGGTGGTCGCGGAAGCGCTCGATCTCCGTCGCGAAATTATGCGGGCCGATTATGTGATCACGGGCGAAGGAAGTCTCGATCGCCAAACGCTCGAAGGAAAAGCGCCCGCAGGCGTGGCACGAATCGCGCGGGAGTTGGGAAAGCCGGTCTTCGCGATTGTCGGAAAGGCAAGCGACGACGAGGAAGTTCGCGCGCTATTCGACGGCATCATCCCTCTTGACGACGAACCGCCCGCCTACGCCAAAACAGCGGAGCTACTTGAGACACGCGCCCGCGCGCTCGCCCTCTCGTTGCCCGCCTAACGAGCGCGGCAAGATCGAGCGGGGTTATCCGGATTCGCTGCGCGGAAGCGCAGGTGCGGAAGGAGGCGCTTCGGCGCGTCCTGGACATGCAGAAGCATGTCCCTCCGAACGGCCTTGGCGGCCGGCCCGCGCGAGTCGCAGGCGCTGCCAGCGGGAAAAGCTTCGCTGGTTAGACAAAACCCGCATTTGGCGGCGTCTCAATTTTAAAAGACCCTTGATGAGGTCATGGAAAGCATTGTCTCGCATGAAGATTGGAAAAACTGTTTCGCAGAGCTCGCGCCCGCGCTGCTTCTCTTCGCACGCCGCTGGACGCACTCGCGCGCCGATGCCGAGGATGTGGTGCAGGAAGCATTCGTGCGATTTTGGCGGCGCCAGCATTCGCTTGAGAACCGCGGCCTGCTTTACGCCACTGTCCGCTCGGCTGCGCTCGATCGCCTGCGCGGCGAGCAACGCCGCTCCCGGCGCGAAGCAGTCGCGTCGCTCGACAACGCCGGTCATTGCGAGCCGGTCTTCGCTCCTGGGGATGAAGGTCAGCACCTCCTCGCGGCGGCGATCGGGCGTTTGCCTAACGAACAACGGGAGGTCGTCGTCTTGAAAATTTGGAATGAACTGACCTTTGCCGAGATCGCCGTCGTCCTCGAGATCTCGCCGAACACGGCCGCTTCGCGGTATCGCTACGCGCTCACCGCCCTGAAGAAAGTTTTGCAGCCTCATGAATGATTTTTCCGAACTTGAAGCCGAGCTGAAAAGATTGCGGCCTGCACCCGCCTCCGCGGAGCTGGCGCGGCGGATCGAGCGCGCGCTCGAGGCGCCCGAGGAAGTGCCCACGGCCGGCATTCTGCCGCGTCGGCGGAATGCCGCCTGGTGGTCGTTAGGCTTGGGTCTCACCGGACTCGCCGCCTTGCTCGTCATTGGCCTGACGTTTTTCGATCAACCGCCGCCATCGCAAGGAGTCGCAGCCGTCGGGCAGAAGCCCGGGGCGACGCCGGGCTTTCAAGCAGCCGGGCTGACCCAGGTGGTCTATAGCGGCCGCGACGAAGGCCTGGTCTTTCCGCCTAACGACACCGGCACGCTCCGCCGTCGCCTCCATTACGAAACCCGGGAAACGATGCGCTGGCGCAACGCTCAAACCGGCGCCTCAGTCCGCGTCTCTTATCCGGTCGAGCAAGTCGTTCTGACCCCGGTCTCTTTTCAGTGAACCCAAGCAAACCAAGACCATGAAAACCCGAATCGCCTTAACCACCACCCTGGCCGCTTTTCTCCCATTGGCGGCCTTTGCCCAGACGCCCACTCCTCCGGAGGCGCCCGCACAGCCGGCCATCGCTCCGGCACCGCCGGTGCCCCCCACGTCGCCGGTCGCACCGGCGCCTCCCGTTCCGCCTCGCCACGGGATGTTTCACGACGACCGACCGCAAGGACCGTACACTTTTCTTGGGGTGGAGACTTCCCGCGTGCCGCGGGTGTTGAGCGAACAACTCGCGCTCCCTCGAGGCTTCGGCGTGGTCGTGGATTACGTCGTGCCGGGGAGCGCCGCGGCCGCTGCCGGCCTTCAGCAAAGCGACATCATTCGGATGTTGAACGATCAGATTGTGATCGACTCGGAACAGCTCGGCGTGTTGGTGCGCAGTTTTGCCGACGGCGCGACGGTCAACCTGACGGTGCTGCGCAAAGGTCAGGAAATGAAGCTGACGGCGAAGCTGCAACAGAAGCAGGAGAAGTCGGACCGCGGGCCGGTCGGCTATGAATGGAATTTCGACGGCATGGATGGGATGAAGGACTTCGAGGGATTGAAGGATTTCCACATGCCAGACATGTCGGCGGTGCGCGAAGCGGTCAGCCGCGCGAAAAAAGAGGCGTTGCGAGCGGGCGACGAGGCCCGCGAAGCCGCGCGAAAACTGCGCATCGTGACCACCGATGACGGCACGGTGAAGTCTACTCACGTCGACCTGGGCAAAGCGCAGATTGTTTTCTCGGATGAGAAAGGCGAGCTGCGACTGGAAACCGTCGATGGGAAAAAAATGCTGACGGCGAAAGATCCCACCGGAAAAATTCTTTTCCAGGGACCGATCGACACGAAAGAGGAGCGGGCCAAAGTGCCGGCCGAAGTGCGGCAGCGCTACGACGATCTCGAGCATCAGGATTTGCCGCCGATTCCGCCTAACGAGGAGCTGGCGCCACGGCCGCCTGGTCCGGGCGAATCGGCCCATCTGCGCGCCGCCCAGTTCGAACAGGCCGCGCTCGCGCCTAACCATCGCACCGGCTGGGTGCGGAGCACGCTCTTATTGTAGACGCTTCGCTCTGCGAAGCGCGCGTCTTCGGGCGCGTCGTCCGTAACTCTATTTTTCCTCGCGACGCCAACACCCGCGCCTCCCAGAGGGAGGGCCCCACACAAGGCGTCCGCAACTTGCGGCGGCGCCCTCTTCTCTTACGATCTCCTGCGCGCGGGCCACGGTCCGGGTGCGACGATGCCCCAGCGAAAACCGTACGCGCCACCTCCTGTCGCCGCCCCGATCGCGCGGGATCCCTACGCGGCGTTTCGGTTCCGCAGCTTCATTCTTTACGCGCTCGGCAACTTCGTCTCCATCGCCGGCCGGCAAATGCTCACGGTCGCGCTCGAATGGGAAGTGTACGCGCGGACCCACTCGGCCACGGCGCTGGGTCTGGTGGGCCTGACGGCGGCGTTGCCGGTGGTGGGACTCTCTCTGCCCGCGGGGCATCTGGCGGATCGCGTCAGTCGCAAGACGATCATTCTTTGGTCGCAGGCCGCGAGCGCGCTTTGTTCGGTCGGGCTTACCTTTATTTCCTGGCAACACCTGGCGATTCCGCGCCTAACGATTTTGTTGCGCGCAAATGACGGGCTCAGTTTTATTGCCCGCATTTTCGAGCGGCACGCGACTTATCACTTCGACGATCTCTCGCTCCCGCTCATTTATTTTGTCATGCTCGTTTCGGGCTCGGCCCGGACGTTTGGCTGGGCGGCGCGCGCCTCTTATTTCCCGACGCTGGTCCCGCGCGATCATTTTGCCAACGCGGTCACCTGGAACAGCAGCATGTTCCAAATTGCCTGCGTCCTCGGGCCGGCGACCGCCGGGTTCCTGATCGTTAGGCTAGGGTTTCCGTTCATCTACGCGATCGATAGCTGCTGCGCGCTTGCCTTTTTCCTCCTTGTTCTGCCGATCAAGAAAGCGCGCGCCTCGAAGCGGGTCACGGGAAGCCCTGGGGAAAGTCTGGCCGCCGGCATTCGCTTCGTGCTCGGGAGGAAAGTCATCCTTGCGGCGATGACGCTCGATATGTTCGCGGTCCTGCTCGGCGGGGCGACGGCGTTGCTGCCGATTTTTGCCGATCAAATATTGCACTGCGGGCCGATTGGGCTGGGCTGGTTGCGCGCGGCGCCGGCGATCGGCGCCTTCGGCATGGCGGTGGCGATCGCTTACCTGCCGCCGATGCGCCATGCCGGGCGCATGCTCCTCTGGTGCGTCAGCGGCTTCGGGCTGGCCACGATCGTCTTCGGCTTCTCCACCTGGTTTTGGCTCTCACTTCTGATGCTCTTTTTCACCGGGCTCTTCGACAGCGTCAGCATGGTCGTCAGGCAAACGCTCGTCCAACTGCTCACGCCGGACGAAATGCGCGGACGCGTCTCAGCGGTGAACAATATTTTCATCGGCACCTCGAATGAATTCGGCGCCTTCGAATCCGGTTTGACAGCGGCGGTTTTTGGACCCGTTATCTCCGTCGTGGCGGGTGGCATCGGGACCATTTTGGTCGTGAGCGCGGTGGCCTGGAGATGGCCGCAATTGCGCAAGGTCGGCGTGCTCGACAAGAGCCTGGCCTAACGACAAGCAAGGCGGACGCTGGAAGCTTGCACCACTCGTTAGGTCAGAGGCTGCCATGAACCTGGACGCGCGGAAGCGCGTCCCTCTGGAGGACATGCTTGAAAGCCCGGCCTCGCCTGCTCCGCAGGCTGCGTTACGGCTGCATGCCCAGTTTACAAATTCGCCTGACGGTTACCGGTCGCCGGTCGGCCGATAATCTCCCCTACAGCCAGCGCAGCAGCTTTTAGGACGCCCTCTTAGAAACTGCCCTGGAGCAGGATGGAACCGTAGGGTGCGCCGCTCTGGTTATGGTAGCGGACCTCGGTACGGTGATAATCAAACTGACGGTAAGGCACATAACCACCCTCGAGCCGTAATGAGAGAAAGGAAGAGAGTTTCCAATTGACGCCGGCCCCTATTCGCACTTCTTCGTAGTCCAGGTAGGCTCCGTTTAAGCTGGTGTCGCCGTTCCTGTCACCAAAACGATTGTCGACCTTGAAGGTGTTCGCCTTGATGTCGGCCCCGACGAAAGCGGTGACATCGCGCACCACTTCATATTGGAGCTGCGGTGTCGGGAGCACGCCGTCGAGCACCCATTTTGGAGCGAACTTCCAGCGCACGCCACCCCCGGGGAGGACGGGGTAGTCCCGCTCGAAATTGAGGCTGACCCCGCCCACGAACTGCAGCGTCGGGCTGTAAATATAGGTGCTGCCGAAGACCAACGGAACGTTGAACTGATTAATGTCGAACCGATCGAAGCTGGTGCCGTAAAAGCCGGGCTGCGCTTCCAGCCTAACGAGAATGGAATCGGAGAACTTGGTGTCGAAGCCGACGATGAGGCTGCCTTCCTGGAGAGTGTTGGGCAGTTGGTGGCCGCCGCTCTCGGAAAAGCCAAACGAGTAACGCTCGTACTCCACTCCGGCGCGGATGATGCCATACTTGGTGCGCGGGGTGTAAACGAAGCGGGCGTGCGAATAAAGCTCGTCGAAGTCGTTGACATTAAAATTCTCCCGCGCCACGTCGGACTCTCCCACATAGGATTGCTCGAGGAGGAACTCGCCCTGGAAAGTGAAGGGCGCGGGCGTGACGGGAGCGGGGCTCTCGTTGGCGACCTCTTTATCGCCTCCGGCGAAAAGCGCGGCGGGAAACGCGAGGCAGGCGAGACTGGCACAGAAGAGATATCGTAGATTCATCGCCCAACCTCGCCTTGAAAGA
>JBBSGS010000051.1:0-14151 GCA_038253875.1 Chthoniobacterales bacterium
CAGGCTTCCAGCCTGCAGGCAGGATGCCTGAGCGACGGACAGCCAGGATGGCTGCGTTACACAATCCCGCTTTGCAGGCCGGCGTGCTTCCCGGCGAGCAATTCCTGCGTCAATTGGTAGCCGGATTGGTCGGCGTTGCCGCTGACACCGGCGAAATGATCGCGGATGCGAAGCTTTGCCGAGCGGCAGAAGTAGTTCGTTAGGGAAAGAATTTCCTCCGCCGGTTCACCGGCATCGATGAGCGACTGTGCGCGCGAACAGGTGGCGCTGATCGCGAAGAGCTCGGTCGCGATTCCGACAAAACGCGAGAGCAAAAGCTGTTGGCGATCGAGTTGCGGACCGAAGCGCGTCATGGCGTGAAACAACCCGCGCGCCAGGCGATGACTGGCGCGCGCGGAGTCGTTCACGTGCGCGCGCAACGCGTCGTGCAACCCCTTGATCTCGCCCGCGTCGCCGCCGAGCCATTGCCTCGGATACCAGCGCGCGTAGAACGATCCGGAGCCAAACATCGCTTTCAGCCGCGTCGACCATGGGAGCTGAGTATTGAAGATTGCCCCGCCGATTTTCAGGTGCGGATCGAGCGCTTCGCGGGCAATGAAGAGGCGCATGATTTCACTCGAGCCTTCGAAGATCATATTGATCCGGCAGTCGCGCAGAAAACGCTCGACTGCGATCGGCTCGTCGCCGCGAGCGGCGAGCGATTGTGCGGTTTCGTAGCCGCGCCCGCCGCGCACCTGCATCGCTTCATCGGCGATCCGCCAAGTCATTTCGGTTGACCACATTTTGCACATTGCGGTTTCGATGCGGAGGTCGGATTCCTTGCGATCGACGAGCGACGACGTGAGAAATGTCATCGCTTCCATCGCGAAAACATTGCCGGCCATTTCCGCGATCTTGCCCGCGATCGCGGAATGCTGCCCGATCGGCGCCCCCCATTGCACGCGCTCCGAGGCCCATTTGCGGCAGGTCTCGAGGAGCCGTTTCGACAAGCCGACGCACGCCGCCGGGATCGTTAGGCGGCCGGTGTTCAAAGTCGTTAGGGCGACCTTCAATCCTTTCCCTTCGCCGGCGATAATGTTCTCGCGCGGTACGCGGACGTCCTTGAAAGTGACAACGCCATTATAGAGCGCCCGCAATCCCATGAAGTGGCAGCGATGCGGCATCGCCAGGCCAGGCGTATCGACATCGACGATGAACGCGGTGATCTGCTTGCGCTCCTTGCCGTTGACGATTTTCGGCGCGGTTTTCGCCATCACCACGAGGACGCCAGCTTTCAGTCCGTTGGTGCACCAAAGCTTTTCGCCATTGAGGATGAAGGCCGAGCCGTCGGGCGTGGGCTCGGCGTGCAGACTCATCGTCGCCGGATCAGAACCGGCATGAGATTCGGTCAGCGCGAAGGCCGAAATTTCGTGGCGCGCTACTCGCGGAAGATATTTTTGCTTTTGTTCTTCCGTGCCAAAGAGCAGGAGCGGTTGCGGTACGCCGATCGATTGATGGGCGGAGACGAGGGCGGTCAGGTTTGCGTCCCAACTTCCGAGGAGCATCGCGGCGCGGCCGTAGTTAACCTGCGACAAACCAAGCCCGCCATACTGCTTCGGAATTTTGATCGCGAAAGCGCCCATCGCGAAAAGATCGTCGATATTTTTCTGCGGGATTTCACCGGTCCGATCGATCTCGTCGGCATCGACATTTTCGCGCAGGTAACTTTCGAGTTGGGTCAGGAACCCTTCGCCCGCGGCGATGTCCTGCGCGCTTTGCTCGGGCCAGGGATAGATGCGGCCGAAGTCATAGCGGCCAACAAAGAGGTTGCTCGCAAAGCTGCCGCGATCGTCGAGTGGATCGCGCGAACTTTCGGCAAGATCGAGGGCGGCAGCTTTGCCGGCCGACATCTTCGAGGTGTCGATGACGGATTGCGGGGCACGCTCCGGTTCCGCGCTGGTTTCCTCAGCGATCTGCTTTTCAGGTGCTTCGAGCGGTGACTTCATAGAATTGGGTGCCATTGGCGGCATGTTGGCGGAGGAGAGCGCACGGTTCGAATTTCCCACCGTGCCGGTCGGCGGCCGCGACCATGTTGGCGATCCCGAAGTGATCGGCGAAGCGCAACGAACCACCGCGCAACGGGGCGAAACCAGTGCCAAGAATCATTCCGTAATCGGCGTCTTCCGGCGTGGCCACGACCTTCTCTTCGAGACAGCGCGCGGCTTCGTTGACCATGAGAAAAACGAGGCGGGCGGCGAGGTTGTGACCGTTTGCGCCAGAGCTGCGCCATTCCTTCAAGGAGTCGTTAGGCGATTGTTGTTTTCCTTCGTAGCGATAAAAGCCTCCGCCGGATTTGCGGCCAAGCATTTTGGCGGCGCGCATCTTCTCCAGGATAGCCGGCGTGCGAGCGCGCTCGCCTAACGATTTTTCAAGCGTAGCCGCGATGTCGACCGTGATATCGACCCCTATCTCATCGACAAGCCGAAGCGGGCCCATCGGCATCCCCCACTCCACGAGCGCGTCGTCGATCTCCTTGGCTTCGAGGCCATTTTCAAACAGCTCCGCAGCTTCGAGCAGATACGGAAAGAGAACGCGGTTAACGAGAAATCCGGGGCTGTCTCGCACCAGCACGGGCAGTTTTCCGATCTGCCGGGCGAAGGCGAGGGCGCGTTCTTTTGTCTCGTCAGACGTTTGTTCGCCGACGACGACTTCGATCAATTTCATCCGGCTGACCGGATTGAAAAAATGCAGGCCGACTACGCGCTGCGGCGCCTTCGTCTCGGCCGCGAGTGCATTGATTGAGAGCGCGGAGGTGTTGGTCGCGAGGATCGCGGTATCTCTTATTTTTGTGTCGAGATCGCGGAAGATCTCGCGTTTGATCTCAAGTTTTTCCGAGACGGCTTCAATTACGATCTGCACATCGCGCATCGGGCCGGGATCGGCGGAGGCGACGATGCGGGCGCGACCTTCTTTCGCTTTCTCTTCGCTCATGAGCCCGCGTTTAACGGCTTCGCCGTAGGTTTTCTCGATTTTGGCGAGACCGGCGCTGACCACCTCGGTATTGACGTCGCGCAAGATAACCGACACGCCGCGAGCACTGAGCCACTGCGCGATGCCGGAACCCATCACACCCGCGCCGATGACCGCGGCGTGCGCTACTTTCTCGTTAGGCGACTTGGAGGTTCCTTTGCGATAGCGATCGGCGAGGAAGAAGTTGCGAATGAGGTTTCGCGTCGATTCGGTTTCGCCGAGCTCGACGATGGCGTCGAGTTCGCGCGCAAGAGAGTGGTCGAGTGAACTCGTTAGGCTGCGATTGATGATTTCAACGGCGCGCTCCGGCGCAGAGTTAGGTCCGCGCGGCGACTCGATCGATTTTGTGGTGGCGGGATCTCGCGCGGTCTGTTTGCCCCCTTGCAATTTCTCGCGAGCTGCATTGAGCAGCCGATCCTGCGAGATCACTTCGTCGACGAGGCCGAGTTTCAAGGCTTCCTGCGCCGGATAGAGTTTGCCCTTCAGGATGACTTCGGCCGCGGCTTCGGTTCCGATCAAGCGCGGCAGACGCGTCGTTCCACCCCATGCCGGGACGAGGCCGAGCGTCGTCTCCGGCAGACCGATGCGCGTTGCCGGCGCGTCCGATGCGACTCGATAATCGCAGGCTAAAGCAATCTCGTAACCGCCGCCCGCGCAGGCGCCGTGGATCGCCGCAACGGTGGGAATTTCCAAGGCAGCGAGCCGGTTAAAAATGCGCTGGCCTTCAGCAATGAATGCGCGCAGCTCGCCGGTTTGCGCCTGCCGGAGCAAGGTCTGCAAATCGGCGCCGGCGATGAAGATCGATTTCTTCGCGGATGTAACAATGACGCCCCTGATGTCGCGCGCGCCCTCGATGAAATCCAGATGCGCGCTCAGCGCATCGAGCGCGCCGGCGTCGAAGATGTTCGCTCCTGAGTCGGGCCGGTCAAAGGTCAGCAGACAGACGCCGTTGTCATCGATTTCGCGGCGAATCAAGGGCGCTGTGGAAGGAAACGTCATTCGATCTAGTTTGGCCGCTTTCCCAAGAAATCCAAGCGCGATGGGGAGAGAGGACAGGATTTACAGGATTGAACAGGATTCCAGAAGCGTTGTTCCGAAGCTCGCTCTTCAATCCAGTAATCCGGTTATTCCTGTCTTTTCCCAATCTTGTGCATCCTCTTAATCCTGATAATCCTGTCTCTCCCTAACCATGGTCGGCAGGATTCTCCAACCCGAAATCAAAAGCTTGATCGACGCGCGCAATTTCACCGCGTTGCGCGAGCTTTTCTCGGAGATGCCGCCGGTCGATGTGGCGGAGATCATTCTCGATCTCCCGGAGGACGAGCAGGTCATCATCTTTCGCATCCTGCCGCATGCGCTCGCGGCCGACGTCTTCGAATACCTCGACGTCGATGTCGAAGCGCAAAAAAAACTGCTTCGCGGGATGGCGCACGAGCAGGTGGTGGCGATCCTCAACGAGATGTCGCCGGACGATCGCACGGCGCTCCTCGAGGAATTGCCGAGCGCGGCGGCGCGGCAGCTGATCCGCTTACTCACGCCGGAAGAGCGCCGCGTCGCGCAGGCGTTGCTCGGTTATCCGGAAGGAAGCGTAGGACGTTTGATGACGCCCGACCTCATCGCGGTCGATGCAAACTGGACAATCAAAGAGTCGCTCGATTATGTGCGCGAAAATGGCCAGGATTCCGAGACGCTCAACGTCATTTATGTGGTCGATGATCGCGGCAAATTGATCGACGATCTGCGTATCCGCGAGTTCCTGCTTACGCCTCTCGACAAGAAGGTGAGCGATCTGATGGACGAAACTTTTGTCGCGCTGGCGGTAACCGATTCGCAGGAGGACGCGGTGAACATCTTCCGCAAATACGACCGGAGCGCGCTTCCGGTGCTCGATTCCGGCGGCGTGCTCGTCGGTCTCGTGACGATCGATGACATGCTCGACGTCGCCGAGGAAGAGGCGACCGAGGATATCCAAAAATTCGGCGGCATGGAAGCGATGGAGGAACCCTACATGCGCATTCCGCTCTGGCGGATGGTGCGCAAACGCGCCACCTGGCTGGTGGTGCTGTTCCTCGGCGAAATGTTGACGGCGTCTGCGATGGGCTATTACGAAGGGGCGATCGCGAAGGCGGTCGTGCTCGCGCTTTTTCTCCCGCTGATTATTTCGAGCGGCGGAAATTCCGGGTCGCAAGCTTCGATGTTGATCATCCGCGCGATGGCGCTGGGCGAGGTGACGCTGCGCGACTGGTGGCGGGTGATGCGGAAGGAATTGATCGCCGGCTTGCTCCTCGGGCTCGTTCTCGGGTCGATCGGATTTCTGCGGGTCGCAATCTGGGCGCAGTTTTCGAATGTCTACGGGCCGCACTGGATTTTGGTGGCGCTTACCGTAGGCATCGCGCTTATCGGGGTGGTCCTCTGGGGATCGCTTTCCGGCTCGATGCTGCCCTTCCTGTTGCGCGCGGCCGGGGCGGATCCGGCGACTTCTTCGGCGCCGTTCGTCGCCACGCTCGTGGACGTGACCGGGCTGGTGATTTATTTCAGTCTCGCGCTTCTGATTATGCGCGGAGCGATGCTGTAGCGCGGGTCTCAGACCCGCGGCGCGGGGCGGTCTCGGCCTCGCGAGAGTATTAATGCAGGTCGCAGGTTCGCGGGTAGAGACCCGCGCTACATCAAGCCGCGATCAGGCCGGCTTTTTTCAATGTCGCGTAGGCGCCGTTTTTATTGATCGTCTTCAACCCGCGAGCGGTTAATTTCACGCGCACGAATTTCTTCAACTCCGTCACCCAGATGCGCTGCTCGCGCAGATTGGGGCTGAAGGTGCGGGGCACGTTTTTGGTGACGTGACGGCCGACGCCGCCCTTCTTCTTCGCCATACCACGGCGGTGAATCACGCTGCCGCGCGAAGGTTTCGATCCAGTAATGCTGCAAACTTTTGACATAAGCCGGGTGGGAGAGGCGCGTAAAGTGCCGTCGCTCCCCGGAGTGGTCAAGAGATTCTTGAACAGGTCACCCGAACCATGGTCAAATGATCTCCGCCGCGTTCCCGCGATCTAAGATCTTGTTATGAGCCAAAAAAATCATCAAAAACTGCGGATCGGGATCATCGGGGCGGGAGAGATCGTGCGAAGGCGCCACCTTCCAGCGCTGCAGCGCAATCCCGATGTCGAGATTGTGGCGATCTGCAATTCGAGCTACGAGAGCGCGGATAAATTCTGCCGCGAAAACGCGCCCCATGCGACCCCGATGCAGAACTGGGCGGAATTGTTAGGCATAGCTGATCTAGACATCATCTGGATCGGCACTCCGCCTTATATGCATTCCGCCATCACAGTCTCGGCGCTCGAGGCGGGCAAGCATGTTTTTTGTCAGGCGCGCATGGCGATGGATCGGGCCGAAGCGGAGGAAATGCTCGCGGTCTCGCGACGCTTTCCGGAGCTGGTGACGATGCTTTGCCCGCCGCCACACGGCATGCGCGGGGATTTGCTCGTGCAAAAGTTGCTCGCCGAAAAAGTGCTCGGCCGTCCGCATCATCTGCGACTGCAAAGTCTGAACAGTTTGTTTCTCGATCCGGACGCGCCTGCGCATTGGCGGCAGCGTATCGAAATTAGCGGTCTCAACGTCCTCACGCTTGGCATCTATGCCGAGGTTTTACAGAACTGGTTCGGCGAGATCACCGGCGTTTTCGCGCGCGGCAAAATCGTCCAGCCGCTGCGCCAGGGCTACGAAGTGATCATCCCCGATCTGCTCACCGTCCTCTGCACTTTCGCAAACGGCATGGAGGGCGTCCTCGAGTTCAGCGGCATCGATGCTTCGGCGCCGGCCGATCGGATGGAAATATATGGCGACCTCGGCACGCTCACCTACGACTTTGGCTCGGACGTTGTGCACACGGGCCAAATCGGCGATCGGGCGCTGCATGTCGCCGAGTTGAGTGCCGACCTCGAGACCAAGTGGAACGTGGAGGACGACTTCATCGCGGCGGTGAAATCGCGAGGACGCGTTCGGCCGCATCCCGATTTCGAGGACGGCGCCCGCTACATGCGGGTGGTGCAAGCAGTAGCTGACTCTCGCGCCCGCAACGAGTGGATTGCGATCACGTCTTAAGGCTTCGAGTCGTCTGCGGCGATGCAGCTCCTCCGGGTAGCGCATGCGTCGCGCGTGCTGGTCGACGCGTTTCGCGGCGACGGACTTTCCTGGAACGGCGCGAATCTAGGAATGTGTTCGAATCGCTGGAGCCGAAGCCACAAACGAAAGTCCGTTGCGGCGAGACGCCGCAACCAGCACGCGAGACGCGTGCGCTACCCGGAGGACTCCTGTGCAGCCGCCGGGGGCTCGGCTATCGGTGCACTCTCCAGATGCGGTTCGGAGGCCCTCTCGCTGGCTGGCTCTTCCAGCGTGGCCGCCGCTAGTTCCATCTCTGGTTCGTTAGGCAACGCAGGGGTCGCCTCCGTGTTCTTCGGTGACTCAGGAAGCGCTTGAACCGCGGCGCCCGGGCCCGCACTTTTTGCCCGGGAGAGATCAAGCGAGCCGTCGTTAAATTCGATGACGTGACCTCCGCTGATGAGCCAGTGAAGATCGGACGCGAGACTCAGTTTTTTCCTTTCGATGTCGTTAGGCGCAGCCTCGCCGTCTTGTGCGGGAAACATTTTCTCGAACAACTGACCGCGCTTGATTCCGGGCGACTCCGCCAGGACGCGGAGCAGAGCAGCGATCGACGGGGAGATGGCGAGGCTGTCGTGGCGGAAAGGCCGCGGGCGCACCGGAGAAACGAAAAGCATCCCTTTGCGATGGCGGAAAATGTGCAAACCTGCCGCGGGGAAAGCGCCGATCAATTCCTGCATCATCTTCGAGGGCGAACGGGATTCCTGCGCCCAGGCATTCTCGATCGCGTGACCGAGCGCGCGATCGGGCAGTTGACGGCTGATGACTCCATCTAGCGTCGGCACCGCGCTCTCGCGGAGGAGTCCTGGAAGATGATGCTGACGGAAATGCCGCTCGGTTTCGGCGGCGCTGCTGAAAGCCTGGGGCGGATCTTCCTGCAAGGTCGTGTAAGTGGTGACGCTGCGCGCTTCTTCCTTCCAGCGCTCGACCGCTTCCGGATCGTTCACGATCTCGATCTGACGTTGGTAATCGGGAAAACTCATCCGCCTGCTGAAGCGTTGCTCGTAGAGACCGCGCAACTTCTGTTGGTAGGCGTGATGATTGGTCGGGCCTAACAACGTCCCACTCAATCGATCCCGCGCCACGCTCGTGAAGTTGCCTTTGACCGGCTCCGATTGGGTCACCTCGATACGGTAAAAATTTTCCAACTCACGCGCGAACGCACCGTTCTCCAGGACGCGACGGTCACTCGCCACCGGACCGTTTTCGCCCTGTTGAAAAAGCGGCGCCTCTTTTGCTTGGAGCCGCACGTCGTAGCGCTCCGGCTTCTCCAAAAACATCCGCGCCAACGAGAAGACCGAGTAGGCAAGATGGCCGCTCTTGATTTGCGCCAGCACGTTTTCGAGGGCACGCCGGTCGGGTAAAAACCGAACCTCCACCGCGGGCGGGGGCGACCAGGTCTCCTGCACACGGGGCAGCGGCGCCGGTCCGCGCGGCGGCGGGCGGCGAACACGGCCAGCGGGACCATCGCGCCGAGGCTCATCCCGCCGAGGCGGGCGGGGACCGCGCTCGCGACGCTCGCCGCCGCTTCCGCGCCGCTCGTGCTGGCCGGGACGCACCTCCGCTTCGCCGGCAAAATCCGCATAGCGGTTTTCGTTAGGCGATTCCGTCGCCCAGGCGGGAAGCATTTTCAGATCGAAGAGATCAGAGGGCGGATCCCGCTCAGGCATGTGTGTCTCTACTTTGCAGGCGCGCGCTTGTAAAATGCGCGGTGGAATCCGGGCCTGGAAACGGGCCGTGGGCGCGCAAAATAAATTGACATCGAAGCCAATTATTTTAGTTGCCAACAGGTCGCGGCACCTTTAAGCCGTCACCCACAGCAAGCCAACCAAGGAGAAAATTTTATGTCGGACAAACCGATCGAAGAAAAAGTAAAAGAGATCATCGTCGAACAATTGGGGGTTAATCCGGAGCAGGTCACCTCCAACGCTTCCTTCATCGAAGATCTCGGCGCGGATTCTCTCGACATCGTCGAGCTGGTGATGGCGTTTGAAGAGGAATTTTCGGTGGAAGTGCCCGATGAAGATGCGGAGAAATTGCAGACCGTCGGCGACGTCGTGAAATACATCGAGGAGAAGTCCAACAACAAGGAATAGATTTCGCCTTTGCGGCGTGTTTCGGCACGCGCCCTTTTCAGTGCGACTCAGAACACGGCTGCGGCCGTGTTTTTTGTTTCCGCGAGTTGCAGTCACCGGTGCGCAGGCCAAGATAGCGCGTGAATCTTCACCGGCTCGGCGCCCCTCTTTTCGACCTCGCCGGCCATCATATTTCCGTCCTCGGGGTGGCGGCCTTTGTCGGCCTGTTCGTCCTCGGCCTGGTCGTCGCCAGGCTTGTGCAAAGCGCCGTCGTTAGGCGCTTCCTTAGTCGCTTCAAACTCGACGCCAACTTTGTCGCGATCATCACGACAATCCTGAGCGTTGTCGCGGTGGTTATTTTCACGATCGCGGCGATCAACGGCCTCGGCATTCCCTTCGACTGGAGCGCGCCTCTCCCGGGCGTGCCGATCAGTCTCCTGCAAATCTTTCTGCTCGTCGGCCTGCTCATTCTCGTCTTTTGGCTCTCCTCGCGGACGAAGCGTTTCCTCTTTAACCGCTTCCTCGTGCACAGCGGCCTCGACCGCTCGCTGCAATACGCAATCTCCCAGATCGCTTCCAACGTCATCCTCGTTGCCGGCATTTTCATTGTCCTGCAAAACACCGGCATCCATCTCGAGGCGCTGACCGTGTTTGCCGGCGCGATCGGCGTCGGCATCGGCTTCGGGCTGCAAAATATCACGAGCAATTTCATCAGCGGCCTCGTCATCCTGGCAGAGCGGCCGATCGCCATCGGCGACCGCGTGGAGGTGGCGGGCGTGACCGGGCAGGTGCAGAAAATTCGCGCGCGCAGCACCGTCGTGGTGACCAACGACAACATCGCCACGATCATTCCCAACCAGAAGTTCATCGACTCGCCGGTGACGAACTGGACCTGGGGCGATCCGCGCGTGCGCTTTCGCATCCCGGTCGGCGTCGCCTACGGGAGCGATGTGGAATTGGTGAAGCGAAAATTGATCGAGGCCGGGGCGGAAAATCCACACGTCCTCAAAGATCCGGCGCCGAGTGTTTTCTTTAAGGCCTTTGGCGACAGCTCGCTCGACTTCGAGCTGGTTGTATGGAGCGACGAGATGAGTCACCGTCCGGCGCGGTTCCGGAGCGACCTGAATTTCGCGATCGACCGAAAGCTCCGGGAAGCGGAGATCGAAATTCCGTTCCCGCAGCGCGATGTAAATATTCGCAGCGGTGTGCTGAGAGTGGATTCCGACGGCTCGGAGAAACGGGCCGAGGGCGCGTCTCCCACAAAACCTAATTAACTGTATCGGGTGCAGCGTGGAGTGCGCTGCCTGTAGGCGGGCGGATGGAACGTTGCGCCCCTCCGGAGGCTTCGCTTGAAAAAGCAGCGGCTTTTGCTACTGGATAGCCATTCCTAGCTGCCCGCCTTGCCTTTCTCTAGCGCGCCCTGAGCGCCTGTCGTCCGGCGCTCCGCTCCGGATTCCGCAGGGCTTTGCCTCGCTCGTGAGGCTGGCGGAACTGCGGGATTCCCCCGCTTGGCACGTGGCCTTTCGCGACAAATGCAAGGACCACCGCTTTTATGAACTGATAAGCGTCACGCTGACGGCTGATTTCGATTACCACTTCATCGTTCTCGAAGATGAGGAACGGACAGTGCGCGCCATTCAGCCGGTCTTTTTCGTGCGCCAGAACCTGGCCGAAGGCGTGGCGGGTCCGACCCGGGAAGCGATCGATCGGGTGCGCCGGAAATTTCCGCGATTCCTCACCTTGAAAACGCTCATGGTCGGCTGCTCCGCGGGCGAAGGGCATCTCGGCGTCTGCCGGCCGGAAGATGCCGCCTGGGTAGCGGAAGCGCTCCATTCCTGTCTGGGAATTTTCGCGCGAGCGGCCGGCGCGCCCTTGGTCGTGCTCAAGGATTTTCCCTCCCGTTATCGCGCCTCGCTCAGCAGTTTCTCCGCCAACGGCTACACTCGCGTCGCGAGCATGCCGATGACGCGGCTCTCCCTCCATCATCGCGATTTTGAGGAATACCTCTCGTCGTTAGGCAAAGCCACCCGGAAAAATCTGCGGCGCAAGTTTCGCGAGACGGCCAGGAGCGCGCCCATCACCTGCGAGGTGCGCAATGATGTCACTACCGTGATCGACGAGATCTATCCGCTCTACCTCGCGGTGCATGAGCGCTCGAAGCTGCATTTCGAAAAATTGACGCCCGCTTATTTTTGCCGACTCGGCCGGGAACTGCCGGACCGGGCGCACTTCTTCATCTGGCGGCAGGAGGGCAAAGCGATCGCCTTCAGCCTCTGCCTCGTGCATGACGGAACGATTTACGACGACTACCTCGGACTCGATTACCGCGTCGCCTTCGATCTCAATCTCTATTTCTATACTCTCCGCGACATCATCAGTTGGTCGCTCGCGCGCGGCCTGCATTCCTACTGCAGCAGCCCGCTCAACTACGACCCGAAATTGCATCTCGGCTGCGAGCTGGTGCCGCTCGACCTCTACGTGATGCACATCGCCGGGTGGATCAATCCGATCTTCCGCCACGCTCTGCGCTTCCTCCAGCCGACGAAACACGATCCCGTGCTGAAGCTCTTTCCCAACGCCCACGAACTCTAGTGGACCGGCTCGATTATTTCGCTGGGGCGACGGGAGCGCGCTGCGCCCGCAGCGCGAGGGTCTACCAACAACAGAGTGTAGCGGTCCCCTACGTTCTCTTTGATCGCGTACGCGGAAATGCAGGTCCTCGCGGCTGAACCCGAGGCGCGATTTAGGAATGCGCCGCTTCACACCTTTGCGGTATCTGGCGGGAGCGCGACAATTTTTGCCCGTGCCGCAGACGTCAATCCGGAACTCTGGGCGGAAACCTTCGGCGATCAGCCAAAAGATCTTTCCTTCTACGAACTGCTCGAACGGACGATGTCGCGCGGCTTCCTCTATCGCTATCTCGTGCTCGCCGGGCCTGAGGGAAAGCCGTTTGCGCTCCAGCCTCTGATTATTGTTGATCAGGACCTCGCGGTTGCTCTTGGCCGGCAGATGCGGCGCGTGCTCGGGGTCTTGCGGCGATTCTTCCCGCGCCTTTTGCGCGCCCGAATGCTCATCGCCGGTTGTCTCGTGGGCGACGGCCATTTCGGTGTGAGGAAAGATTTTCATCGCCCGGAAGCGGTGCGCATCCTGGGGGACGCACTCTTCAATTATGCTTCGGTGGAAAAGATTCCGCTGCTCACGATCAAGGATTTTCCCGTGAACCGACGGAGGGAAATGCAGCCGCTGGTGGACGCCGGGTTCACCCGTCTCAATGGTTTTCCTCCGCTTAAAATGGAGCTGACCTTCGATAGCTTCGAGCAATACCTAAGTGAGCGGTTGAGCAAAGCCACCCGCAAAGGTCTGCGCCGGAAATTGCGCGCGGCGGCGAACGCCCGTCCGCCTATCACGCTAGAGGTGCGCAACAATTGCCGCACAGTGATCGACGAAATTTACCCGCTCTACCTAGCGGTCGCGCAACGCAGCGAGGTCGAGTTTGAGGTTTTCAGCCGCGAATACTTCCTCGATGCCAGCCTAACGATTCCGGATCGCTGCCGGTTTTTCATTTGGCGGCAAGCCGGGAAAGCGATCGCGTTTTCCTATTGCACAGTTTGGAAGGGAACGATTTTCGACCACGACATCGGACTCGATTACGCAGTCGCGCACGAGCTGCATCTCTATTACCTCACATTCCGCGACATTCTCGAATGGGCGCTGCGCCACGGCTATCGTTGTTACCGCACCTCGCCTTTCAATTATGATCCGAAAATGCATTTGCGCCTCGAGCTGGAACCGGTCGACCTCTTCGTTAGGCATCGCTCCCGCATTCTTAACCAATTACTCCGCGGGTTCGCGCCGCGCTTTTCGCCGGTGCAGTCCGACCCGGTCTTGCGCCGCCATTATTCTGCCTTGTCGTGATCGGTTCCCTCCGCCGTTGGTTCGTCAACCCGTGGGTGCAGCTGGCGATTTGCGTCCTCCTCGCGACCGCCGCGGAAATCTTTCTTAAACTCGGCGCGCAAGCGACGGCCAACTCGGACAGCGCCTGGGCGTGGACAGGTCTGACAGGGCTCCGCTCCATCTGGGTTTGGTGGGGTATTCTCGCTTCCGTGATCAGCCTTTTTAACTGGCTCGCCACCCTGCGAAAACTTCCCCTAACGATCGCGTTTCCGGTCGGCAACGCCGTTCATATCCTTGTCCCGCTGAGCTCCTGGATCTTCCTTGGCGAGGCCATCCTGCCGCGTCGCTGGATCGGCATCGCGCTCGTTCTCCTTGGCCTCACGATCGTGGCCAAACCCGCTGCCAGCCTGGAGGCAAAACTATGACGCCGTTCGCCGCGCTGCTGATTTTCGTCACCGTCAGCTGTTTCGTGGCGGGCCAGATCCTGCTCAAGCACGCCATGGACATCACCGCGCGGCCGGCGTACTCGCGGATGCACGCGACACTTATTTTCGCGGCCGCCATCACTGTTTTCGCGGCCAACTTTTTTATTAATATCGGGCTGCTGCAGCGCTTTGATCTCAGCTACTTCTTTCCCTTTCAAGGGATGAGCGTGATCCTGATCGCCTTCGTCGGCGCTTACGTTCTGCGGGAAAGGTTGACTCTTCGCCTAACGATCGGGTCGCTCGTCATTAGCTTGGGTGTGATTCTTGTCTCATTGAGCTAGAATCTGGACCTGCGGAAGCAGGTCCCTCCGGAGGGTCGCGCTTCTGCGCGGCCAGTTTCTAGCTCATATCGCCCTAAGCAAAAGCAGCAAGGACGCGCCGCAACGCGCCCAGGTTTATCCGCTGCATCTCCGCCGGATCCCGCGGCGGAAGTTTCGGATGGTCCATCACTGAGGCGAACCGCTGTTTCCGCCGCGCGTAGACCGCGGGAGACCAGGCGCCGCAAATATCTCCGGCGCCGATCCGATCCC
>JBBSGS010000052.1:0-14020 GCA_038253875.1 Chthoniobacterales bacterium
CGCTGCTCGTTAGGCGAGCGCTTCCAACCGGCTGAGCAAATCCTTCTTGCTCGTCATGCCGGTGATCTGGTCGCGGAGCTGGCCGTCCTTGAAAAACAGCAGCGTCGGAATTGCGCGCACGTTGTAACGCGCGGACAGGCTCTGGTTGTCGTCGACGTTCACTTTCGCGACCTTGATGCTGCCAGCTTTTTCCTTCGCGATCTCGTCGAGGATTGGCGCGATCATTTTGCACGGCCCACACCATTCCGCCCAGAAATCGACCAGCACTGGCTGGGAACTTTTGGTCACTTCGTTGTCAAAATTCGATTCGTCGATCGTTACCGCAGCAGAGTTTTCCATGATTTTTTTTAAGAGAAATAAGTCCAGAGTTGAATGAGCAAGGTGAGCGCGGAAACGCCGAGCAACGCCCAGCAAAAGGTCGCTGGCACCGGCGCAACTAACGCTGCCGGCGGCGGACTCGCAACTGGAAGCGGCGTGCTGCGCATGAGGCCGGCCGGGGAAGCAGTGGAAGCCGGGATATTGCTCAGCCTCACCGTCGCCTTCATCGGAGTATCCTGAGGGGCCGCGACGCGCGCTGTTTCTTTGCGCGGGCCAACGGCGCTGCCGCGATCCGCGATGTCTGATTTGGGCGGCGGCGGCACGCCAGGTCGCTGCGGAGTCGCCGGCGGAGTGGGCGGAAGGGGAAGCCCTCCGGCCGAAACGGGCGCGGCCGAAGGCACCGCTGTCGCAGGGAGCGGTGGGGTCGCTGTCGGCTCCCCCGGCAAAGGCGGCGGGCGGACGGCGATCGCCGAAGGCGGCCGAAATGGCGGCGGACGCAGCGGCGGTGTTCCTCCGCCGGGCGAAGGAGTCGGCAGATTGGTGCGCTCCGCCTCGCTTTCACTCCCAGCCGGTTTCAACGGCGGACGCGGGGGTAACGTGATCCGAATATTTTCTTTTTTAGGTTCGTTCGAGTCGGCCATAGGAAAAGCGTAGAATTTCGCCGGCGGAATTACGAGGCTCTTCTTTGCCCAACCCTTCCCCGATCGTCAATCTGCAATCGCTCAAGCGAGCAGATCGTAGCCGCGAGCGCCGCGGATTTTTCGCCTAACGAATTCGCCGACCGGCGCCGCCTGCGCGAGAATGACCCGCGCATCGACCTCGGGGGCATCGGCTTCCGTGCGGGCGATCAGCGGCTGATCGACGAGCAAACGCAGCTCGCGCCCGACCTGCGCGGCAGCGATCTCGCGCGCGATCTTTTGTTGTAGGATCATCGCCCGGCGATAGCGGGCATTTTTCTCCGCGGCCGGGATCTGGCCCGGCATTTTCGCCGCGCGCGAGCCTTCCTCTTGTGAGTATTTAAAGATTCCGAGCCGCTCGAAACGCACACGCTCGATGAATTCGAGGAGCGCGGCAAACTCCGCCTCCGTCTCGCCCGGAAAACCAACGATAAAGGTCGTGCGCAAGGCGATCCCAGGAATACCGGCCCGCAGCCTAACGATCAAATCCTCGATGCGCGCGCGCGAAGTTTCGCGCCGCATCCGGCCGAGCATCGCCTCGTCGATATGCTGCAGCGGCATGTCGACGTAGCGCGCGACCTTGCGGCACTGCGCGATCGTCGCGATGAGCTCGTCGCTCCAATGCGCGGGATGGGTGTAGAGCAGGCGTACCCAAAAATCGCCCTCGATCTCTTCCATCTCGCGGAGCAAGGCCGTGAGCGTAGGTCCCCGTGACGAATCGACCGGCTGGCGCGGACCCGCTTTTTGCGCCCAGAGATCCATCCCGTAATAGGTCGTGTCCTGACTGATGAGGTTGATCTCTTTCACCCCCTCCGTGACGAGGCTGCGCGTCTCTGCGAGGACGGAGGCGGGCGGCCGGCTGCGATGTCGCCCCCGCATCTGCGGGATGACGCAGAAGCTGCACGGGTGATTGCAACCTTCGGCGATTTTGAGGTAAGCGCTGTGCGCGGGCGTGAGGCGAAATCGCGGCGTGTCCCAATCGGGAATGTACGTCGGCCGCGCAGTGACGAAATTCTCTCCAGGGAGCACGTCCTGCCTAACGACTCGCTCGATGATCGCGCCCAGCTCGCGCACTTGATCGAGCCCGATGAAGGCGTCCACTTCCGGCAATTGTGCGCGCAGCTCGGCGGCGAAACGCTGCGACATGCAACCGCTCACAATCAACTTTTGGTGAGGCCGTTTCGCCAGGCCGCGTTGCTGGTGCGCTTCGAGAATGGCGTCGATCGACTCTTCTTTCGCGGAATCGATAAAGGCGCAGGTGTTGACCACGAGAACGTCCGCCTCCTCGGGGCGCGCCGTGATTTCCATTCCCTGCGCACGCACGCTCCCAAGCATGATCTCGGCATCGACCAGGTTCTTGGCGCAGCCGAGGCTGACCATTCCTATAGTCGTTAGGCGGCCGGGCGCCACGCTCCCTGCACGCTTCAACGTTGCTCTCCAGCGGCGGAACGATGCGGCGGCGGGCTCGGCTGCAAATCTTCGGGGCGGACCGGTTGCGCGCGGCGCACTTCCGGTTCCGATGGCGCAGGGGTCACCGCCGGAAGAGGCGCAGTCGCCGGAGCCACTCCCGCTTCGCTTGCCGGCGCGCCATCCACCGGCTCGGCGCGGGGCGCGACAATATTCGCGGGTGTCGGCATGACCGGCCCCGGCGTGGCGGAAGCAGCCGCCGCTGCCGGGCCAGGCGCGCCCTCGTGCGGCGGCGCGATGCGCTGCAGATTGAGGAGAAACTTAACCAGGTAGAGGCCGATCACGAGAACAGCGAGCGCAATGATAAACGGGAGTAACGCCGGACTTTTCCGCGATTGCCGGCGCACAATCGGCGGCGGTGCGCTCGGGCCGCTGTCCTGCAAATAAGAATAACCGTCGACCGTCATCCGGTCGGAGGTTTCAAACGCGTCCAAATAGGGCGTGACATCGACGTCGAGAAATTTGCCGTAGATAAGAAGGAAACCTTTCGCGTAAGCGAGGCTGGCGAAGCTGGAAAAATCCTCCTGTTCTATCTCCTGGATGCGCGACGGGCGGATCTTGGTGATGCGCGAGGCCTCTTCGAGCGTGATCTTTCTCGCGAGCCGCGCCTCTTGTAATTTTTTGCCGAGCGGTTGCATCGATTCGGCGGGATCAGACGGCGGCGTCGAGATCGACGAGAATCTCACGCGGCTTCGCGCCTTCGCCGGGTCCCAATATGCCGCGCTGCTCGAGAATATCAACGATCCGGGCAGCGCGGGTATAGCCGAGGCGGAGGCGGCGTTGCAGGAGCGAGGTGGAGGCCCGTTTTTCCTGGCGGATAATTTCAAGGCATTTCTCGACCAGCTCCTCGTCTTCGTCCGTTACGTCGTCGTCGTTAGGCACGGTGGCCGCTTCCATCCGTTCGTGCATCGCGAGGTCGAAAGCGGGCGTGTTTTGCGCGGAAACGAAATCGACGAGGCGACCGATCTCATCATCGGTCACGAGCACACCCTGGGCGCGGATGAGCCGCGACGTGCTCGGCGGCAGATAAAGCATGTCGCCTTGGCCTAACAATCGGTCGGCGCCGTTCTCATCGAGGATGACCCGGCTGTCGATCTTGCTCGCGACTTGAAATGCGATGCGGCTGGGGATATTTGCTTTGATCACGCCGGTAATGACATCGGCGCGCGGAGTTTGGGTGGCGACGATGAGGTGGATGCCGGCAGCGCGCGCCATTTGCGTGATGCGCGCGATCGCGCTTTCCACGTCCGCCGGCGCCGTCTGCATGAGATCGGCCAGCTCGTCGATGATAACCACGATGTAGGGCATGTGATCGGGAATGATGAGCTCGTCGTCGCGCGGGACGGTGATCGGTGTAGTGGCGGCCGTGTCGGCCGCTTTCCCCCGCGTGTTTGCGGCAACGTCGCTCTCCGCGGGCGACACGCCCGCCTCTACATCGGCATCGAGTTCCTCCTGCGTTCTCTTCGGCGGCCGCGCGTTGAAGCTGGTGATGTTGCGCACCCCTGCCTTCGCGAAAATTTTGTAGCGCTTCTCCATTTCATCGATCACCCAGCGCAAGGCGAGGAGCACCTTTTTCGGATCGGTTACGACGGGGATGACGAGGTGAGGAAGCGTGTTGTAAACCTGCATCTCGACCACTTTGGGATCGATCATGATGAAGCGGAGCTGATCCGGCGTGAACCGGTAAAGCATGCTCGCAATGAGCGCGTTGATGCAAACGCTCTTGCCGCTGCCGGTGGTGCCGGCGACGAGGAGATGTGGCATCTGCGCGAGATCGGCAATGATCGTTTTGCCGTATACGTCTTTGCCGAGCGCGATCGGCAGCTTTGCCGTGCTCGCGTTCCAATCCTCCGATTGCAGCAGCTCGCGCAAGGTGACTTTGACTTTGCGCGTGTTCGCCAACTCGATGCCGACAGTGTCCTTGCCGGGAATGGGCGCGAGAATGTTAATCCGCTCCGCTCGCGTCGCACGGGCGAGGTCGCGCTCCAGACTAACGATCTTGTCCACCCGCACCCCTTTCGCCGGATAGACCTCATAACGGGTAATGGTCGGGCCTTTGGTGATGTCGCCGGGCGCGACCTTAATCCCAAACTGCTCGAGGGTGTCGATGAGCGTCTGCTGAATTTCGGCCAGCTCCGCGGGATCGGCGGCGACGCGACCTTCGTTGTCGTGCTCTTCGAGCAGGTTGATCCCAGGGAGCTGGTAGCTTTCGGCGTCCCATTCGTTCGCGGTCGTTAGGGCAGGCTCCCCCGCGGCGTTCTTCTTCCCGCGCTTCAAGTCCGCGAGGGACGGTTTTTTCTTCGGGGCCGGCGACAGGTCGGTGGGCAAAGCCGTAGTGTCCACCACTTTTGGTTCGGGCCGATTAGCGAATTCCTCGAGCAGGACTTCGGGGACAGGCGCCCCCCTTTTGCGCAGCCGTTTCTCGAGCGCGCGTTGTTGTTTCGCGATCTGTTGCTGGCTGATCTCGAGCTGGCCTTTCAGATCGGCGCTGCGCATGCGGCGGCGGAGCAACCAAAGCCGCCAGGCCACAAGCCCGCGCTTGCTCGCGAGAACGGTCTGCCTAACGAGATGAATGGGCCGCAGCCCGGTCATAAGAATCAGACTCGTCAGGTAAATGCCGGCAAGGACGATGACCGAGCCTTTGCCGAGGGCGAGGCGGAAAATATGGCGTCCGAAAAAATAACCGACCCAGCCGCCCGGTCCTTGAATTTTGAATTCGTGCCGCCAACCGTGGAGAAACCACGGCTGCAAGTGAAGCAGACAGGCGCCGGAACCGACGAAGAGAATGATCCAACCGAGGCGCCGGCTGACCTTCAGTTCGCTATGAAACAGCTTTGCCCCACCGAAACCGAGCAGGGTCGCGGCGAGCAGATACGAAGCCGCGCCGACGAGGAAGTAACAAATGCCCGCGCCCACGGCGCCGAGCGGCCCGAGGAAATTTTGCGCGGGGTGATTGGGCGAGGAGGTGGAATTAAGGAGCGGGAACCAGGCTGGAATGTCCTTGGGGACGTAGGAAATCAGGGCAAGGAAGAGCAACGTCCCGATCCCGAGAAGGATGAGGGCGTAAACTTCATTCCATGCATTGTGCTGAGTGCGTTTGGCCACCGCGCCTCCATAGTAGCCGCGCCCTCGTTGCTTTCAATGCTTTGTCGCGGCCGCGGCGTGAAGATTACGCACGAACGATAAGGTCATCGCAATTTCGTTAGGCGCGAACCTGTGGGCTTCTCAGTGCGAGCCGTTCGCGGCCCGCAGCTGAGCGATCGCCCGCTCGCAATCGGCGCTGCGCCCGGCGAAGGTATCTGGCTGCTTCGCGTCGGCCGGCGTGAGAGCGCCGTGCGCGCCGAGGCGAGCAAAAATCGCCCCCGCTGTTCGATAGAAGCCGCGCGCCTCCGACCAGTCGCGAATGCGTCGCGCGATGGACGCGCTGGTTTCCGCGCCAGAGTGCGCGAAAGCTTCGCCGAGTTTCTCGTCGCAGAGAGCGACGTTGCGCGAATAGACGGCGTTGGTCGGATCGGCCGCCGCGAGTCCTTCCAGAATGGCCAATCCCTGCCGCGCATGTTCCGCGGCCGCGGCCGGGTCGCTGCTGGCGGTCAAAGCTTCCGCGAGGTCGGCGTGCGCGACGGCGAGGTCGAAACGCACTTGCGCATTTTGCGGATCGTTCGCCGCAAGTTGGTCGCGAATCGAGAAGGCCTTGCGGCGGCTCGCGAGCGCGCCGGCATAATCACCCGCGGCCATGAGCACGTTGCCGAGTTGGTAGTAACCCCAGCCGACTTCGCGATAGGCACGCCCATCGTTTGGATTGGCGGCGGCGAGCGACTCGAGCATGGGGGCCGCGCGCCGCATAGCCGCGATCGCCTCGGGTTGGTGCGGAGTCACCCCGGCGACTTTTGTCAGAGTCAGGGCGACGCTGCGCTGGAGCTTCGCGCTCGATTTTTCCTGGCGGAGCAAGCCTTCGCGAATGGCGAGCGCCTTTTGGTAATTCGTTAGGCGAGCGGCCGCGGGATTGGCGGTGCGGCTCAAGCCATCGCCCAGGGTCTCAAAGGCGCGGGCGAGCTCGTCCTGCACCGTTGCATTGGCCGGGTCGGCGGCGGCGAGCTGTTCGTAGAGTTGCAGGGAACGCCCATACTCGTGAATCATCTGCGGAATTTCGCTTTTCTGCTCCATGATGTCGCCGAGCGCGCGATAGGTGCGGCCCAGCTCGATCTCCATCTCGGTGCTCGCCGCGGTTTGGCTGAGGGTTTCGCGAATCCGGGCCGCTTTTGCGATAACTCGTGAGGGCGCCATCCGTGTCGCCAAGATTTGCGGAATAGGGATTCCCCTGGATGTCCCCCACTTTCTCGTACGCCGTCGCCAGCTCTCGCTGGAGCGAGGGATTGTCGGAAGCTTCCCGCGCCAGCCCGTCGAGATATTCGAGCGCGCGCGTCACGATCAACCGGCGCGTCGGCGTCGAGCCCTGCAAATTTTCTACCGAATCATGAATCTCGAACATGAGCGAATGGGCGAGCCGGCGCACGTCGTTGAAGCGCTTTTCGGCGCGTAAGCGCTGCTCGTTGGCCCGGCGCGCTTCGAAGGCGGTGGCGAAAATCCCCGCGACCAGCGTGCCCGCCACGAGCACCGCGGCGAGAACGCCGAGCTTGCGCCGGCGGACGAATTTGGACGCGCGATAGGGGACGGTATCTTTCTGCGCGCTCACCGGCAGACCGGCGAGATGACGCCGGATGTCTTCGGAAAATTGCGCGACCGATTGGTAGCGCCGCGACGCTTCTTTGCGCATCGCCATCAGGACAATGTTATCGAGATCGCCGCGGAGGGAGCGTGAATGGTGAATCGTGAATCGTGCAGCATCGCCGTGCTCGGTCGCTCTGGTTCCTGATCGGTGACGGCGCGGGCGACCTGTTCCGGTCTTTTGCTCGTTAGGCGGTAGGGCTTCTCCCCGGTGAGCAACTCGTAAAGGATGACGCCGAGACTGTAAATATCGGTGGCGGTGGTCACGGCCTCGCCCCGCACCTGCTCCGGGCTCGCATAATCGGGTGTCATCACTCCGGCGAGCGTCAACCCTGGCGTGGTCACCGACTCGTGCCCCTCCATCACTTTGGCGATGCCGAAATCGAGGAGCTTCGGTTCGCCCTCGGCGGTGACGCGAATGTTCGCCGGTTTGATGTCGCGATGAATGACCAGATGCTGGTGCGCGTAGGTCACCGCCGCGCAGACCTTGCGAAAAAGTTGCAGCCGCTCGTCGGTCGACAGCCGTCGCTCATCGCAATGTTCATCCAGCCGCTGGCCTTCGACGTATTCCATGGCGAAGAAGGGAATCCCATCCGCAGTCACGCCGCCGCCGTAGAGCTGTGCAATGTTAGGGTGGTTGAGGCTGGCGAGAAGGCGCTCTTCGCGTTTGAAGTGACGAATGAGGTCCGCTGAGTCCATCCCTCTGCGAACGAGCTTGAGCGCAACGCGCCGATGCAGTTGCCGATCTTGCGCGAGATAGACCTCGCCCATTCCGCCACGCGCAATCAGGGAGAGGATTTCGTAGTTACCGATTAGTTGGCCGGCCGCGCAGGCGCTAGCGCGCACGAGCGTTTCCGCGGCAAGATACAGGGCTGGCTCTTCGATGAATCGGCTTATGCCCTCGACCTCTTTGAGCAGTGACTCGACTTCCGCGCGCAGTTCTTTATCACCGGCACAGGTTTCATCCAGGAATGGCGCGCATTCTTGAGATCCGCGTTCCAGCGCGGATTTCACGATCTCCGCGACGCGCTGCGCTCGCTCCAGGGAAGTCATTGAGTTAACCACGGATTACACGGATGGGCGCGGATTTTCCCGAGAGCGCTCGCCACGCGCGTTTGTTTCCCCATCCGTGACATCCGTGAGATCCGCGGTTAAATCCTTTCCTAGCTCGTGCTCAATTCCCGCCGGAGCCAGAGCTTGGCGAAGTTCCAATCGCGCAAAACCATCTTTTGCGAAACGTCCAAGACCTCGGCGATTTCGTTCGCCCCCAATCCGCCGAAAAATTTCAACTCCACCACCAGACCTTCCCGCGGATAGGTGGTGGAAAAACTTTGCAGCGCGTCGTCCAGTGCGACGAGATCCGGGCCGCGTTCCTGCGCCAGCTCGCGTGTCTCGTCGAGATAAAGTTTCTCCAATTTTCCGCCGCGCTTCTCGGCGTTGTGTCCGCGCGCATGCTCCATTAAGACGCGGCGCATGAGTTGGGCAGCGACGCCGCAGAAATGCGCGCGGCTTTTCCAATCGACCCGGCTTTGGTCGACCAACTTCAGATAGGCTTCATGCACCAAAGCGGTCGCCTGCAAGGTGTGGTCCGGCCGTTCCCGGCGCAGATAAGCGGCCGCGCGCCGTTGCAATTCCTCGTAAACCAGCGGCATCAGCCGGGCCGGCGCACCTTTGTCGCCCGCGCTCCACTCCTGCAATATCTGGGTGGCGTCTGGGTTGGTCGCAGTGTTCATAAAGCTTCCCTTCGTGGCTGGGATCGAGCTTTTCCGATTGCAGCAGAAAATAGTTTGAAAAACAATGTCCGTTTTCGTTGCCGGATCGCACGTTTGGTCAGTGAAAGCTGATTATGAAAACAAATCATCACCAATCGCTCGGATTACCTCGGTCAATCTTAACGCTTCTTTTCCGCGCCTGTCTGCTCACTGCAGTCTCGCTCCTGATGGCAGCGCCAACGGGCGCTTTCGCCGGTACTTTCGCCGATGATTTCAGCACTGGTCTCGACCCAAGCGATTGGAGCGTCATCCAGACAACGCCAGGCCTTTATTCGGTCGACGACACCCAGGGTGATGTCCGGCTGGCAAAGGTCGGAACAAATCCTGGCGGGTTTCAGAACATAGCTGTCGTTCTTAACCTCGGCGCGTTAACCGCCGACATTCCCGGGGATTTCTCGATGCAGATTGACTTTGCCAATGCTCTTATTGGTCCCAATAACGACCGGTGGAGCTTCACGCTTACTTCGCGGACACCTCCTTTTTCTTCGATTCTTACGACAACAGTGGAGGTGGCACGAATGTTCACGTGTGGAATGGCGCAATAAATGGTCGAACTCCGGTTTCAGTCACTTCCGGAACTTCCACGTTACCCGAACTGGGGCCACCGTGACCGGAACCTTCAACGGCTCGCCGATTTTCTCGGAGACGAACACATCGTCGTTGGTCGGAATCGAATTCGCCCTTCAAAACCAGCCGGTGTCGGATGGCTTCCCTTCTGTTACATTCGACAACTTTTCACTCACGGCCGCAGATGTGGGGGGATGCACTCCGCCAACCCCGATATGGTGAGCTGGTGGCCAGGCGATGGCAACGCCAACGACATTCAGGATGGCAACAACGGCACGCTGCAAGGCAACATCACCTTTACCGCCGGCGAAGTTGCTCAAGCCTTCATCTGCAGCAGACCCGGGGATTCTGCTTCCATCGGTAATCCGGCAAACCTGCAACTGCAGAACTTCACCTTCGACTCCTGGGTGAAGCTAAACCCGGCCACCTTAACGGGAACCGGTCCTGCCGTTATCGGCTATCAAACCGGTGGCTACGGCTTCGGTGTGGCGGGGCCTTCCCAGCCGCCAAGAGTTTCGGGCGAACTGTTTCTGACTCAGGTTGGCTCCAGCAACGCGGGCCCGGGCCCGACGATGGTGATCAGCGATCAGAACTGGCATCACATCGCTGTGACAAAGGACGGCGGCACGGTCATCTTCTATCTCGATGGCGTGGCAAGTGCGCCGCAGAGCTATAACCCAACGTTTACTTTTACTAGTAACGCCTTTATCGCGGGTTCAGACCAACCTGACCCGGTCCTGTGGGATGAAATCGAGGCCTTCAACCGCGCGCTCACGCAAACGGAGATCCAAGCCATTGTCAACGCCGGCAGTGCAGGCAAGTGCAAGCCGTCGCCGCAAAAGCTCCAGAACATCTCGACCCGGCTCAATGTGCTGACGGGGGACAATGTGTTGATTGGCGGCTTCATCATCACAGGGTCGGAGCCCAAGAAGGTCATTGTGCGCGCCATCGGACCTTCCTTGACCAAGGCGGGAGTCGCCGGCGCGCTCGCCGATCCGGTTTTGGAATTACATAGACCCGACGGCTCGGTCGTGAGGAACGATAATTGGAAAGCCACCCAGAAAGCCGCCATCATCGCCTCCACCGTCCCGCCCACCAACGACCTCGAATCCGCCATCGTCGCCACCCTCGCTCCGGGCAATTACACGGCGATTGTCAGGGGGAAGAATGGGGGCGCCGGAGTCGGCCTGATGGAAGCCTTCGACCTTGCTCCCAGCGCCTCATCACAACTGGCCAACATTAGCACCCGCGGCTTTGTCGATACCGGCGACAACGTCATGATCGGTGGATTCATCGTCGGCGGCGGCGCTGCGGGGACAAACGGCAGCGTGCTCGTGCGGGCGATCGGGCCCAGCCTGACCCGGGCCGGAGTCGCTCGCGCCCTGCCCGACCCGACTCTCGAATTGAGCGACGCCAACGGGAACCTGCTCAGTAAAAACGATAACTGGAAAGCCACCCAGCAAGCCGCCATCGCAGCGACCGGCGTCGCGCCCACCAACGACAAGGAGTCCGCCCTCATCGACACCCTCGCGCCCGGCAACTACACCGCCATCGTCCGCGGCAAGAACAATACGACCGGCGTCGCCCTGGTGGAGGCTTACAACTTGCAGTGAGCTAGGAACCGTGGGCGCGGAAGCCGTCACGGGCACCTCTGTCATCTCCGGTTGCTCGACGGTGGAAGTCAGCGCCGTTGCGACAAAGGGCATGGTCGCCGCCAGATACCACGGCGCGCCCGAAATGACCCAGCCGCGCTGCGCGTTGATGAACCAGGCGAAAGTAAACGAGAAGAGACCCGGGCCGATCAACATCGCGATCGCGCGCATACTGCTGATGGCGCCTTGCAGTTCGCCCTGCTCCGAGGCGCCGACCCGGTGCGTCATCATTCCTTGCGCCGCCGGACCGGAGAGCGACCACAGGCTCATCACCACTACGCCGATCATGAAGACAAACCCTGTCGTCGCCCAGCCCATTAGCGCCATCCCCAGCGCGCCTAACGATTGCCCGACGTAAAGCGTTCGCCGTTCGCCCAGCCGCGCGACCATCGGCCGGACCATTCCGGCGGAAATGAGGACGGTGATGACACCCACGAAGGCGAGCGACAGACCGACCTCTTTTTCCTGTCACGCGTAACGATAGATCGCGTAGAGGACGTAGATCTGCACCGCCTCATGCGCGGTGTAGCTGATGAACTGCACGACCGAGAGCCGAAACAATTCTGGATGTGAACGCAGGAGAACGAGCGCGCCGACCGGATTGGCCCGGCGGAAGGAAAAGGCTTTGCGACGCTCAACGGCGAGCGACTCCGGCAGGACGAGGAATCCATAGGCGGCATTGAGCAGGCTGAGCGCGCCCGCCACCCAAAACGGCAACTGCGGATCGATCGCGCCTAACCCCCCCCGAGCGCCGGTCCCACGATGAAGCCGAGGCCAAACGCCGCGCCGATCATGCCGAAGGCGCGGGCGCGTTTCTCGGGAACACGACGTCGGAAATGTAAGCCATCGCGGTCGTGATGCTGGCTGCGGTGATACCGGAAATAATTCGCCCGAGAAAGAGCCAGCCAATCGTCGGCGACACCGCCATCACGATGTAGTCGAGGCCCAACCCGACATTCGAGAGCAGGATAACCGGCCGCCGTCCGACGCGATCGGAAACGACGCCGAGCACCGGCGAAAAAATGAACTGCATCAGTGCAAAGACCGTCCCGAAAGTGCCGAGCCAGGTCGCCGCGCGCGTCGCGCTGCTGCCGAGAAAATGGAGGATGAGCGTCGGCAGCACCGGGATGATGATGCCGAGCGAGATCATATCGAGCGCGACGGTAATGAGGATAAAAACGAGAGCGGCTTTGCGCGCTTTCATGAGGCGCCTGAAATTGGCACAGCCTCGCAGCCGGCCAACTACGAATTATGAGTATGAACTCAAGCTCAGAAGACAAAACAAAGGGAACAGCGAAGGAAGCAATAGGCGCAGTCAAGGAAAAGACCGGCGAGGTGATTGGCAATCCGGATTTACGGGACCGCGGCACGGCCGAAAAGATGAAAGGTAAAGTGCAAAACAAAGTCGGCGACGTGAAGAAGGTTTTCGAAAAATAGCAGACTCAAACGGTCGTTAGGCGAGCGTGGCCGAAAGCGGAGCCTCCCCGTGCGGAAGGCAACTTCGCCTAACGACAACACGCAACCTTCCGAGGAATTAAGCGCGCACGTCCGTCCGCGCGGTTTGTCTTTCCGCGCTCTCGTTAGGTGGGACCGAATCCGCCGGGCTTCGGCCGCATGAGATACTGTCCACCGGTCGGTTTCAGAATCCCTTCTTCGACGCACAATTGGTCGAGGAGGAGGAGCACCTGGTAGAGCGCTTTCGTTTCTTCGTTTTCGACATAGGGCACCCGCATCCCCGGCGGCGCAACCAGATGGAGAAGAGAAGTAAATTCTTTCCGCCACTCGATCGTGAACCAGCGCTCGAAGATGCCGACAATTTCCGCGCTGCGGATTTTTTCGAAAGGCGAGGCGAGATGACCCGGTTCCGGCCGCTTGATCTGGGTAATGACTCGGTCCTGGATGATATTGACGCGCAATTTCTCAGGCAGAATGGCGAGCAATTCGTTGATCAGCGTCAGACGTTTCGAATCGTACTGCCCCTGTGTCTCGCCAATAAAATCATGGATCCAAAGATAGCCCTCCTCTTTCAGTGCTTGCCATGTTTGTTCCGCCACTTTTTCGAGAAAGAGGACGTGGTGAAGTGAAGTTTGCGCGACGGCGAGATCGAAGGCTTTAGCAGGCAGCTGGATGAAATTCAGGTCGGCCACTTCATAGGTCAGCGGCAGATTTTCCCGCGCAGCGATGGCGCGCGCTTCAGCCACCGCCTTTTCCGAAACGTCGAGCCCGTGAATGTTTTCACAGGTGCCACTCTGAACGAGCGCCCGCTCCAGCCGGCCGGCGCCGCATCCTAGGCTGACGCCGCGTTCGAAGTGCAAACCACGCTCGCGCGCCAATTGGGGAAGCGACGACTGATGACGAGAGGCTCGCAACGCCCCGCTCGCGGCTTCGTCCCGGGTCCGCGCTTCAGAACGTTCCCGCGCCGGGAGAATATTCCCCCACACCTCGCTCTCGCGCGCCGCCATCGCATCATAGATTGCGTGATCCGCCATCGCGCGTTTGATAATCTCCTGGGCTTTCTCCGTGCTCATCCGTTTGTCGGTATCATAGCGGTGTTTTTGCGCAACCGCGCGGCCCTTCGTCATGCTCGAGTCTGTAACAATCGTTAGGCAATGCCCGAGGATGCCGCGGCGCTGAGCGCGATCGCGCGGGCGGCCAAAGCACACTGGGGTTATCCCGCGCATTGGTTGGAAGCGTGGCAGAAGGACTTGACCATCAAGCCGGCTTTCATCGCCGAAAATGAGACGTTCAAAGCGCTGAGCAACGATCGGGTTATTGGCTTCCACGCACTGCTGAAATCCGAAGGGAGCTGGCGGCTCGAGCATCTGTGGGTCCATCCGGAAGA
>JBBSGS010000053.1:0-13743 GCA_038253875.1 Chthoniobacterales bacterium
CCAGGCGGGTTTCTACGTGCAGCGGCATAACCCGTTTATTTATTTCACCAATGTGCCCTCGTCTGTCTCGGTCGTTTACAAAGGGCCCTATCCACCGGACGCAAGCTGGCCGAACCTTGTTTTCATCTCCCCAAACCTGGTCAACGATATGCATAACGGGGCTACCGTGGCGCAGCGAGTGACCAATGGAGACAACTGGCTCTCGCAGCATCTACCGCCGCTCATCACCTACGCACGAGAACAGAACGGGCTCATCATTCTGACCATGGACGAGAATAAGCAGGGCGATAATCAGCATATCCCGACCATCTTGGTGGGTGATCGCGTGCCGGGAGGTCAGGTCACGCCGCAATCGATCTCGCATTACAACGTCACCAAAACGATTACCGCCAATTTCGGCGCTGATGATCTTGGCGCCAGCGAAGGATTGGCGCCTCTCCTCCCGTCGCCTTAGGCGCGGTGCGACGTGGTCGCTGCCGGGTCGTGCCCCGAGCAGTTTCTGGCCATCTCGGGCAATGCTATAGTGCGCGATGGCCTTTCAGCTTGAATCCAGCTATCAACCGCGCGGCGACCAGCGCCAAGCCATCGCCAAGCTCCTCAAATCGGTTCAGGCCGGCAACCGCCACCAGACGCTCCTGGGCGTCACCGGTTCCGGTAAAACCTTCACGATCGCCAACGTCGTCCGCGAACTGGAACGCCCGACCCTAATCATCTCGCACAACAAAACCCTCGCCGCCCAGCTTTACTCCGAGTTCAAGCAATTCTTCCCGCGCAACGCGGTCGAGTATTTCGTCAGCTACTTCGATTACTACCAGCCAGAGGCTTACATCCCGCGCTCCGACACTTACATCGAGAAGGACTCATCGATTAACGAAGAGATCGAGCGGCTCCGTCTCTCCGCCACCAGTGCGCTCCTCTCCCGCCGCGACACGATCGTGGTCGCGAGCGTCTCCTGTATCTATGGCGTGACTTCACCGGAGGACTATCTGCGCATGCTCCTGACGGTGAAACGCGGGCAGCAAATCTCCCGTGAAGCGGTCCTCGGCAGGCTCGTCGACATGCTCTACGAACGTAACGACGTTAATTTCGTTAGGGGAAAATTCCGGGTGCGCGGCGATGTGGTCGAGGTCTATCCCGCAACTGCCGACGAAGAAGCCGTCCGCTTGGAATTTTTCGGAGACGAGATCGACGCCCTCACCCGTTTTGATCCGCTCACCGGCCACGCCCAGGAGTCGTTAGGCGTAATCACTTTTTTCCCGGCGAAACAATTCGTCACCCCGGCCGATAAATTGAATCGCGCCCTCATCTCGATCCGGACCGAGCTGGACCGGCGGATCGTCTTCCTCGAATCACAAGGCCGTTTGCTCGAGGCGCAACGGCTCAAAATGCGTACGGAATACGACCTCGAGATGCTGCAGGAGATGGGTTTCTGCAACGGCATCGAGAATTATTCGCGCCATCTCTCCGGCCGCCCGCCGGGTTCGAAACCCTTCACGTTGCTGGACTTTTTCCCGAAGGATTACCTCCTCGTGATCGACGAATCACACGCCACCATCCCGCAAATCGGCGGCATGTACGAAGGCGATAAATCGCGCAAAACCGTCCTGGTCGAGTACGGCTTCCGCCTGCCCAGCGCGCTCGACAACCGACCGCTCAACTTCCCGGAATTCATGGGCGCCGCGAACCAGCTCGTCTATGTCAGCGCGACCCCGGCGGAGTTTGAGATCAAGAACAGCATTGTCGGGAACGCCGGTTACTTTCCGCACAAGCGCGAGCGCATCGGCGAAGAAGAATCGGTCCCGTTTATCCTCCCCGGGGTGCCAGCGCCGATCTCGCGGACCGACCAGCCGCCTAACGAGTTTAACGTCCATACGCCGGGCGCGCCGCTCGTAATCGAACAGATCATTCGTCCGACCGGCCTGCTCGACCCCAAGATCACGCTCAAAGAGCTAAAGAACCAGATCGACGACACGATCGAGCTTTGCCGCGAGCGGGTGGAGCAGCAGGAGCGGGTCCTCATCACCACCCTAACGAAGCGGACCGCGGAAGATCTCTCTGATTACCTGCGCGATGTCGGCTTAAAAGTGCGCTATCTGCACAGCGACATCGACACCATCGAGCGCGTGGAAATCCTCCGCGGCCTGCGCGCGGGTGAGTTCGATATCCTTGCCGGCATCAACCTCCTCCGCGAAGGTCTCGACCTGCCGGAAGTGTCGCTGGTCTGTATCCTCGACGCCGACAAGGAAGGCTTCCTCCGCAGCCAGACCTCGCTCATCCAGACGGCGGGCCGGGCCGCCCGTCACATCAACGGGGAAGTCGTCCTCTTCGCTGACACCGTGACCCAAAGCATGCAGGCACTCATCTCCATCTCCGATTATCGCCGGACGAAACAGATGGAGTACAACGAGAAGCACGGGATCACTCCGCAAACCGTGCGCCGCGCGGTCCAGGAAAGTCTGCATACCATCCTGCGCGGTCGCGAGATTGCGGCCTCCGTCATCCAGGAAGCCGGCGGCGATTTCAACCTCACCGAGTTACTACGGGAGTTGGAGGAGGAGATGCAACAGGCTTCCGCTAACCTGGAATTCGAGCGCGCGGCCTTACTGCGCGACCAGATCATGGAAGTAAAAAGCGGCGCTGGCCTAACGAAAATAGAACCGAAACGCAAGCCGGTGAAATATTCGCGCAACAACGGTCGGCGCCGCTCCCGCGTGTAGCGTTGCAGCCGGGGTCGGTGACTCGTCCTTTGCTAGCGCGGGTCCGGATTCTGCGGCGACCGGGGTTACCGACCCCGGTTACAACAAGACCTCGGACTCGCACGAATTTAGCTCTTACTGGGAGCGATGAAACTTCGCCTGGCAGGTTGCTTTCTCCTTTTTCTCATCCTCCGCATCACGCAGGCGCAGCTTAATCCGTTGCAAGGACTCAACGCCTTGCAGGATCGACCGCGCACAGAGCTGAGCCAGCCCGATGACAACCCGCTGGGCGCCGTTGCTCTCGCCTTGCACCCGGATGATTGGAAACACGCCGAAGGCGAGCATTTCATCTACCACTATGTCCGAAGCTTCGTGGCCACCCGGGTGTCGGTGGAAGCGGAATTCAACTTCCGCGTCGTCGCCCAGGTCCTGGAGAAAACTGAGCCAGTTAGTGATCGCAAATCACATATCTACATTTTCGATCGACCGGAGGATTGGCAGGAATTTAAAAAGGCGGGCGAGCTGGAGCCCTGGACCGGCGGGATTCAGTCAGCTGGTAGCCTTTTTCTGCTTTGCGATCCCTCCTACAAATTCTCCGGTAACACTATCGGCCACGAGATCGCCCACCTTCTGCTCTATCGTTCCTACGGGTCACACATTCCAAGCTGGCTAAACGAAGGCTTCGCCGAATTTATCTCGCGGGACTCGCGGGCGAGTTATGAGCGTGCCCGTGGTTATCTCGCGAAACCGCATTCCAGTTCATTGGCCCCCGAAGAATTAATCCCTTTCGGCCAACTCGTCACCCTACCGCGTCCATCGGCGGAACGGGTTAACACCTTCTACGATGAATCGGGACGGCTCGTGCGCTTCCTGATGCACACTGACAAGGCGCGTTTCATCGCCTTTCTCCAGGTCATGGCCAGCGGCGAAACCTTCGAGCGCGCGTTGCTTGGTGTCTATGCGGGCACGTTTGCCACCGAGGGCGAATTCGAAACAAAGTTTAGGGATTATGCTTCGAAGGATTACGGCACAACCCTGCAGAACCAGTTGTAACTACGAATGCTTTTAGAAGTGTTCCATAAGTCGGAAACCCTCACCCCGGCCTCTCCAGAAGGAAGAGATGATTCCTTCTCCCTGGGAGAGAAGGTTAGGACGAGGATGAAGGGCCTGATCCCTTCTTCAGTGTGTACCTGCCCCGTCCGTCTTCGCCAGGTTCCGAAAACGGGCGAAGCGCTCGGGCTTGCCCCAGAGATTAGGTGAATAGGTGTCGCCCGTGAGTTCGAACATCTCCCTGGCCAACGTATAGTCGTGAGCCAGTGTGGCGAGCATCGCCGTATCACTTACCGGCTCCAGCCAGTCGGGATACTTCCTCCGCATCGCCTCCAAGCCTGCGCGCGTTTTCGGCCAAGAAGCCTTCGACTCCTGAAAGACGTTGTCATAATACTTGGAGAGGTTGACCACAATCCGCGCGTAAAGTTCGGGGCCCAGTGAGTCGGGGCGCGCCGAGGTCTGCTCAGCGTAAGCTTCCCAATCGCCGGGCTCGCCGTACCATCGCGGAAGTAGAGAGAAAGCGCGCGCCGTGTCGTATCCCCAAAAACTCGGCTCAATGGCGTGCGCTTCCGTAACCAAGGCGTCGTAGGATGGCTTTGACCATTGCTGGCCCATCGCGATCTCCAGAGCGACGACCCAGCAGAAAGGGTCTTTCTCCGGCCACGAGCGAGCGCCCTCGATGAGCTTGCGCGCGGCGGCCAGCCGCTCTCGGAAAAGCTGCCAACCCTCGGTAGTGACCTTGTCCGCATAGCCACTGCCGCGCGCGTGCCATCCGTACTCCACGAGAAAATCCGCGTAAGCCAGCTGCGCGGTGAGCGACTGCGGCTTGGTCGCAATCCAATCCCGATGAATCTGATCATGTAACTGCCACATGCTTTCGGGTTCATCGTGTCGACATTCAAGCGACTCGTAGAACTGAGCGATCATCCAGGAACCATTACCGAAGGTCGATTTCGCGGCCCGGATATGACCAGCAGTCCCTTCCAGATCATCGAATCGCCGGTTGTTATAGGCCTGACGCACCTGCACCCGGAACTTGTAAATCTTCTCACTAATTGGGTCCTTGACAGGCTTGAGCTTCGCTCCCGCCGCCCGCTCATCAGCCGTATAGCTCTCCTCCTCCCGCCCCGTCTTGCCGTCGGACTGAGCCGGCTTTTCGCAGCCAGTCTGCCAGCAGAGGCAGAACGATACGGCGGTGGCCCGGAGAATCTGGGTGTAAGCCGGTAAACGTTTCATTTCGCAAGCGATCTTATAAACGAAACCGAATATGACTAGAGGTGGTTTCAAAAATGAGAGTCGCCTTCCAAGCGCCCGACCTTCGCCCTCATCCTAACCTTCTCTCCCAAGGAGAAGGGACCTCCTCTCCTTTTGGGAGAGGGTTGGGGTGAGGGTTCCCCGACTTTGAAACCGCTTCCAACCTTGACCTAACTGTTGTACCTCGACACGTTGTCCGCAGGAGAAGGGTAAGGCAGGATGGTGGTGGATCAACACTCAACCCAACGCCTTCCCGCACGGAATAGATGCACGCTAATGCCACTCTGACTCCTCTCACCCGAGCCCAAATGGCTCTCCAACACTCTCAACTCGGTTTCTCTTTGCCTACCACTGCCCTCGCTTTCGGCGTCTGCGAGAAGACCGTTCGGCGCTGGCTCGCCCGGGCCCAGCAGGCTGGCTTCCCCCAACGCTTGCACGATCACTCCTCCAGGCCTCTTTCCCAGCCGCGCAAGATCAGCGCCCAGCTCGAAACCCAGATCCTCACCCTGCGCCGCCAACGGGACAACCTGTCGAGGTACAACAGTTAGGTGTGGACGTGGCTGCCGGACAGAGGCGGCGCAATGACGCTCCGCGAAAGAAATGGCTCGGCTGCATGCAAAAACATGGAGCCAGAACTCTGGGAAAAACGCGCGAAAAAAGAAGTGGTGTGGCGCAGCGGCGCTGCCGTAGGACGACCGCGCAGCCCAACACGAGAGACTCGACGCCCTGCATCTCATCGGCGCGCGAGCAGAAGAAGCGCTGGAACAAGCTGTCCCCCCAGATCGCCGGAACCGAGAAGCGATCAAGCAACCGAGCAGCAACGAAATCAACTCTGCAACGGGAGAAGGCACGGCTAACAGGCGACGGCACCAAAACACCTAACGAGAACAAGATCAGCTGCGTCGGGCGAGAGCGAGCGTGGCTTGGAATTGAACGGGGTTAATCATGTTAAAACCGGATAGTACAACGGCCCGGCGTCAGCTCCATCGCATGGTTAGACCTTTTGTATCTCGGGGGTGCCGCGAGCTCCATGCCAAAACCGTAGTACGAACACAGCGTCCGGCTCGTGAACGATCTCATAGATGATTCGGTACGCTCCACGGAGGATCTCTCGAACCGCCGGATCGTCTTGCTCCGGGACAACTCCGCCTCGCTCCGACTGCGTTCCCAGAGAAAGCGCTGTATCCACGAGAAGGTTGCCGAAAGCGCGAGCGCGCTCAGGGCTGTCGCGCGCAATATAGGAGACGATCTCGCGCAGATCATCTTTGCGACTGCGGCGTGAGGATTACCGGCCAGCCCATGCATCCACGAGCTTTCGAGCGTCCTCCGCAGCGATCCCCTCTCTACGACTGGCCTGCTCCCTAGCAACTTTGATCCGGGCAAGAAACTCGATTTCCCCAAGCGGCGTGTCTTCGGGAAGTCGGGAAAGCAGGCCGATCACAAGCTCCTTGTTGCTCATGAAGCAAAAATCGCAGAATGGTGAGCGTTGGCAAACACCGTGCGGTTCAGAGGTCTAACGAGACCAAGATGAGCTGCTGCGAGCGAGAGCGCGCGTCGCAGCGGATGAATGGGTAGTAGCCAAGGAGGGCAAGGTCGTACGCCGGCTCGCAGTCAGCTCCATCGCATGGTTAGACCTTGTGGTCGATAGATCACTGATGTCCTCAGCGTGTGTCTGCGCATCTCGAATGCCATATCGGTACGCAATCGGAATGCCCATAAGAGTCGCGAGCATCCATGGCATCCAAAGGAACTCAGAGCCGGTGCCGCGCAAACTTGGGATGAAGCGGGTAAGAAATCCCATTTCGCTTGTTCGAGAGGCGGCCTTGGTAGTCTCTCGACAGGCAATCGGAGGATAGCATGGAGCGCAAATCTTGCAGCCGTTTTATCGTCCGGGGCTGGCTGCAAAGAGGAGGCAAAGCAACGCCAGGTGACAACGAAGCCAGTCTTGTTTGCGGCAGACTGAGCTTCGTTAGGTAAAGCAACCCCGCGTTTCCCCCGCAAAAGCGGAACAAAAAACGCTGCTCCCGAGACCAAAGCTCGAAAGCGGCGATTAGCTGATACTCTAAGCCGAATCCCGGTTAGGCGGGGCCGCGGTTTATGCCGATGAAGCCTTCGCGCTCCAGGTGCAGGATGATCTCCTGCGCGGCTTCTTCCGGCGTCAACTCGGCGGTGTTGATGTGCAGCTCGGCGTCGGTCGGCTCTTCGTAGGGATCGCTGACCCCGGTGAATTCTTTCAGGATGCCGGCACGCGCCTTGGCGTAGAGGCCTTTGCGGTCGCGGCCTTCGCACACGTCCACGGAGGTGGAGAGATGGACGAGGATGAAACCGCCGAGGGGCTCGATCATGCCGCGGATTTCTTTGCGGGTAGCATCATAGGGGGCGATCGGGGCGCAGATGGCGATGCCGCCGTTCTTGGTGATCTCGGAGGCGACGTAGCCGATGCGGCGGATGTTGATGTCGCGGTGCTCCTTCGAAAATCCGAGCTCGGAGGACAGGTGCTTACGCACGAGGTCGCCGTCGAGCATCGTGACCGGGCGGCCGCCGACTTCGAGGAACTTCGTCATGAGGACGTTGGCGATGGTTGATTTACCTGAGCCGGAAAGGCCGCTGAAGAAGATTGTGACACCTTGTCTGGCCCGAGGCGGGAAGCTCTTGCGCAATTCCACCGCGACTTCGGGATAGGTGAACCAGCTTGGGATGTCGCGGCCTTCGTTGAGGCGGGTGCGCAGCTCGGTGCCGGAGATGTTGAGGACGCGGGCGCCTTCGGGCACTTCGTTATCGGGGAAATATTTATCCTTGTCTTCGAGGTAAACCATCATCTGGAACGGCACCTGTTTGACGCCGATCTCTTCTTCGTGTTTCGCGAAAAGCTCCTGGGCTTCGTACGGCCCGTAGAATGGCTTGCCGTCGGTGTCCTTGCCCGGGCCGGCATGGTCGCGGCCGACGATGAGATGGGTGCAACCGTAGTTCTTACGGATGAGGGCGTGCCAGATGGCTTCGCGCGGGCCGCCCATGCGCATGGCGAAAGGGACGAGGGCGAGCATGGCGGTGCTGGCCGGGTATTTTCCGACGAGGAGCTGGTAACAGCGAACCCGAGTAAAGTAATCGACGTCGCCGGGCTTGGTCATGCCGACGACTGGATGGATGAGGAGGCTGGCTTCCACTTGCTTGGCGGCGCGGAAGGTCAGCTCGACGTGCGCGCGGTGCATCGGGTTGCGGGTTTGGAAAGCGACGATGCGGCGCCAGCCGGCGCTGCTGAAGTCTGCGCGAAGTTCAGCCGGAGTCTGACGCAAGGTTTTGAAGTCGTAGTGGCTCGGGAGCTGGAGACCTTCGAGCCGCCCGCCGACGTACCAGGGATTGCCGCGTTTCAAGAGATAGGCGACGCCGGGATGGGCTTCACTGGTGCTGTTGAAGACGGATTTAGCTTCCGCTTTCAGATCGGGCTGCCAGACCTCTTCGACGTGAAGCACCGCAACCATGACACCCTCGGCATCGCGCAGGGCGACTTTGCTGCTGCCAGGTTTCAGTGTCTTCGCGAAAGCCTCGGCGACATCCAGCGTTATCGGGATGGGCCAGAGGAGGCCGCTGGCCAATTTCATGTTGCTGCATACGCCTTCGTAATCGGCTTTGTTCATGAAGCCGGTGAGCGGCGAAAACCCGCCGTTGAGGAGCAGCTCGACGTCGCAAATCTGCCTGGCACTCAGGTCCCAGGAAGGGAAATCTTTCGACTGCGCTTTGGTTTGCGCGGCCTGCTCGGGGCGAACGACGAGGTTGATGAGTTCGCCGCCGTGGGGCAGAACGAGATGGTTTTTCGTATTAGGTGTATTCAAAATTTTGGTTTCTTTTTTGGGAGTTCCCTCTTTCGCTTCAATTCAAGGCAAATCAAGTGACGTTTGCCGATATTGGGAGAGCGAGGAACCAAAGGGGGAAGCAGCTGTTATGCCGGGAGCACCTTCTTCGAAGGGTGCCATCCGAGCCCACGAAAATGGTGCGCGATACAGGGTTCGAACCTGTGACCCCCTCCGTGTCAGGGAGGTGCTCTACCACTGAGCTAACCGCGCGCTCGGGAGTAGTGATTAGGTGATGAGTGGCTGGTGAATAGTCAAGTGGCACTACGAAGTTTCACTATTCACGGGTTATCGTTCACGGCAGGCGTTTGCAACGCGCTGCCCCGACTCAAGCCGCCAGCTTGGTCGCTTGTTTATGGCCGAGAATGCGCACCGTCTGTTTCAACTGCTCAACCTTGAGCGGCTTCTTCAGAACGGTGATCGGGCCTTTCGTAAGAATGCGATTGAGCATCGCGCTATCCGGGTAACCGGTGATGACCACGATCGGCAAATTGGGATCAATCTCTTTCGCCGCATCGTAGACATCATCGGCCGGGCCATCGGGAAGTTTCAGATCGAGAAAGAGGAGATCGAAATGTTGTTTGTCCAGCGCCACCAGCGCCTCCTTCACCGTGCCGACGACGACGCGGCTAAATCCGATCTTTTTCAGGAAGACTTTGAAAAGATTCTGCAGGCTCTCATCGTCATCCACCACCAGCACGGTCGGCTGGCCGGAACGATTTTCCTTGAGCACATCCTTATCGAGCGCGTCCTTTTTAATCCTCCACCGCCCGCCGATCTGAATCGCCGGCAATTGTCCGCGCTGCACCAAATAATAAACGGTCGGGAGCGGAATACGGAGGTACTTCGCGGTCTCTTTGACCGTCATGAGATTGTGCATCTCAGAGAAATCAGCAGGGTAGAGTTTGGTAGGCAAGACTTTTTTTGGACCTGCTCACCATTATAAATTTCACAATTTGTGTCAAGAACTGTTTTGGCCAGCCCGCTTTACGAGGGAACCTACCTTTTCGGCGCAGGTTCCGCACGTGCCATTCCACCATGCCAGAACTCGAGGCATCCCCGGCCGGAACGACACGCGAATCGATCAGGCGGGAACCGCGGCCGCGGGAGATCGTCGCTGGACAAGGCCGCCCCCTAGGTTCACTATTCGCAACTTTATGAGCGCATTGTTTTTCAAACGGTTTTTGCAAAAGCCGTTTCAGATCGCTTCCATCATCCCCAGCTCCAAGGCGCTCGTGGAGCGGGTCGCGGGCAAGATGGATTTCAAGCAACCGCGAGTTATCGCCGAGTACGGCCCGGGCGAAGGGGTGCACTCGCGCGAACTGGCCAGCCGCATGAATGCGCAGTCGCGCTTGTTTCTTTTCGAACTCGACCCCGCATTCTCGCGCGATCTCGATCGACAGTTCGCGGACGATCCGCGCGTCACCGTAATCAACCGCGACGCTGCCAGCCTCACCGAGGAACTGGCCGAACGCGGCATCGCGCAATGCGATTACATTCTTTCCGGCATCCCCTTCAGCATTCTCGAGATCAGGAAAAAACGCGCGCTCCTCCAGGACACCTACGACGCGCTCAGGCCCGGCGGCGCTTTCATCATCTACCAGGTGACGAACGAACTCCGGCAGCACGCCACATTTTTCGACCGCGCCGAATCCGAGTACTGCCTGCAAAATATTCCGCCGATGTTCGTGACCGTTTTCCAGAAAGCCAGTACCCGCAACGGCCACGTGCATCCCACTCGGCTGGTCCGGGCGGTCTCGGCGAACGGCGCGCAATGAGCCTGGGCCACACCCGGACGGAAAAGGATTCCATGGGCGAGATGTCCGTCCCGGACTCCGCTCTCTACGGCGCGTCCACGCAGCGCGCGGTGCTTAACTTTCCGGTGAGCGGCTGGCGTTTTTCGCGCCCTTTCATCCGCGCCCTCGGGCTCTTGAAATGGGCCGCCGCGCAGGCGAATCACGACCTCGGCTTGCTCGACGCCGACCGCAGCGCCCTCATCGTGCAGGCCGCCGAGGAAGTGACCGAAGGCAAGCTCGACGAACATTTCCCGCTCGACATTTTCCAGACCGGCTCGGGCACGAGCACGAACACGAACGCCAACGAGGTGATCTCGAATCGGTGCTCTCAGCTCGCCGGCAAGCCGATCGGTGCGCGCGAGCCGGTTCACCCTAACGATCACGTCAACATGGGCCAGTCGAGCAACGACGTCATCCCCTCCGCCATCCACATCAGCGCGGCCGAGCAGCTTAAGAGTTCGCTCATTCCCGCGCTCGATAATTTGGCCGGGGCGCTCGCGGCCAAGGCGCAGGAATTCTATGATGTCATCAAGATCGGGCGCACCCATTTGATGGACGCGACACCCGTTAGGCTGGGGCAGGAATTCGCCGGCTACGCGCAGCAAGTGCGCCTCGGAAAACGACGCGCTGAGCAAGCCATCGCCGCGCTCGAAGAGCTTGCGCTCGGCGGCACCGCCGTCGGCACGGGTCTGAACCGTCACCCTGATTTCCCTGGCAAAGTGATGCGCCATCTCGAGCAGCGGACTGGCATTGGCTTTCGCGAAGCGGCCGATCATTTCGAAGCGCAGGGCGGGAAGGATGCGGTCGTGGAGACGAGCGGTCAGCTGAAAACAATCGCCGTTAGTCTCTTCAAAATTGCCAACGACATTCGCTGGCTGGGAAGCGGCCCGCGCTGCGGGATCGGCGAGATTTCCCTCCCGGCGACCCAGCCCGGCAGCTCGATCATGCCGGGCAAAGTGAACCCGGTCATGTCCGAGTCGATGATGATGGTTTGCGCGCAGGTGATTGGCGCGGACGCCACCATTACCTGGGCGGGCGCGAACGGAAATTTCGAGCTCAACGTCATGATGCCGGTGATGGCGCACAATCTTCTCTGCAGCATCCGGCTGCTCACGAACGTCATTGGAATTTTCGCCGACAAATGCGTCGGCGGCATCGTCGCAAACCGCGAACGTTGCCACGAACTGGTCGAACTTTCGATGGCGATGGTGACCAGTCTCGCCCCGAAAATCGGCTACGATCGCGCGGCCGAGATCGCCAAGGAAAGCGCCAAAACCGGCAAAACCGTGCGCCAGATTTGCCTCGAGAGAAAGGTTCTGCCGAAAGCGGAATTGGAAACCGCGCTCGATCCACTGGCCATGACCGAGCCGGGCGGCGACGGCGCCGCGGGCGGCTAATTTAGCGGGGGCGTTTGCCTAACGATCGGCAATCGCAAATCGCAAATTCTTTCCATGGTCGCCAACGTCAACAGTCCGCATTTTTCCGGCGGCGCGAATATTGCCATCAAATGCCCGTATCACACCTACGAGCAGACGATCGCCTTTTACCGCGACACCCTTGCGCTGCCCCTCATCGAGGAGGAACCGGAAGGCTGCATCTTTCAGTTCGGACCGGTCCGGCTTTGGATCGATCGGGTTCCGAACATTAGTCATCCCGACATCTGGCTCGAGCTGGAAACGAACGACACCGAGGGCGCTGCCGCCCACTTGAAAAATCACGGGGTCCCGCGCCGCGACGAAGTCGAACAGCTGCGCGAAGACTTCGATGGCTTCTGGATTTCCGATCCCGCCGGCATCATCCATCTCGTCGTGGGCGAGGAAGATTAGCGGACGATGAGTCGTTAGGGAAAGGGCGCGAGATGTCGCCCGACGATGACCAGGTCGCGCTCCACGCCGTCGAGGCGCGCGACCCGCGGCAGGTGCCCCCATTTCACAAAACCGAATTTACTGAAGAGCCGCAAGCTCGGTTCGTTATGCCCAAAGATCAGACCCACGAAGGCGGTGAATCCCAGCTCTGGTCCGCGCGCAATCGCGGCCCCGAGCAACTCGGCCGCGACCCCGCGCTGCCGAAAATTGTCGTGCACATAAACGCTGAGCTCTTCCGTGCCACGATAAGCGCAACGAGTGATGAAGCGCGAAAAGCTCAACCAACCCGCGACTTGTCCCTCCACTTCCAGTACCCAGATCGGATGTTCGTTAGGCGAATGCTCGCGGTACCAGGGTAAGCGCTCGCTGACCGTGACCGGCTCCAGCTCGGCCGTCACCATTCGAGTGGGAATGGTGGCGTTATAAATTTCGACGATCGCCGGCAAGTCGGTCTCGGCAGCGTCGCGCAGTTTCATCGCGCCGGCACCGCCGCCGTTTCGAAAAAGAGACTTTCGAACGTCGGCTGAAACACGCCCCCTTGCGTCTCGCCGATGGGGAAGCGGGCGCTGATCGCGCCCTGGGTCGCGCAAAAGACTTCGACATCGCGGCGGCCGTTTTTTTCCAATTGCGCCGCAATCGCTTCCGCCGCGAGCGCAGGCGAATTGCAATCACGACTGAGATGGCCAAGGACAACCCGCGTGATCTTCCCGGGTAACAATTGCTCGATCACGGCCGCGGCGGCGGCATTGGAGAGATGCCCGTGGCGCGATTGAATTCGCTGCTTCACCGGCCAGGGACGATGCGGGTCGTTCTGCAAAAGTTTCTCGTCGTGATTGGTCTCGATCATGAGCGTCTGCACCTGGCGCAGACGCTCGATCGTTAGGCGAGTGGCCTGGCCGAGATCGGTAATGTAGCCAAGCGCGCTCCCGCCGGCGTGAAAAGTGAACCCGACCGGCTCGACCGCGTCATGCGGGACGGAGAAGCTTTCGACCGTGATGTCGCAGATGGAGAAGGCCGCCCCGGTGCGAAAGATGCGCCAGTTGCGGTGTTCGCCTAACGAACCGTAGCGGATCGCTTCCGCGGTCAAGGCATTGCAATAAATCGGAACCTGAAATTTGCGGCAGAGCACCTCGAGGCCGCAGACGTGATCACCATGCTCGTGGGTCAGGAGGACGCCGTCGAGTTCGTTAGGGGTGACCCCGCAGAGGGCGAGGCGGAGGAGGAGCTGGCGCGC
>JBBSGS010000054.1:0-13614 GCA_038253875.1 Chthoniobacterales bacterium
GTCGGCACCTCATTAATGTAGGTCCCAACGGTTGAGCCGCCGGAAATCGGAGCGAGGCCACGCAAGGCAATGCTCCCCTGCCCGGGCGTTCCCAGCGAATTGACCGTGAACCCCGGGATGTAGGGCGCGTAGTCGGTGAGCTGGGTGGCGTGGAGGTTATCCAACTGAAAATCGTCGATCACACTGACGGATGAGGGGACCGCCTGGACGTTTTCCTCACGCTTATTCGCCGTCACGACGATTCTCTCGATTGTGTCCGCTTGGGCGGACGGGCTCGACGAAGGAGAGGCTGTAGGTGTCGCTTGAGTTGCCGGGCTGCCGGTTGCTGCCACCTGGGCGTTGGCGGTGTGAATGGATAAAATCGCCAGCGCTCCAGCAATGGCAAGACTCAGCCTGGCTCTTAAGATTTGTCGGACTATTTCGCGGTTCTTCATGGTTTCCCTCTTTTCGCAGATATGGGTATAATTAGATGATTTGGGATATTCCTTATCTGATTGGAGCCTGTCAATCCCAATTAGAGAATTTTAGAAGAAAGTTATCCCGCTCAGGCAGTCGATTGCGCCGCACGCTCTTGTTCGGAGCGGCGAATCGGCCAATCAAGAAGCCAGAGAAGAAGAGCCGCCGTCGTAGCCAGGCCTGCCAGGACGACGAAGAAGCTGCGATGGTCGATCCAGCTCCAGAGGGTTCCAACCAGCCCAGCGAGCATGCTGCCCCCGAAGATGGCCAGGAACCAAGCCGCGACGGTCGTTGCGCCGAGTCGGGGTGGCGCCAGACGCGCGAAAAGACCCAGGCCCGTCGGCAAAATGTAAAGCTCGCCAAGAGTGAGGACGATGAAGAAAAGGAGCAACCAGAGCCAGCTGACGCGATGCGCCCCGGCCACCGTCGTGACCATGGCCAGGAGTAGATATGCGCCCGCCACGATGAGCGCGCCGATCCCCATTTTTCGGGCGGGCGAAGTGTCTCTTCCGGTATCTGCCCGCCGTCGCCAGTAAAATAGCAATGGTGGAGTTATTGTGATGACAAGGAGCGGGTTCAAGGCTTGGAACCAGGTCATCGGGATGACGAATCCACCCAAGGCACGATTCACCCCGGCATCGGTCCAGAGCGGAATGGTGTTGCCCACCTGCTCGTAGGCGCCGCGAAAAATAGTGGCGGCGATGCCGACTCCCAGGAGCAAGAGCCATAGCATTCCGCGTTTGCCTTCGTTCTCAGCCGTGACCGCGAGAGGTTTAACGGACGCCTTCTGTTTCGCTGGCTCCGGAGGGAGATACTTCCTGCCCGCCAGATAGATAGCCAGCCCGGCAAACATACCCACTCCCGCCGCGCCGAAGCCATAGTGCCAGCCGTAGACTTCGCCGAGCGTCCCACAGATCAGCGGAGCGAGAAAGCCGCCAGCGTTCAATCCGACGTAATAGACGTTATAGGCGCGCCCACGCCGCGGATCGTCAGCGCGGTAGAGGTCGTTAATCTGACTTGGGAGACTCGGCAGAAATAACCCATTGCCAAGTGCGATGGTCGCCAGCGCGAAATAGAAAAGCGGCTCGAACGCCATCAGAAAATGGCCAATAGCCATGACACTGCCGCCGATGATCACCGCCCTGCGCTTGCCCAACCAACGATCGGCGATAACCCCGCCGAGAATAGGTGTGAAATAGGCCGTGGCCGTGTAACTGCCGTAGATAAAGGAAGCTTTCTCCTGGGCGAAAAGGAGCTGCTTGGTCATGTAATAGACGAGCAAGGTCCGCATGCCGTAGTAGGAGAAGAACTCCCACATATTGGTCAGGAACAGAATGGTCAGCCCGCGCGGCTGGCCGAACCATGTCTTCTCCTGCGTCGTGGTCACGCAGTTTGTCGCCGAGGAGAACCCCAGACTGCTTCATCGCTCCGGACCAGACCGTTTTCATAGGTCATCCCGGGGCTGTGATCGCGGGTTAGGAAAATAGGACCATCCAGATCGACCACGTCGCACTTCTGGCCGAGGACAAAGGCAGGAGCCATCGCCAGGCTGGTGCCAATCATGTTTCCGACCATGACTTTCATTCCAAGAGCGCGGGCGCGCTCAGCGATCATGAGTCCTTCAGTCAGGCCGCCGCACTTATCAAGCTTAATGTTGACCACATCGAAGCGATTAGCCAGGGCATCGACTTCATTCAGGCCTTGCACGCTCTCGTCGGCGGCGATCGGGATCACATGGTCAATTCCGTCCAGCTCGCTCTCATGGCCACGCGCGCAGGGTTGCTCAAGTAAGGAAACCTTCGCCTCGACTAAGACTGGCAGGAGTCGTTCCAGCGTATCAGGCGCATAGCCTTGGTTCGCATCGACGCCGAGCCAGACGTCCGCGCGCGCCGCGCGCACGGCACGGACGCGCTCGATGTCGATGTCTACCTCGCCGGTTAGTTTGAGTTTGATCGCGCGGGCTTTGGTGTAGGACCTGGCGCCTTCGGCCATCGCATCCGGGGTGTCGGCGCTCACGGTGAAGGTGGTAAGCAATGGGCGCGGAGTTTCCACTCCAGCTAATCGCCAGACCGGCACGCCAGCGCGGCCCGCCTCCAGTTCCCACAACGCGCAATCGAGCGCGTTGCGGGCCCCGCCCGGCGGGAGCAACGCGCGTAACTCCGCGCGCGTAAGTCCGGACTCGATCGCGTCGCGGTGAGTCTCAATCGTGAGCAGCATCTTATCCGGCGTGTCACTGAGGTAGTAAACGCCAGCCGCCTCGCCGCGACCTTCGAATGCGCCATCGCGCAGGATCGCCAGAGTTACAGGAGACTCATGGAAGGTGTAACCGGAAATGCGGAATGGCGCCTTCAGCCGCAGATTCGCGTTGTGGATTGCGAGAGTAAGAGTCATGCGATTTTTTCAAGTAGAATGGAGCTAGTAATTCGCGCTGTAGCCGACGAGATGAAACACCATCCCGACATAGAGCACCGTCACGCAAGCGATGGCCAGGAGGACGCTCCAGAGTTTCGCGAGTAACTTGCGTCGGCTTCGCAGGACTGCCCACGCGTTCCAAAGCGCGATCGCGGCGCCGGCGAAAAACACCACTGACGACAGCAGCCGCAGAAAGATGATCCAGCCATCCATTCCCGGCGCAACCCAGGCGAAATCGGTCAACATTTTTCCTAAAGTCACAGCCCAGGCGAGCATGGTGCTCAGGACCAGCAACGTGGCGATGCGGATGCGGCGATGCATCGTCGCGTCCGCGCCGGTCAGGCCGTAACCCACACCATAGCGACGGCGAATCAGCGCAGAGATCGGCCAGGCCAGAGTGGTCAGCACGAGGACAACCAACGCCGCTAGCCAGAGCGGCAATAACCAGACCGAAGACACCCACCACGCCACCGGTTCGAAGACCATGAACGGGTATTCATCATAGCCGAAGCGGATCACGTGGCCCTTCTCCACTTGCGCCGCGAGGCGCTCGCCCGAGCCGGCACTGCGCCACACGAAAGGAGCAAACTCCCGCCATTTCTTCGGCTGCCCGTCCGGCCCCTTGAGCGCGGCGACAGTGATCGTGCCGTCATCGTTCGCGGTCACACCCACTTGGCTGATTAAGTCCGCCAAAGATAGGAAGGTCGTATGGGGACGGCGGCTAAGCAGATAACGTCCCGCCATCACGCCTGCATGTTCCTTCGCGACCTTCGCGTCAAGGTTTCCTTGCGGCTTGGGGCCGGGAAAATAGCGATCGCCGAATTGTCTTAGCAGCATCGAGCGGATGGGACCTACCGCGCCTTCTTTGCCGACACTATTCAGGGAAACGTACAGCCCCACCCCGTCGTCCGGGAAAAGATTCAGCTCACTGTGGAACCATTGCGAATCGCCGCCGTGCGTGATGACGCGATGGCCATTCACATCGTTTTCGTAGAATCCGAGCAACATCCGATGCAATGGCGAGACCCCGACCGCGGACCGCGTGTCGTGCATTTTGACTGCGGTGGCTTCTTGCAAAATCCTCCCCGGGCCAAAGGCGCCCTTTTGCAGTTGCGCAATCATGAAGCGTCCCATGTCGGTGCCGCTGATGGCCAGCGAACCCGCGGGCGCGACCGAGACGATCTCGTAGGGCTTGGCCTCGCCGGAAGCGAGTTCGTAGCCTTTCGACATCCAGGGCTGTAAGCGTTCGGGCAAAGGCTGACGGAAGCTCGCGTAAGTCAGCCCCAAAGGCTGGAAAATGTGCCGCTCGACGTAATCGTCGAACGATTCACCCGAGACGCGCTCCACGATGTAGCCCGCGAGCGCCGCGCCGTAATTGGAGTAGGCCGGGGTGCTGCCGGCCACAGTCACCCGCGGAGGAACCCAGTGTTTCAAAGTCTCCCCGAGCGAAAGCAGGTCGCGCTGATTTGGCTCGATCAATCCTCGCACTGCTTCGTCGAACCCAGCCGTGTGGGTCATCAGATTACGCATCGTGATTGGTTGTCCGTCGCGCGGAGGGATCTTGAAATCGAGATAGGTGTTGATGTCCGCATCCAGATCGAGTTCGCCTTGTTCGACCTGCTGCATCACTGCGGTCCAAGTGAACAATTTCGAAACCGATCCCGCGCGAAACAAGGTCCGTTCCGGATCGACCGGCTTGCGCTCAGTGACATCGGCAAAGCCGTAACCCTTCTGCAGCAGAATGCTTCCGTCCTTCACGACCGCGACCACCGCTCCCGCAATGTCGCCGCGCTCCAGGGCATAAGGGAAGTAACCGTCGAGCCATGCCTCCACGTCTGCTCTCGTGAGAGGCGCGGTATCGTGCGCTGGCGCCTGCAGGGACACTTTCGCGGTCGCATCCGGCGGAGCGGCCGCCTTAATCGTTAGCGGTGGCGCGAGACTGGGCACCTGCGCCGGAAGGAGCGGGACGGGCGCCAGGGCGGCGAAAATGATAGTGAAAATCGTTAAAAAGCGGCGCAAGCACATAAATATCTCCTCGAATCGATGCCTAAAAATCCTGATCGGGCCAGTAATGACTCTGATCGGAGAATTGTCAAGTCCGGCTCTTCTTTTGCTCTCCATGCCTGACGAAATGGCGCCTTGACCGCTCCTTTTTTGACAATCGCAACGCATGCGGTGATGATCCGATCAGGACAAACGCGCGCACTTTGAATCAGCACAGATACTTCTGAAGTCCATGAAGGCGCCACAACCCACCATCGGCGGTCTGCTACGAGGTCTTCGCGCGCGGAACGGTTGGACGCTCAAAGAGATGAGCGCGCGTTCGGGCATTCCACTCTCGACGTTATCGAAGGTCGAGCACGACCGATTGACCCTTACCTACGACAAGCTGCAAATGCTCAGCCAGCGGCTGAATATGCCCATGTCGGAACTGTTCGCCGAGCCCAACGACAAACCCGAGCCGGCCGTGACCGCGCGGCGCAGCATCGGACGCGTAGCCGACGCCGTCCGCGTCAATACCCCGAACTACGACTATTACTATCTCTGCCCGGAATTACGCCGGAAACGCATGATCCCTGTGCTCGGCCGGGTGCGGGCAAAAAGCCTGGAAGAATTCGGCGAGCTCATTCGCCATCCGGGCGAGGAACACACCTACGTGCTGGAAGGCCGGGTCATGTTCCATACCGAATTTTATGATCCCATTGCGCTGGAAACCGGCGAGTCGGTTTACATTGATTCCAATATGGGCCATGCCTACCTCGCTGGAGAAGGGTGCAAGGAAGCGGTCGTGCTCTCCGTCTGTTCGAGCGCTGACGAATCTCTCATGGAATCACTCCTCAACCTGCACGGGACCGACCATGCGCAGGCACCGACGCCTCCCGCAAAGCCTGTCGCCAAAAAAAACGCGCAACCTACGCCACGGGTGGCAAGACAGCCAAAGCCTTAGCGTCTCTACAAGCCCGCGCGATCGCTGCCGATGGCGGGCGTGGCAGTTGCGGAATAATCCCTCTCTTCCGGTCTCACAAGGTAGCACAGGAAAACTTTCCGGCGCGCATAACTTTGATAACAGCCCAGGCTATTGCCGTCCGCCCGCGCAGACGATTTGATTCGTCCGGAAAAGCTGGGCGAAGCTAAGCGCATGATGAAGATTGAAGTCCTTTGCCAAAGCCACTCCGGCTGCGCACCGTCGCCGCCGGAGAGAAGACGACAGCTATATGGCCATTACCTTCACCTCCTGCCTCTCGGCGGCGACAACCCCGCTTAGACATACTTGGAAACACACTGTCGGAAGTGGCCGAGCGGTCCTCGTGCTACGGGCGGATTGGCAAACACAGATGCAGCGCTGCCACGACGAGCTCGGCTTCCGATATGTCCGCTTCCACGGCCTCCTCATGGACGACATGGGCACGTTGATCTCGCACAATGACAAGCCTCTCTATTCGTTCTTTAATGCGGACCGCATCTGCGACTTCCTGCTCACGATAGGAATGCGACCTTTTGTCGAGTTGAGCTTTATGCCTGAGATGCTGTCTTCAGGCGGGGAAACGGTCTTTCATTATCGCGGGAACATCACTCCGCCATCGGACTACGAGGCGTGGGCTACACTTATCCGCAAGCTGGTCACTCATTGGGTCGAACGCCATGGCATCGCCGAGGTGCGCCAATGGTTTTTCGAAGTCTGGAACGAACCCAACCTTCCCGCCTTTTGGACGGGATCGCAGGATGATTACTTCAAGCTTTATGGTCAAACCGCGCGGGCGATCAAAAGCGTTGACCAATCACTTCGGGTCGGCGGCCCGGCCACGGCGGTGACCGCCTGGATCGAGGAGTTGCTCGACCATTGCGAGAAAAACAATCTGCCAGTGGACTTCATCAGCACCCATATTTACCCGACCGACCCGCTCGGCTTCGAAGGCGCCGACACTGAAGAACAGTTGGCGAAGAGCCCGCGCGATCGGGCGAAGCTCGTGCGCGAGCAGGCGCGTGACCGGCCCGTTTACTTTACGGAATGGAACATCTCCTCAAATCCGCGCGATCATTACCACGATGAGCCTTTCGCTGCGGCTTATGCCGCTAAGATAGTCTTGGAGACTGACTCTTTCGTGGAGGGCTATAGTTTCTGGACCTTCTCGGACATCTTTGAGGAAAATTATTTCCCTTCCGTTCCGTTCCATGGCGGGTTTGGTTTGCTCAACCTCCACGGGATTCCAAAGCCCGTTTATCGCGCCTTCCAACTGCTGCACGCGCTCGGCGACGAGCTGCTGCCGGTCACCGGCCAGCACGAGACGGTCGATGCCTGGGTCGCCCGCAAAGGTCAATCGATCACAGTGTTTCTGACCAACCATGCTCAGCCGCGACACGCGATCGCGACCCAGCTGGTGGAGGCACGCCTAACGAACGCTCCCTCGCCCGTCGCGGCCTACCTCGAGCGCATCGACGAGGAGCATGCCAACCCTTGCCGCCGTTGGCAGAAAATGGGCGCGCCCGAGTATCTCACCCGCTCGCAAGTGGAGCAGCTCAAGGCGGCCTCTCGCCTCGTAAAGGAACCGCTCGGTTTTTCTTACGAGAACGGCACGATCCGCTTCGACGTCGACCTACCGCCGCATGCGATCGCGTCGATCACTTTCGAGCTTCCCGCCGATTCCTAGGCGAGACTGATAGCAGATGAACGAGGGCGCTTTGATGGACGAGCAGACACTCGACCTGCTAGAGCGCGCCGCGTTCGGCTATTTTCTGCGCGCGGTGAATCCGGCCAACGGTCTCGTCGCAGATACTTCGCGCGAACATTCGCCGGCGAGCATCGGAGTAGTCGGGTTCGCCCTCTCGGCTTACCCGGTGGCGGTGGAGCACGGTTGGATGACCCGGCCCGAAGCAGTCAAGCGCACGCTCGCGACGCTGCGGTTTTTCCGAGCTAGCGATCAGAGCGGCAGCCCGGAGGCGACCGGGTTCAAAGGGTTCTACTATCACTTTCTAGATATGCAGAGCGGGGCGCGCGTCTGGCGTTCGGAGCTGTCGATGATCGACACGGCGCTCTTGATCGCCGGCGCACTTACCGCGGGCAGTTATTTCAAGGCGGAAACGCCAGAGGAAAGCGAGCTGCGCGCGCTCGTCGAGATTCTCTATCGACGCGTAGACTGGGCCTGGTCGGAGGGCGGCAAGAACACCATCAGGATGGGTTGGAAACCCGAATGCGGATTTCTCAATTACGGTTGGGACGGTTACAATGAATCGATCATCCTTTACGTCCTCGCCATGGGTTCGCCGACCCACGCGCTCAGCCAGGAGTGCTACGAATCGTGGACCATGACTTACCAATGGGAAAACATTTACGGCTACGATTTTCTCTACGCCGGCCCCCTCTTCATCCACCAGTTCTCTCATGCCTGGATCGATTTCCGCGGCATTCAGGATCGCTTTATGCGAGAGAAACGTTGCGATTACTTCGAGAACAGCCGACGCGCGACTGCCGTGCAGCGGGAATACGCACGGCGCAACCCGCACGAGTTTACCGGCTACAACGAAAACTGCTGGGGACTCACCGCCTGTGATGGCCCTAACAATGAAATGTCGGAGCTGGCCGGCGTGTCTCGACGCTTGTTCGGTTACGCCGCGCGTGGTGTTCCATACGGGCCGGATGACGGAACGATCGGGGGATGGGGCGCGCTCGCATCGCTCCCCTTTGCGCCCGAGCTGGCACTCAGCGCCGCGCGCCACATGCTGCAGCGTTATCCCGAAATTCTGCTCGCGCAGCAATACACGAGCAGTTTCAATCCCGACGTCCTCAAAGGGAAAAAGAGCGCCTGGGTTTCGCCTGGCCTCTTCGGCCTCGACCAGGGCATCATCCTGCTCATGATCGAAAACTATCGCAGCGAGTTGATCTGGAAACTGATGCGAGACTCTCCCGATATCCGCCGTGGTTTGCGGCGTTCCGGTTTCCGCGGCGGCTGGCTCTAGGCAGGATGGATCGGCCTAACGAGTCTAAGTCGGTCGCGCCACGTGACGCCCACGAGCGGGAGCGGTTGGAAAATTTGCGCCCGGCGGAATGGCGCAACCCGCGACCGGCCGAGCGCTACAATCTCGTCGTTATCGGCGGCGGCACTGCCGGACTGGTGGCGGCGCACGGCGCGGCCGCGCTCGGCGCGAAAGTAGCGCTGATCGAGCGCAACCTGCTCGGCGGCGACTGCCTGAATGTAGGCTGCGTTCCGTCGAAATCGATCATCCGCACGGCGCACCTCTATGCCGATATGCGCAATGCTGCGCGCTACGGCGCGCAAACTCCGGGCGACATTCGTGTTGATTTCCCTCAGCTCATGGAACGCATGCGCGGCATTCGCGCCCGCATCAGCCGCGCCGACTCGGTGCAGCGTCTGACGGAGGCCGGGGTCGATGTTTACTTCGGTCAGGCCAGCTTCACCGGTCCCGATGCGCTGATGGTGGAGGACAGGAAACTGTGTTTCAAAAAAGCGCTCGTAGCGACCGGCGCGCGGCCGGATACGCCGAGCATTCCGGGCCTCGTCGAAGCCGGCTTCCTGACTAACGAGAATATCTTTGACCTTACTGAATTGCCGCGCCGCCTGCTTGTCATCGGCGGCGGACCGCTGGGCTGCGAACTGGCGCAGGCCTTCTGCCGCTTCGGCGCGAAAACCATTATCGTCCAGCGCTGGCCACTATTCCTGCCCAAGGAAGAACGCGACGCCGCGCAACTCCTTTCCGATTCTTTCGCTCGCGACGGCGTCGAGGTGCGGCTCAACACCGAAGCGGTCAGCGTTCGCGCGGAAGGCGGGAAGAAACTCGTCGATCTAATCTGCGACGACTTCAAAAGCACGGTCGCGGTGGATGCCATCCTCACCGGGATCGGGCGGGCGCCGAACGTCGCCGGACTGAATCTGGAGGCCGCTGGCGTCGACTACGACCAGAAGCACGGAATCCGGGTAAACGATTTCCTCCAGACAAGCAACCGGCGCATCTACGCTGCGGGCGATGTCTGCCTGGAGAACAAGTTCACCCACACCGCCGACGCGTCGGCGCGCATCGTTGTCCGCAACGCGCTCTTCCTCGGTCGTCAGCGCCTGAGCGCGCTCACCATTCCGTGGTGCACTTACACCGACCCGGCGATCGCCCACGTCGGCCTCTACGTGCGCGAGGCGCGCGCGCGCGATATCCCGGTCAGGACTTTCACCATTCCGATGCACGACGTCGATCGCGCCATTGCCGACGACGAGGAAACCGGTTTCGTAAAGATCCACGTCAAAGAAGGAACAGACCGCATCCTCGGCGCGACGATCGTAGCCCGGCACGCGGGCGAGATGATCAACGAGATCACTCTGGCGATGGTGGCCGGGATCGGCCTGCGCACGCTCGACCGCGTCATTCATGCCTACCCGACGCAAGCCGAAGCGATCAAGAAGGCGGCGGACGCTTACAATCGCACACGATTAACGCCGACGATTCACTCGCTTTTGCGGCGCTGGTTGAAGTGGTGACGCCGAGGGAAGGTTGCTCCGAGAGGATTCCAAGTCTAATTCCTCTCAGCGAGCACGCCGACCTGAAGAGATGCTAACACCGCCGGAGCTTAAACTTACTTGTTTAAAAAGTGAGTTCTGACGATGGCGCGAGAAAATCGCACTCGTGCCGGGATAAAGAAACATACTGGAAGTGGTTTCAAAAGAAGATTGGAGTCAATCACACGGTCAGCCCCTCATCCTAACCTTCTCCCCGAGGGAGAAGGACTCCCGCTCCCGGTTGGGAGAAGGTTGGGTGAGGGAAGGTGACTTTTGTCACCGCTTCTAGCGATCATCGGCGATGACCTACCGCCCGATCGAGAACTACGGCGTCATCGGCAATATGCGCACGGCCGCGCTCGTTGGGTTGGATGGCTCGATCGATTGGTTTTGCTTTCCAAATTTCGACTCGCCGAGCGTTTTCGCGGCCATGCTCGACGACAAGAAAGGCGGGCACTTCTCCATTCACTCGCTCAACGCGGAGACGCGTTGCCGGCAATTCTATTGGCCCGAGACAAACGTGCTCATGACTCGCTTTCTCTCGCCCGATGGTGTGGGAGAGATCCAAGACTTCCTGCCGGCGGGAGCGGCGGAACCGTGGCCGCATCAATTGATCCGGCGCGTCCGCTGCACGCGCGGCGCGCTCAAATTGCAGGGGGAATGTTTTCCGGCGTTCGATTATGCGCGGCTAATCCCGAGGTTGAGAGGGGTCGCGAAAGCGTGGTCTTCCGCGGCGGTGACCTCGCGCTCGAGCTTGCAGCGTCGATGCCGCTCCGCCGCGAGGAGCGAGGGGTGAGCGCGGAGTTTACATTGCGCGAAAACGAAACGGCGCTCTTCGTTCTCCGCCGCGAAGGCGCCTGGCCGCAAGGCGATGGTTGCCCTACCTGTGAGGCGGCCGAGATGCTCTTCGAGCAAACGGTCCAATTCTGGCGGCGCTGGCTCGGTCAATGCAGTTATCAAGGTCGCTAGCGTGAGATGGTTCAACGTTCCGCGCTCGCGCTCAAGCTTCTCACCTTCGAACCGACTGGAGCTATCATCGCCGCGCCTACCTGCAGTCTCCCCGAAGGGATCGGCGGGGGACGCAATTGGGACTATCGCTACACCTGGATTCGCGACGCGGCCTTCACCATCTACGGTTTTCTCCGCATCGGCTTCACAGACGAAGCCGCGGCATTCATGGGCTGGCTGGAAGAGCGCTGCCGCGAAGCGCGCGATCGGGGCGGTATCCAGATCGTCTACGGAATCGATGGGCGTGCTGATTTAACCGAGACGACGCTCGACCATCTCGATGGTTACCGCGGTTCGCGTCCCGTTCGCATCGGCAACGGCGCCTTCGATCAACTCCAGATGGATATCTACGGAGAGTTACTCGACTCCGTTTATCTCTTCAATAAATACGGAACCCAGGTCTCCCCCGAATTCTGGGGACACCTTCGGAGGCTGCTCGATTATGTCTGTGCAAACTGGCAGCAACCCGACGAGGGAATCTGGGAGACGCGGGGCGGACGGCGGCATTTCGTTTACTCAAACGGTTAGGGTGGTGAAATTGCTTTGCCACTCCGTGTCTTGCCATTGCAGATGGACCGCGAAAAACAAGGCGCGCCCGGCCTGATCGATCGCAAACGTGGCGCGCCCTTCGGCGTCGGTTGTTTGGAAACTGCGGACACCTCGCTCTGAGATGAGACCGAGCGCCAGGTTAGGCAACGGCTCGCCATTCTCCAGCAACTGAAACGTCGCCTTTTCTCCGCGCTTCAGCGTCGTCGGATCAGTAACCGGAACGATTTCGAGCGGCATTGCCACTGGTTGCTTCCATGACTCATCGGACGGCGCTTCACCGACGAGCAGAAAAGTCTTGGCGCATTTCATGTAAGTCTCTTTCCACTTTTGATGCCCCTTCAAACCAGTCCAGCGTCTACGGATTTCCGGCGACGCGTGGATCTCCTCGAAATATTCCACGACCCGCCACAATTTTGGCGGACGAGAATCTCTTACAGCGCACGGGATTGGTGCACGCACATCGTCACCGGCACGAAAGCGGAATTCTTCATTCTCACTCGCACCAGCATCGCTTGCACGAATCCCCTTCTATTTGATTGCGGCCGCGAAAATAAGTGTTCGCGTTCGCGTGAGAAAAAAAACGGACGGCACCGTTTCGATGACGCCCGTGCATTGCGTTACCTGTTTGCCTTACGGCATCAGAACCGAGTCCACGACGTGAATCACTCCGGTGGACTCATCCGCGCGAGGTTTGCGCCCGAATGCATCACGACGGGGCGAGTACTCTTACGAAACATCTGAAGATATGATGAACGCTGCATCCGCCCCTGCAAAAAGTTCGTAATACCTCGTATTAAAAAGTTCGTATGAAAGAAACATCTAAACCCGTCAACGATCTCACGGATCAACCCCAGAGCGGCGTAAGTCGCCGCTCGTTTGTTCGCCGCGCCGCTGTCGGCGCTTCTTTGCTGCCTTTTGGCGGCTTCCTCGCCTCAGCTGCCTCCAGCCTCGGTCAAACCACAAGCGCAGCGCCGACTAAAGGTGACATCGACATTCTAAACTTTCTCGCCGCCGCTGAGCTGGTCGAGACCGATCTCTGGTCGCAATATTGCGAGCTCGCGGTCGGCAACCCGGAGTACCGCGAGGCTCTTGAAAGGATAGATCCCGCGCTCATTAACTATATTTGCGACGACCGGGAAAACGAACGGAGCCATGCGAATTTTATCAACGCCTACCTCGTCTCGATCGGTCAGCCGGCGGTTAACCTCGACCCGTTCCGCACCTTGCCCAGCTCCACCGCCACCGGGGCGAAGCAGATTGGCCGCTTGACCAGTCTCTTTTCTCTTACCCTGGATACCAGCTGGTACTTCCGCTACCGGTCGCACGGTAATCCCGATTTCGGCGACACCTTCCCGCAAATAGCGACCATCGTTAACCAACCGGCCATTCCGGAACGAGATGGACTGAAGAACCTCAAGGTGAAAGCGGAAAGCGCCGCCTTCCACTTCTGCTCGATCGAGCAGGGCGGGGCCAGTCTTTATGACTCGTTTTTCACCAAGGTGAGCAGTCTTGACGTGCTCTCGATCGTCGGCTCGATCGGCCCGGTTGAATTTTATCAATTCGGAACTTTCCAGACTTCACTCCAAGGGATAACGCCAGCGACAAGCCAGTCGGGCACCGTGATTCCCAATCTCAGTGAGCGAGCGGACGTGCGGGCGTCGATACCCGAGCCGTGCAAATTCTTCGA
>JBBSGS010000055.1:0-13543 GCA_038253875.1 Chthoniobacterales bacterium
GCTGCTCGAAAACTGGGACACGCGACTGTTGCTGATCACCTTAGGCGAGCAGGGCATGATGCTCTTTGAACGGGGAAAGCTGCCACATCACATCCCGACAAAGGCGCGACAGGTCTTCGATGTCTCGGGCGCGGGTGACACTGCGATTGCGCTTTTCACTTTGGCGCTCTGCTGCGACGCTTCGCCTTTCGAAGCTGCGGAGATCGCCAATCACGCCAGCGCCGTGGTGGTGGCCAAACTGGGTACCGCCACCGTCAGCCCAGCGGAATTGATCGCCAGTTTTGAAGATGACGGTGGCGCCTAACGAACCTGCGCCCGCCATCTTTCTCGACCGCGACGGGACCCTCATGCGGGAGGTGAATTACTGCTCCGACCCGAAGCAGGTCGAAATTTTTCCCGGGGTTCCCGAAGCCCTTGGGCGTTTGCAGGCGGAAGGTTACAAACTCGTCGTCATCTCGAATCAGGCTGGAATCGGGCGCGGCTATTTTACCGAAGCGCAATATCGGCTCGTGGCGGCGGAGGTCGCCCGTGCGGTTCGGCCCGCAACTTTCGATGCCGTTTATTTTTGCCCTGATCATCCGGATCGCCCAACGAACCGGCGGAAACCCGCGCCCGGGATGGTGCTGGAAGCGCAACGCGATCACGGCCTCGACTTGGCGCGTTCGTTTTTCATCGGCGACAAGGCGATCGATATCGAGTGCGGGCGCAATGCGGGCGTGCGCACCATCCTGGTGAAGACCGGTTACGGCGCGCAGGAGACTTACGCTGCGCCCAATTGGATCGCTGGGGATTTGTGCGCCGCGGCCGAGATCATCCTCGGGTTGCGCGAATCGTGATCGCCAAACTGGACATGCTTCCGCGCGTCCAGGATCTAACCAGGATCTAACCAGGATCTAGCCGGGATCGCCCGATGCATTGGAAAGCATAGCGCTGCCTGTTAGGCTGCCGCCCATGACCAAAACCGTCGGCATCATCCCTGCGCGTTGGGGCGCGACCCGTTTCCCCGGCAAGCCGCTCTACTCGCTCGGGGGCAAACCGTTGCTCGAGCACGTCTGGGAACGCTGCCGCCGCGCCAGCACGCTCGCAGCGGTCATCATCGCGACTGACGACATGCGCATCGCGAAAGCGGCCTTCGCCTGGGGCGCGGAGGTCAGCCTAACGAATTTAAAACACCCGAGCGGCACCGATCGCGTGGCCGAGGTCGCGAGGAAATTGCGCGGGGTATCGCACTTCCTCAACATTCAGGGCGACGAGCCGCTGGTCGATCCGAGGTTGATCGATCAACTCGTTAGGCAAATGCAGCGCGATCCGAAGATTGAGATGATTACCGCTGTGCACCCGTTCGAAAATCCGGCCGACGCGCAGTCGCCGCATCAGGTCAAAGCCGTCCTCGACCGGCAAAAGTGCGCGCTTTATTTTTCCCGCGGCGCCATTCCCTTCGCCCGCGAGCCCGCGACTTATTTTCGGCATCAAGGTATCTACGGATATAGCCGTGAACTGCTTCTCCGCTTCGTCCGCTGGCGGCCAGGACCGCTCGAACAGGCGGAAGGGCTCGAGCAATTGCGCGCGCTGGAGAATGGCGTAAAGATTCATGTGGTCGTGACCAGGAGTGGTTCTCCCGGTGTGGACACGCCGGCCGACGCCCGGGTGATCGAACGTCTCCTCCTGGTCGGGCCGCCGCCCGCACTTCCGGCCCGTTTTTCTCGATGAAATATATTTTTGTAACTGGTGGAGTGGTGAGTTCGTTAGGAAAAGGCCTCGCCGGCGCTTCTCTCGGCACCTTGCTTGAGTTGCGCGGCCAGCGCGTCGTCCTGCAAAAATTCGACCCCTACCTGAACGTCGATCCGGGCACGATGAACCCGTTTCAGCACGGAGAAGTCTACGTCCTGAACGACGGCGCGGAGACCGATCTCGACCTCGGCCATTATGAGCGCTTTACCAACTGCGTCCTTTCGCGCAATAACAACCTAACGAGTGGGCAGGTTTACGAGAGCGTCATTTTGAAAGAGCGGCGCGGCGATTATCTCGGCAAAACCGTGCAGGTCATTCCGCACGTTACCGACGAGATCAAGGCGCGCATTCGTCAGGTGGCCGATCCGAAAAAAGTCGATATCGTCATCACCGAAATCGGCGGAACGACGGGCGATATCGAAGGGTTGCCCTTTCTCGAGGCGATCCGTCAATTCATTCTCGAAGTCGGCCCACAAAACGTGCTCAACATGCACGTCACCCTCATCCCTTACATCCGCGCGGCGGGCGAGCTGAAGACCAAGCCGACGCAGCAGAGCATCGCCAAATTGCGCGAGATCGGACTGCAACCACAGGTTTTAATTTGCCGCACTGAGCGCCCGCTTGACGACGAGGTCAGGCAGAAACTTTCCATGTTTTGCAATGTCGGTTTGAACGCGGTGGTGGAGGCGCGCGATGTGGCGCACACGATTTATGAGATGCCGCTGATGTTGCACGACGAAGGGCTCGACGCGCTTGTCTGCGAGCTGTTGCACTTGGAATGCGCCGCGCCCGATTTGACGGATTGGCGAAAGTTTGTGAACCGCGTCATCAACCCGAAGAAACAGGTGAAGATCGCAGTCGTGGGAAAATACATCGAGCTGCAAGACGCCTACAAAAGCATCTACGAATCGCTCACGCACGCAGCGGCGAGTCACGATTGCGGGATCGATCTGCGCCTGATCGATGCCGAGTCGCTCGAGAACGGTGTGGATGGTCAACTCAAAGATGTCGCCGGGGTGCTGATCCCTGGCGGGTTCGGCGAGCGCGGGGTCGAGGGAAAAATTCGGGCGGCGCAATTCGCGCGCGAGAACAATGTGCCATTTCTCGGACTCTGCCTCGGCATGCAGGTGGCGACGATTGAGTTCGCGCGCAATGTCTGCGGCATCGCGGACGCGAACAGCATTGAGTTCGACAAGGATGCGCCCGAGCCGGTGATTTGCCTGCTCGATGACCAACGAAAGATCCGCAAAAAAGGCGGAAGCATGCGCCTCGGCACCTGGCCGACCAAGATCGTGCCTGACACCCTCGCGCAGAAAATTTACGGGAACGACGAAGTCCTCGAGCGACATCGGCACCGCTACGAGTTCAACATGAAGTATCGCGAGCAGATGGAGGAGAAAGGTTTCCTCATCAGCGGCACTTCGCCAGACGGATCGTTAGCCGAGCTAATCGAGCTGCGGGATCATCCGTGGTTTTTGGCTTGCCAATATCACCCGGAATTTCAGAGCAAGCCGAACAAGCCGCATCCGCTCTTCAGCGGATTCATTCGCGCCTGCCTCGCGCATCAGGATTAGGCTTGGCCTAACGAACGCCGGCGGTTGCGTTTTTGCCTGCCGCTCGCAATCCTGTCATCCCGAGCCGTGAAGACGGCGAGGGACTTCTCAAGCGTCGTGACGCGGCGCGAACAAATACGACTTGCGGCTGTGATGTGAGGTCCTTCGCTTCGCTGAGGATGACAACGCGCGAGCGTAGCGAAGCCTAACGATGCGCCGCCCGCCGCAGGCGGTCCATGATCGCCACACCAAGGCCATTTTCGGGAATTGCTTCGGCCACAATCAAATCGAGTCCGGCGTTATCCAGCTCGCGCAGGGCGCGAAATAAATTCGCGGCCGCTTCGCGCAAATTCCTCGTCGCGCTCAAGCGTCGCTTCTCGCTGAAGCCTGCCGAAGCGTCATCACTGCTCCAAAGGAGCGCGCCATAGCGTTTTTCGTTAGGCACGACCGCCGCCGCGATGTTCTCCACGATGACAAGCGGCGTGCGCGGCGCGTAGTGCGACAGCAACTGTCCCGGCGCTTCCGGGCGCGCGGCGCCTTTGGCCAGGCGACGCACCTTGCCAAACTCCGCGAGCTCTTCTTGCGTGATCGGTCCATCGCGCAGAATCGTTAGGCCCTCTCGGCGTACGGCGACAATCGTCGATTCCAGGCCGTGGTCGGTCGCACCGCCATCGACTATCAACGGAATGCGACCGGTCAATTCTTCGAAGACATGAGCGGCTGTCGTCGGACTGATTCGGCCAAAGCGATTGGCACTCGGCGCGGCCACGGGACGGTCGAATTCTCGAAGCACCGCTGCGAAAATCGGATGCGCGCTCATGCGCAAGGCCACCGTCGTTAGGCCGGCCGTGACGATGTCCGGAACCGACTTTGTCTTGGGAAGTAGAATGGTGAGCGGACCGGGCCAGAAACGGCCGATCAACTTCTCCACAACATCGCGCGTCGCCACCTCGATGGTCGCCACCCGCGGGAGCCAGTCTCGCGCCGGGAGATGGACAATCAAGGGATCGAACCGCGGCCGTTCTTTCGTCTCGAAAATTTTCACCACCGCATCCGGGGCGAGCGCATCGGCGGCGAGGCCGTAAACTGTTTCTGTCGGGAGCGCGACCACTTCCTGAGCGCGGAGCAAGGCGAGAGCGCGCGCAACGGACTGAGTGCGCTCGTTAGGCGTGCCGGTCGTTGCGAGGGCGGTTTTCACCAGAGCCGATCGCGCGCGCGCGAGGCCGTCGCCGATGCCTCCTCGACGCTCGCCGCCAGCGCCGTGAGGTGCCCCATTTTTCGGCGCCGCCGCGGCTCGCGTTTCCCGTAGAGATGGAGGTGCATATTCGGTTCGGCGAGCGCTGCGGCCCAATTCGGTTCGCCCCGCTTCCAGGCGTCGCCGAGCAGATTCACCATTGCCGAAGGCCGGAGGAGACCAGTCGCGCCTAACGGCATCCCGCAGACCGCGCGGACGTGCTGCTCGAACTGGCTCGTGGCGCAGCCTTCAATCGTCCAGTGTCCCGAGTTGTGCGGCCGCGGGGCGAGTTCGTTGATGACCAGTTGCCCGTCGTTGCGCAAAAACATCTCGACCGCAAGAAGCCCGACGAGGTCGAGCTTTTCGGCGACGGCTCGTGCGAGATCGCTCGCGGCTTGCGCGATACCAGCGCCGACTCGCGCGGGCGCGATCGTGACGTCGAGGATGTGTTCGCGATGGATGTTTTCGCAGACCGGGAAAATCGCGCTCGCCCCGTCGAGGCCCCGCGCGACGATTACTGAGAGTTCTTTTTCGAACTCGATCACGCCTTCGAGAATGCATTCTTCATCCCCTCGCCCGCTCCAGATCGCCGCCGCATCGGCGCCTGCGTCGATACGCTCCTGGCCTTTGCCGTCATAGCCGAAAGCAGCACCTTTCAGAATGGCAGGTCGTCCGATGACCTCGAGGGCACTCGTTAGGTCGGGGGCGCTGCGAATGCGGCGAAAAGGAGCGACCGGCAGGCCAGCGCCGGAGAGAAATTCTTTTTCGCGCAAACGATTTTGCGCGATGTGCAAAACATCGCCCCGTGGCCTAACGACGCGCTCGCGCGCTGCCCAGGCGATCGTTTGCGTGGGGATATTTTCGAATTCGAAGGTGAGGAGATCGATCTCGCTGGCGAAGCGCCGAACAGCGATTTCATCGCCGTAATCCGCCACAGTCGCGCGATCGGAAAATTGCGCCGCAGGTCCATCCTCCTCGGGAGAGAAAATATGAACACGATAACCCATGCGCCGTGCGGCGATCGCAAACATCCTTCCCAGCTGTCCGCCACCCATTACCCCGAGGGTCGCGCCCGGCGGAAAGCGCTTCGCTTCCGTCATGGCAGCTTCTGTTTCAGCACTGTCTTTGTCTGGCGTGCGCGGAATTTTTCCACCGCCGCGCGGATTCTCGGTTCGTGCAATGCCAGCATGCTGGCCGCAAGCAGAGCCGCGTTTTTCGCCCCGGCCACTCCGATGGCAAGCGTACCGACGGCGACTCCCGCCGGCATCTGCGCGATCGAGAGAAGCGAGTCGAGACCCTTCAGCGCGCGCGACTCGACTGGCACGCCCAGGACCGGGAGCCAGGTTTGCGCCGCGATCATTCCCGGCAAATGCGCCGCCCCACCTGCGCCGGCGATGATGATCTGTACGCCGCGCGCGGCGGACTTGCGCGCAAATTTCGCCATCACTTCCGGGGTGCGATGCGCGGAGACGATCCGACGCTCGTTAGGCACACCGAATTGATCGAGCCATTCGACGCAATGGCTCATCGTCTCCCAATCGGAGGCACTCCCCATAACGACACTAACGAGTGGAGAGGCAGGCGTATTTTTGGCCATGGGAACGAATTCGAAGGAAGCACATCCCTTCTCTTGATGCCGCTAAATTGCAACGGGGTTTTGTTCGTCGGAGGTGCAAAGATTGGGAAACTGGACAGGCGGAAGCATGTCCCTCCGAAGGGACGCGCTTCTGCGCGTCCCGGTTCCGCCACCGAACTTGCGAAATCCGCGCCTAACGACCGGCCCTGGCTTTGCTCTTGCGGAAGTTCCCGGGCGGATGCTTCTCGTCGTCGGGAGTCGCGCCGGCGGAGTTGCCGAAAGCTTGTTCATCTGGCGTCAGGAATTTTTTGAAAAGGTTTTTGTCGATCGCCTTCATGAACGCTTCGTGCGGCGAGACGATGCCTTGTTGGAGATTCGCCCAGATGGCGTCGTCCATGAACTGCATCCCCTGCCCTTTCCCGCTGACGATGACGTCCTGGAGCTTCTGAGTCGCGCCTTCCCGGATAATCGAAGAGACCGCGCTGTTCGAAATGAGAATCTCGTTTACTGCGAGGCGACCTTTGCCGTCCGCGCGTTTGAGCAGGAGCTGCGCGAGGACGCCGCGGAGAGAGTTGGAGAGCATGGTGCGCGCCTGCGGTTGCTTGTCGGCGGGGAAGACATCGATCATGCGATCGACAGTTTTGCGCGCGTTGTTCGTGTGCAGGGTGCCGAAAACGAGTAGCCCGGTTTCCGCTGCGGTGAGCGCGAGCGAGATCGTCTCGAGATCGCGCATTTCTCCAACAAGGACGATGTCGCTGTCCTCGCGCAGCGCCGCTTTTAACCCGGCCGGGAAAGTGGCGGAATGTTCCGGCACTTCGCGCTGGGTGATGATGCTGAGCTTGTTGCTGTGCACGAACTCGATCGGCTCTTCGATGGTCACGATGTGCCGCGAGTAGGTGGTGTTGATGTAATCGATGAGCGCGGCCAGGGTGGTCGATTTCCCGGAACCGGTCGGCCCGGTGACGAGGACGAGGCCGCCGCGGAGGTCGCCGAATTGTTTCACAATCGGCGGCACTCCTAATTCTTCGAGGGAAGCGATGCGGGTGGGGATGAGCCGGAATACGGCGCCATAACCGTTTGTTTGCTTGAGGAAGTTGCAGCGGAAACGCGACGCCTCATCCATCTCGTAGGCGAAATCGAAGTCCCCGCGCTCCTCAAAAATCTCCCAGCTTTCCGGACCGCTGATCTCGCTCAGCATCCGAATGGCTTCGTCACGGGTAACGGGTTCGTCCCGGATTGGCATGACATCGCCGTGTTTGCGGATTTTCGGGGGCTGGCCCTGGCTGATGTGCAAATCGGACGCGCCTTCCCGGACGAGGACTTCGAAGAATTGATCGAGGTAGGGCACGGCTACGAAGGATGAAGGGCGGAAGCGGTCGCGGGTCTTTTCATCCTTCTCTTTGGACATGTTTGCGTACGGCCTGTTTTTGTTCGGCGCGGGCGCAGGCTTCGTGCGCACTGATCAGCCCTTCATCGAAAAGTTGCATGAGCGAGTCGTCCATCAGGCGCATCCCTTGTTTGCGGCCGGTCTGGATGATTCCGGGGAGCATGTAGGTCTTGGCTTCGCGAATGACATTGGCGACGGCGGGGGTGTTCGTTAGGATCTCGAGCGCGAGGACGCGGCCCAGGCCATCGCTGCGCGGCACGAGCTGCTGGCTGATGACACCGCGCAGCGATTCACTCACCATCACCCGGATCTGATCCTGTTGATCGACAGGGAAGACATCGAGCAAACGATCGAGTGTGCGCGAGGCATTGCCGGTGTGCAACGTTCCGAGGACAAGGTGGCCCGTCTCCGAGGCGGTGATGGCAAGCGAGACGGTCTCGAGATCGCGCATCTCGCCTACCATGATGACGTCAGGATCCTCGCGGAGCGAGCCGCGGAGAGCGGTGGCGAACGATCTCGTATGCGTGTGCACTTCGCGCTGGGTGATGTGGCAACCTTTCGGATAAAAGACATACTCGATCGGATCCTCGAGCGTGATGATGTGTTCGAGCCGCTCGAGATTTATTTGCTCGATGAGCCCGGCCAGGGTGGTCGATTTGCCGCTGCCGACCGAGCCGGTGACGAGGATGAGTCCGTTATGAAAGCGGGTGAGCAGTTTGAGGCTGGCCGGCAATCCCAGCTCGTCCATCGTGCGGACCTGCGTGCTGATGATGCGAAAAACCAGATCGATTCCCAACCGTTGCCTAACGACGCTGGTGCGGAAACGGCCGAACTCCGTGGCGTAGGCAAAATCCACGTCGCCGCGCTCCTGCAATTGAGCTGTCTGAGTTTCATTGAGAAATCCACTGGCCAGCGCCTCGGTGTCTTGCGCCGTCAGCTTCGGCGCGCCGGGCCAGATCGGCTGGAGAGTCCCGTGCATACGCCAAAGCGGCGGGGCGTTGACACCGAGGTGAACGTCGGAGGCCCCTGCCTCCTGTCCGACCGCCAGATATTGATCGACGTGCGGCGCCGACGCGGTGAGTGCAGGATAATTCTTGGCAGACATGCGGAAGCGAGGCGCCTCCGAGAGTAGGCTGCTGGCGCTGGAGGGGAAATTAAAATCCCGCAGGAACGCTGCTGGACGAAACCGTTAGGGAGAGACTGGACATGCGGAAGCACGTCCCTCCGGTTGGACGCGCGTCTGCGCGTCCAAGTCCCTTGCGGCGAGTTCGGTTTAACCGATACGCACACTACGGACGAGGCTCACGGGGGCCCTTCTTCGCCCCTTTTTTCGCGAAGTGATTCACGAGTATCGGCTGGGCCAGCGCCATTCCCACCTTTAACAGACCGAGCAGCGCACCCGACTCGAAAAGAGCCTTGTTCGGCGAGCGCACTTTTTTCCCGAGCGCGCTCAGATAAACCTTGTGCGTCCGCGCGCGCAGGAGAGCGATCAATAACCCCAGCGCCAGCGCCGAACCAACCCAGAAGACCGTGTTGCGCTGGAACGATTTTTTGATTTTCACCGGGAAGTTGAGCTCGTATTGCAACCCGTCCACGTCTCGCGTCAGCGCTTCCCGAGAGGAGGCGATGCGTTGCCTTAGCTCCGCGTTGTTTTGGTCTGATCCAGATTTTTCAGCCATTCCGTATCCTCTTTCAATACCGCGGCGGTGTCGCGAAAGACGGGCCGCTTTAATTGTCCGCGCGCAATGATGGCGCAAAGGAGCGCCCCGGCAAAATGTAACAAGGCAACGGCCAGCGCCGTCCAAATCCAGGAGATGCCAAGGAGGTGGGCGACGCCGACGATCGCGAAAACGATCAGGAACACGTAGCCCGTGAGCACCAGGACCAGGGCTGCCATCAAACATGCGACCAGGGTGACGAGGTGCAGCACCGCGCCTTTCGCTTCCTTCGAAGCGAGCGTGAGCCTGCTTTCGAAAAAACGCGCGCCCGAGCTGGCGAGCGCGGCAAGGTTGGCCCGCAACCCCGGGTAGCCCGCGGGATTGCGGAAACGCATCGGACCTCCCATCCGTCCTGCCTAACGACGGAAGATCAAGCCGAGAACAAACCCGATTCCGAGCGCGGAGAAGATCGCTTTGGTGGGATTTTCGCGGACGTATTGCTCGCTCTCCTCCTGGAAACCGCGCACGCGATAGCGCGCGTCATTCCAAGCCTCTTCCGCCCGGCCGCGATACTCGTCCGCGACCGCGCTGGCCGCCGACTTGAAATCATCGGCTGCCTTGCGCGCATGCGAGGCACCGCTTCCGGCATCCTCCTGCGCCTGCGGCGGAATCCCCGCGCCTTCTGCCATGTCATTTTCGTCTGCCATATTTTTGTCTTTCTTCATTGTAATTTCGATGGGACCGCCGGGTTGCTGAGAGCAGCGCGGCGACCCGATACCTTCCCAAAAGATACGCACTTCGTGCGCAAGCTGCGCTTACGATTTTTACGAACGTCGCGGGGTTCGTGGCCGGGCCCTTACTTAGCCCGAAAAATGATCCGCGCTTTCGTCAAATCGTACGGTGACAGCTCCACTTCCACCTTGTCGCCAGGGACGATGCGGATGAAATGTTTGCGCATTTTCCCTGAGATATGAGCGAGAACGTTGCGCTGTCCTTCTCCTGCCAGATCGACGCGGAACATGGTGCCGGGCAGCACCTGGGTCACTGTTCCTTCGGTCACGATCTGCTCCTCTTTCGGCATGCGAGAGTATGCCTCGGTGTCGTTAGGATTTCAAGTTTGCGATGGCTGCGGCGCCTCGTCCCAGGGGTGTCAGTGACGCCGTCGCCGCCGTTCGTTATCCCCGGCGCGGCGAAGGCCCCGGCCATCCTTGCGCCGAGGCGTCGCAGCCACTTATTCCCCGCGCAACGAGACCTCCGGCAGATAGGTGTGCCGATCTTCCCGCCGCCACCAATCACCGTTCTGGCGATGCTCCGCGATCGTGCTAGAGCGATAACGATAGATGTTGGCCCGGAGGTAACGCGGCGGTTTTTCCGGGAACGGATTTTTTGCGAGGAGTTTCACGACGGCTGGCTCGTTATTGAACAGCCGCAAAACGAGCCCGAGAAACCAGCGGTTCTGGCGCACATCGCCGCCTAGCGCCGCGAACCACATCTGCCAGTCAAGCCTCGGCTGGTGCGGCTCAACAAACGCCGGCATTCGCTCGATTGCGCCGGGTTTCCATTTGAATTCGTACGCCTTCCAATCAATCCCATCAGCGCTTCCTTCGATGATGATTTCCGGCCGTTCCTTGGTCATCACGCGGAACAGGCCATAGCCATTCGCGATCCGAAATGGCTCAATCGCGCCATAGAGCGATCGGAGCGGCCGAGGCCAGTCTGCGTCCGGTTTGAATCCCGAAAAAATCAGCATCGCGTTCACCGGCAGGGTGGCGAGGAGGATGAGCGCCGGCGCCCCGACCGGCCAGCGCGCATCCGTCGGGTCCGGCCGATTCGTTAGGCGCCCTCCCGGCCACACATGGTCGTCGATTAGGAGCAGGCAGAGCGCGATCGTGAGAAGATTGAAAAAGGCGTAATTCCCGGTCAGCCCGATGAGGATTTGCAAAAGGATGAGCGCGCCCGCGCCTAACAATCGCAAATGGCGCGGCAGCCAGATCAGGAACGCGCCCCCGCCTTCCACCACGAGCACAAACCCGGTCGAGAGATGCTTGAGCCATTCGGGTGATTTATCGACCCACCAACCGAGCACGGTCGGGAGCGGTTGCGTCCAATAGTGGTAATCGAGCGCGCTCAGGTTCCACCAGGAAGCATCGCCGCTGGTCAGCTTCACCACCGCCGACATGAGCATCAACTTGAAAAGCAAGAAATGGAGCAGGAAAAGGGAGAGGCGGGAGAGTGGCGCCGGTTCGTTAGGCCGAATCCGCCAGCGCCAGGGGGCGAGAAAGATCGCGACGAAGCCGGCCTCCAGCAGGAGGATGTCCCATTGAAAACTGAGAAACTCCTGCCCGGCAATCGTGAGTGAGAGATAGCTGACGAAAAGAAGAACGAGACAAAGGATCGGCGCGATCCCGGCGATCAGCAGGAGGGAGACGAGCGCGCCGCCACCGCACAAAAAATGCAGCGCCGCGTTGCTGGAGTTAAACCAGCAAAGTGTCGGCAGCATATACGCCGCCTGACTGCCGAGCTGTTCGTGCGCGCGGGCGAGAAATTCCGGCAGCGGCGCTATCCCTTTGGCCCCGATTAGGCCGTCCACCTGAGCCCAGAGCGACACGAACGCGATCAGGTAAATCGCCCCGAGCAGGCGAAGGAACCACAGACGCGCCCGAAAATAATTCGGCCGTCGCACATCCTCGCCCCAGACCAACGACGTCACCCAGTGGGAAAACTCCCGATGCCCGGCGATAAAGGCATAAAGCGCTTCCGTAATCGCGGAAAAGCCGGGGAGGTGGGCATAACTCCACTGCGCAGGCGCGAAGCGCCGGCCCTCGCCTAACGAACGAAAGACTGCCTCTGCGCTGCTGAAGACGCGACCGTCCGGTTCGATTAACTTCACCGCGTGCTCGAAGGCCGCGCGCGGGACTTCGGGAAATCGTGTCGCGGCTTCCTGCAACGGCGCGTAATCAATCCGACCGGCGGTAATCTCCTGCCAGCGCGCGATCCAGAGTTTGCAGAATCCGCAGTCACCGTCATAGACGAGCAACGGCTTCGGTGGCGGATTGGCTACGTGATACGTCTGGCCGGACACAACGCCGAAAGTTCCTCGCTGCGCGGCGAGCGTCGAGCGGAAAAATAAAGCCGAAGAACTCTGACCTGCACTTACACTTTAACTTTCACTACACTCTTTCTTGTTCCTGAGTGTAAGTGAAAGTTAAAGTGTAGGTGCAATGAGGAGACGGTATCTGACGAGGCATGTCCGTCCGGGCTTTAGCCTTCGTTGAATTCCACCCAGACCGGAGCGTGGTCCGAAGGCTCCTTGCCTTTGCGCATTTCGCGATCGATTCCCGCCCCGCTGCAGCGCGCTGCGAGGGCGCGGCCGGCGAGAATGGCGTCGATGCGCAAGCCGCGATTTTTCGGAAAGGCGAGCATGCGGTAATCCCACCAGCTGAACAAACCCGGCTCGGGGTGGAGTAGCCGCAGCGTATCGCTCAGCCCGACAGCACAGACCGCGCGAAAAGCAGCGCGCTCGGCCTCCGAGCACATAATGGAGCCATGCCAGAGCACGGGGTCGTGGACATCCTCATCGTTAGGCGCGACGTTGAAATCGCCGCAGACCAGCACCCGTTCGAGCGCGTTCTCCTCCTCGCGCAGACAGCGCGTGAGCCGTTCATACCATTTCAGCTTGTACTCGTAGGGCGCCGAGCCGACCGATTGCCCGTTAGGCGCGTAGATCGAGAACACCCGCGCTTCACCGACAGTCGCGGCGATCACCCGCGCTTGCGGATCGTCGACCTCATCGCAAAGACCGATGCGCACATCGCGCGGTTCCGTCTTCGCGAGAATAGCCACCCCGTTGTAAGACTTCTGTCCGTGAAACACCGCGTGGTAGCCTGCGGCGCGCAATGCCGCGCCGGGGAATTGCTCGTCCGTGCATTTCGTCTCCTGCAGGCAGACGACGTCGGGCGCGGTTTCGCCTAACCAATGCAACAACCGCTCCTGGCGCTTTCGCAGGGAATTGATATTCCACGAGGCGATCTTCATGGCAGCGGCAAGCTTCCAGGCTGGCGCAGGTTCTTCGCAAGCTGGAAGCTTGCGCTACAGGTCGATCTCCACTCCCGGCGGCGGGACGATCACCTCACTTCCCGGCAGTGCCTCCGCGGTCGCCGCGCGCATCCATTCCACCGCCGGCGGATCGCCATGGACGAGCAAGACTTTGCGCGCTCCGACCTTCTTGATGTAATCGAGGAGCGATTGGCGCGGGGCGTGCGCACTGAACTGAAATTGCTCCACCTGGCAGCGCAGAGTTTGCGCCGGCTCGTCTTCGTCGAGTGAGACAAGTTCGTTAGGCTGGGCCGCGCGCAACACCCCGGCGGGCGAGGCCGGATCAGCGTAGCCAACGAAGAAAATCGA
>JBBSGS010000056.1:0-13506 GCA_038253875.1 Chthoniobacterales bacterium
CCGGCCAAGCTCCGCTACATGAGCACGGCGAAGGATCGAGATTTCTAGCAGCAGAGTTGTTGGTTGTGGGGTTGAGAGGGGGCGGGTGTCGTAAGACGCTCGCCCCCTTGATTTCCCAGCGCGTCAGTCCCTGATCTCGTGAAACATCGCGAGTGCAGGCATCCTTTTTTGCGCGAACTTCGTAGCACTTGCGCGAACGCATCCTGCTGTGCATCATAAGCGCTTGCCCGCTCCCTGCGGGGAGTGCCAGTTTCGATGAGACTATCTCTTATTCCGCCATCGCTCCAATCGATCGCCGCTAAAGTCGAGAAGAACGAACGGATCACCGACCAGGAAGCCCTCCAGCTCTATCGGTCGTACGATCTCAACGCCCTCGGCATCATGGCCAGCGCGGTGCGTGAGCGGAAGAATGGCAACGTCGCCACCTACATCCTGAATCGCTACATCAATTATTCCAACATCTGCGTGCTCTCCTGCCAGTTCTGCGCTTTTGCCGCGAAGAAACGCGACCCGCACGCTTTCGAGAGCTCGATCGATGAAATCGTCGCGGTCGTGCAAGAGGCGCTCACCGCCGGAATCACCGAGGTGCACATGGTGGGTGGATTGCACCCGACGCTTGGACGCCAGTGGTATATCGACCTGCTCTCGCGCTTGCGTGCGCTCGATCCCGCGCTGCAGCTAAAAGCTTTCACCGCGATCGAGATCCGGCATCTCGCCCGGCGCATCTTTAAAACGTCGATCGCCGACACTCTTGCGCAGCTGCGCGAGGCGGGCCTGAACTCGCTTACCGGCGGCGGCGCGGAGATCTTCGACCCGGCAGTGCGCGATGAACTCTGCCGCGGCAAGGAGACCGCCGCGGAATGGCTCGAAGTCCATCGCACCTGGCACGAGATGGGAGCCCACAGCACCTGCACGATGCTCTACGGTCATATCGAGACCAACGAACAGCGTGTCGATCATTTGCGCCAATTGCGCGAGCTGCAGGACGAGACTGGCGGGTTTACCGGCTTCATACCTTTCGCCTTCGAGCCGCAAACCACCATCCTCTCTCACATCCCACTCGCCACCGCCTTCGACCAACTGCGCAACCTCGCGGTCAGCCGGATTTACCTCGATAACATCGATCATCTCACGGCCTACTGGGTGAGCATGGGTCTGCCCCTTGCGCAGATTTCCCTCGCCTACGGCGTGGATGATCTGCACGGCACGATCATGGAGGAAAAAATCTTCCACATGGCCGGCGCGAAAACCCCGCAGGAGCAGACCGTCGAATCGCTGCGCCGCGCCATTCGCGAAGCCGGCCGCGAGCCGATGCAGCGCGACAGTTATTACAATCACCTTGCGCCTGCCCGATCCGACGCTCCCGGCAAAGCTGCGCCTCGGGCGGAAGGCGAACTTGTCTGCGCCTGAGGTGGCGATTCCAGACTCGCTTCGACTCGGCTGCGTCAAGTACCTCAACGCCCGGCCGCTCATCCACGGGTGGGATGGTCCGGTACACTACGACCATCCTTCCGCGCTCTGCCGGCAACTCGCGGCCGGGAAACTCGACGTCGCGCTCGTCTCCAGCTTCGAGCTCCTGCGCCACCCGATCTACGCGGTCGTCGACGAACTTGCGATCGCGTCTCACGGGCCGGTTTACAGCGTAATCCTGGCCCATATGGGCCCGCTCAATTTCATGCGCGAGGTGGTCGTCGATCCCACCTCGGAGACATCGGTCAACCTGTTGCAATGTTTGTTAGGCGAGCGCGGTCTCGCTCCCCGCTTCGTGGGCGAAGGCGAGATTACGACGGAACGCGGCCAGCTCTTCATTGGCGACCAAGCGATTCGCTTTCGCGAGGAATCCGACGGGCGCCATCGCTATTTCGATCTCGGCGCAGGCTGGCGCGAGCAAACGGCGCTTCCCTTTGTTTACGCGCTTTGGTTGATCCGTCCCGAATTCAGCGGGAAAGAGGAGGTGGCCGCGGCTCTGCGTTCGTTAGGCAAACATAATCTGGCAAATCTCGACGCCGTCATTGCCGCGCAGCCGGAAGCCGAGCGCGCGTTCTGCGAATTTTACTATCGGGAGTGTCTGCGGTTTGCTTTTGGCGCGCCGGAAAAGCAGGGGTTCAGAAAATTCGGCGAACTATGCGCACAACAACACCTCCTCGCCGCCGCACCGCCCGCGCCCACGCTGGTCTGAAGCCTTCGGGGCAGGTGCGCATCGGCATCTCCGGTTGGACGTATCGGCCGTGGCGGGGCGTGTTCTATCCGCCGCAACATCCGCAAAAACGCGAGCTCGCCTACGCCAGTCGCGCCCTGAATACGATCGAAATCAACGGCACCTTCTATTCGCTGCAGTGCCCCAGCAGTTTCCAGAAATGGCGCAAGGAAACGCCCGACGAATTCCTCTTTAGCGTCAAGGGCGGTCGCTTCATCACTCATCTGAAAGACCTTCGCGATGTGGACGTGCCGCTGGCCAACTTTTTCCCTCCGGAATTCTCTGCCTTGCGGAAAAGCTGGGCCCGATTCTCTGGCAATTTCCGCCTAACTTTGGCTGGGATGAAAAGCGATTCCGCGAATTCTTCGCGCTTCTCCCGCGCGATACCGAGGCCGCCGCCCGGCTTGCGCACAAGCATAACGACAAGCTCAAGGCCCGCGCCTGTATGAAAACCGATACGCCCCGGCCGCTCCGTTACGCCGTCGAGATTCGTCACCCCAGCTTTCTCGTTCCCGAATTCTTCGAGTGTCTGCGTGAGGAACGGATCGCTTTCGTCGTCGCCGATACGGCCGGCAAATTTCCCTACGCCGAGAAGCTGACGACCGATTTCGTTTACTGCCGCCTCCATGGCGACGAGCAACTTTACGTTAGCGGATACAGCGATCGGGCGCTCGCTTCCTGGGCGGAGCGGTTGCGGCGCTGGGGACGCGGGCGCGATCTTTTCGTTTATTTCGACAACGACGCCAAAGTGCACGCGCCCTTCGACGCGCAACAGCTCGCCGCTCTCCTCGCGCCATGATGTCCGCTCCTCGCTGGATTCTCGCGGAAAAGCTGGAAGCGAAAGAACTCTGTGGATCGGCCTGCATCAGCCGGCTCCTGCAAGGCCGGGGACTAACGACCAGCGAAGAAGCGGCCGCGTTTCTCCGCCCGCAATTGCGGCGGTTGGGCGATCCCTTCCTCCTCCCGCAGATGCGCGCGGCCGTCGACCGCATTCTGCTCGCCCTAACGAATCGTGAGCGCATCGTCCTCTACGGCGATTACGACGTCGACGGCGTAACCTCGCTCGCGCTTCTCTGCGAAATGCTTCTCGCTTATGGCGGGGCGCCCGCGCTCTTTCTTCCCTCGCGGATGGAGGAGGGCTACGGTCTCAGTCCCGAAGGGGTCGAGCGTTGCTGGCAGTTGCATCAGCCGCAACTGCTCATCGCGGTCGATTGTGGCACCTCGTCCTGCGCTGAAATCGCCGACATCGCCGCGCGCGGCGCGGATGTGATCGTGCTCGATCACCACGAGCCTGCGCTCAGAAGCTCCGGCTTCGCGGGCGAACCGCAAACGGAGCGGCCGGCTTGCATCGCCCTCGTCAATCCGAAGGCAAGCGGAGACGGCGCCTTCCGCTATCTTTGCAGCGTCGGCATCGTCTTTAAACTTTGCCACGCGCTCCTCAAGACTTCTCCACTTGCTGGCTTCGACCTCCGGCGGCGGCTCGACCTCGTGGCGCTCGGGACAGTTGCCGACATCGTTCCGTTGGAAGGGGAAAACCGCATCCTGGTGCATCACGGCACGCGAGAGATCGCCCGGCGGCGTTTGTTAGGCTTGAGCAAATTGATGGATGTCGCGGCGGTGCCCTCGCCCATCGTATCGGAGCATATCGGCTTCCGTCTCGGACCGCGCCTCAATGCGGCCGGTCGCCTAACGAATGCGGAGAAAGCTTTGCGCCTCCTTCTCACCGCGGACGAAAGCGAAAGCGCCCTCCTCGCGGCCGAGTTGGACGCGCAAAACCGCGAACGGCAAAATTTGGAACGCGAAATCGCGTTGGCAGCAGAATCCATGATCGCGGCGCGCAACGCGGACACCGGCGCCGCATTCATCCTCGGCCAACGGGGCTGGCATCCCGGCGTTCTCGGGATCGTTGCCTCGCGGCTCGCGCGAAAATATCACCGGCCCGCGCTCGTTGTCGGCTTCGACGAGAGCGGTCTTGGCAAAGGCAGCGGACGTAGCATCCCCGGCTTCTCGCTCGTCGCCGCGCTCACCCGTTGCCGGAGTCATCTCGAGAAATTTGGCGGCCACGAGATGGCCGCCGGCCTAACGATGCGCGAGGAAAATTTTTCCGCATTCGCCGCAGCCTTCGAGCAAACCTGCCGGGAAATGCTTTCCGCCGACGATCTCGAGCCGCGCCTGCACTTGGATCACGAGCTCACGCTGGCCGAGCTGAACTGGGATTTGCTGCGCTGGCACGAACTGCTGCAACCCTTCGGCAACGGAAATCCGCAGCCGCTTTTCCTCGCCCGCGGCGTGGAGCCGGCGGTGACGCCACAGGTTCTAAAGGAGAAACACCTGCTCCTGCGGTTGCGGCAGAATGGGCGCCGCCAACGCGCGATTTATTTCGGGGGCGCAGAGCAGCCGTTGCCCGAGCCGCCGTGGGATGTCGCCTTCCGCCTCGGCACCGACGAATACCAGGGCGAAACGCGCCTGCAGGTGCAGGTCGAGGCGATCCGCGCGGCTGCGCCGATTTAGCGCACGAGGTGCACGCGCTCCCGATGAAATTAGCTCCGGGCGGTAGCTGCGAATAGATTGAAGAGAAATGTCGTGGCCTGTAAATGTCTCGTTAGGCGAGATCGAGTGGATCCCGCGCCCGCGCCTGCCCCAGTTGCGCCGGCTCGGGATCGAAACGGTCGAAGACCTGCTCCGGCACTACCCCAGACGGCACGAAGATCGGCGCGAGTTCGCCGGCTTTCCCCGCGAAGAAAGCGACCAGCCGATTTGTCTCTGCGGCGAAGTGACGAAGACGCAGATCAAACGCTTTGGCGGTTGGAAGAAAATTTTCGAAGTCACGCTCGAGGAGAGCGCGGCGCACGCGCTCAGTCAGCCGCTCGTCCTTCGCTGGTTCAACGTCCACTACGTGCAGAAAATGATTGTGGGCGGACAGCGCCTCGTCGTCTTCGGCAAACCGCGGCTGCGAGGGAAACGGATTTGCATGGAACATCCCGAGTTCGAAATCATCGAAAACGATGACGAGATTTCAATTCACTTCCGGCGGATCACACCGGTTTATCCGGCGACTGAAGGGCTTTCGCCCCGCGTGCTCCGTGGGTTGATCTATCGATTGCTCGCCGAAAACGCTACCAAGGAGCTGGCGATTTTGCGCGAGCTCCATTTCCCGGAGAGCTGGGAGTCGTTAGGCCAGGCCCGCGAAGCTCTCGTCCTCGAAGAATTTTTCGCCATGCAGATGCAGATCGCGGCGCGGCGCGCCCGCTCGCGTGCCCGCAGCGGCGGCGCGCACTGTGGTGAGGGCAAGCTGCTCGAGCAGTTTTTGCGTTCTCTGCCTTTCGACCTAACGAATGCGCAAAGCCGGGTGATCGCGGAAATCCGCCGCGATCTCGCTTCGAAGGTCCCGATGAACCGGCTGCTGCAAGGCGACGTGGGCTCCGGGAAAACGGTCGTGGCTGTGGCGGCAATGTTGCTCGCCGCGGAAGCGGGTTTCCAAGCCGCATTCATGGCGCCGACGCAGATTTTGGCGGAGCAGCATTATGCGGTGCTGTGCCGTTGGCTGGAGCCGTTAGGCGTGGCGGTCGCGCTGCGCACCGGCGCGCGCAAGGAAGACCCGCTGCCGCTCTTCAATGTTCCCCCTCCGGGTAGCGCACCCGTCTCGGGTGCTGGCGAGGGTGTTCGACCGTCGCGAACTTTCCTTGAACGGGAACCATCAGCCGGCGCGCATTATTTTCGCCGCCGTCTTCCGCAATTTGAAAAACCGTGGGCCATCTATGCGGTGACAATCGGAACCAAATCCCGGCGTTGTCTTTCGCCGGAGGCGCGGGAACTAGCTCTGGACGCGGCCTGTCGTTTTCACGGCCAGCGCTATGAATTATTCGCGGTCTGTGTCATGCCAGACCACATGCATCTACTAATTCAGCCTTGGCCCAAAACCACCAATGAAAAGGGCGACGTAACCTTCTGGTCGTTGGGCGAGCTACTGCGATCGGTGAAATCATTCTCTGCGCACACAATCAACAAAATCGAGAACAAAATCGGCGGCGTTTGGGAGCGGGAACAGTTCGATCGGTACGTTCGGTCCGATCGCGATCTGGAGGAGAAGTTCACGTGCATCTGCCGCAATCCTTGGGATTCGAAGGTCGCCAAGCCGGACGAGGATTATCCCTGGCTCTGGACGCAGGACGAGGCCGAGCGCAAGGAAAGTTCGTCGCCTTGGAACAGCGCGACCAGCACACGAGACGTGTGCGCTACCCAGCCAAAGCCATCTTCCGTTCTCCCTGAAATCCAGATCTTTATCGGCACGCACGCGCTGCTTTTCGAGCCGGAGGGATTGGAGAATCCCGGGCTCGTGGTGATCGATGAACAACACAAGTTCGGCGTCGCGCAGCGCGGGCGCCTAACGACCGCAGAGCCCGCGCCCGATGTCCTCGTGATGACGGCGACGCCGATTCCGCGCACGCTCACGATCAGTCTCTACGGCGATCTCGAGGTCTCGACGATCGACGAGATGCCCGCCGCTCGGGGACGCATCGTGACTGTGGCGCGCGCAGAATCAAAATTGCCCGACGTCCTTGCGTTTCTGCGACGCGAGCTGGAGTGGGACCGGCAGGTTTACATCGTTTATCCGCTGATCGATGAGAGTGAAAAGTTGGAAGCGAAAGCGGCCAGCGCCGAATTTGCGAAATGGCGTGAGCTTCTCCAGCCGTTCACTTGCGAGCTGCTCCATGGCCGCATTCCCGCGCCGGAAAAGCAGGCCACGATGGAACGCTTTCGCCGCGGCCTAACGAGCGTACTGGTCAGTACCACAGTCATCGAAGTAGGGGTCGATGTCCCGAACGCTACCGTCATGCTGATCGAAAACGCGGAGCGCTTCGGCCTGGCGCAACTGCATCAACTGCGCGGTCGCATCGGCCGCGGCGAGCACAAATCGTATTGCATTCTGCTCAGCTCAGATCCTTCCGCGGAGACATTGGCGAAGCTGCAGGTGCTGGAAAAAACGAGCAACGGATTTGCCGTCGCGGAGGCGGATTGGGAAATGCGCGGCCCCGGGGACTTGCTCGGCACGGCTCAGAGCGGGCTGCCCGACTTGAAACTCGGCGACCTGCGCAAGGATGTGAAATTGATGCAGCAAGCGCGCGCCGCAGCGACGAGAATCTTCCAGGATGATCCACAGCTGGCGAAGCCGGAAAATCAACGTTTCCGTGCTTTGGTTGTCGAAGAAGAGAACTTTTCCCACGTGAGCTAATGAAAAATTTACTGAAGTTTCTCCTCCTGGTCCTGGTATTGAGCGCGGGCGTTTCGCTCCTTTACGACTACCAACTGCATCATGGGCATCTCAGCCTAACGACGCGCGCGCAGCCCGAAAAATACACGCTGGCGGATGAGCCGGCGGTGGATACGAAGTCGATCGCAAGTCTCGCTTCACTGAGCAACGAGCGGCGCAAACTGGTCGCGGGTGTCATTCCTTCGGTCGTGAGTGTGAAGACGACGAAACGTCTGCAGCGACGGCAGGACGGGCTCGATCCCTTCGATTTTTTCCGCGGCAATTTACGGCAATACCGCGGCCCGGATGACGAGGCGACCGTGCAAAATTCGCTTGGCTCGGGTGTGATCGTGACGAAGGAGGGCCACATCATCACGAACAATCACGTGGTCGATCAGGTGGACGAGATTGAGGTGCAATTGAGCGATGGCCGGGTGCGCAAAGCGCGCCTGATCGGGGCCGACGCGAAGCTCGACCTGGCGGTTTTAAAAATGGACGACCCGAAAGCGCAACCGCTCAAGCTCGGCGACTCTGACGCTGTGCAGGCGGGGGATTTTGTCCTGGCGGTGGGAAATCCTTTTGGTTTCGAGGAGACGGTCACGGACGGGATCATCAGCTCGAAGGGACGGCCGAACCGGATCGACGGCTTCGGAGATTTTCTGCAGACGAATGCGGCGATCAATCCGGGAAACAGCGGCGGGCCGCTGATCAATCTGCGGGGCGAGGTCATCGGAATAAATACCGCAATCATTTCGCGAAGCGGCGGCTCGCAGGGGATTGGATTTGCCATTCCGTCAAACACGGTGCGGATGGCGTTGGAGAGTCTGTTAAAACAAGGCCGCATTATTCGCGGCTATCTCGGCATCGAAACGCCGGCGCCGCGCTCTGAAACCTTTGGCAGTGTGGGTGAATCCGGCGTCGTCGTGGCGGCGGTAATGCCAAATTCGCCTGCCGCCGACGCGAAAATTCAGCGTGGCGATATCATCCAGAAATTTGACGGGCACGAGATCCACAACATTGCCGAGCTGCAGCGTCTCGTCTCTCAAGTCGACCTCGACAAGAAAGTTGCCGTCGAAGTCACGCGCAACGGCAAGCCGGTCACCGTCTCCGCTCAGATCAAGGAACAGCCTGCCAATTATCGGCTCGCGCGGGTGTTGCCCCCGGGCAGTCCCGGTGGACAACCCCCTCCCTCGCCTAACGACCCGGACAGCGACGAGCCCGGTCCCAACCAGGATCAGGCGGCGCCGCCGCCCGAGAACGGCGTACTCGGCGGGATCGAGGTGCGGGAGTTAAGTCCACAACTGGCGCAGACGTTAGGCGTGCCGCAAAGCGTGCGCGGTGTTGTCGTGACCCAGGTCGACGGAGGGAGTGGAGCGGGGGAATTGCGCGCGGGCGACGTGATTGAAGCGATCAATCAAGAGCCAGTGGCGTCGGTGCGCGATTACCAGGCTGCGATCCAAGGGCTGGATCCGAGCCAACCCCAAGTGTTGTCGGTTTGCCGGCAGCGCAGCCGCTCGTTCGTTGTGGTGAAGCCACGCTGAGATCCCCCTCTCGTTAGGGGAATCACGGACCAGAACCGACCTATTCGCGGTCGGAAACACGCACAGGGCGATTGGCTTCCGAATCAATGAATAAGTGTGCGCGCATTAAGTCTATAAACCCTGAAACACGTTAATTATGAAAAGAATCCTCTTCGCACTAACGATGATAGCCGGCCTGCTCCTTCCGCAGGCGCAGGCAGCGACTGATGTCTCACTAAACTTATTTTACGACAACCTCTCGGCTCAAGGGAACTGGATCGAAGTAGCCGATTACGGTTACTGCTTTCAGCCTAATGTCGCCTCCGGTAATGCCAATTGGCGGCCTTACGCGGATGGCTATTGGGCTTACACAGACGCCGGTTGGACGTGGGTCTCCTACGAAGACTTTGGCTGGGCCACCTATCACTACGGCAGATGGTCACGGCTTTCCGACTATGGTTGGGTCTGGGTGCCGGGGTATGAGTGGGCGCCCGCTTGGGTCTCGTGGCGCACCGGGGGCGATTATGTCGGCTGGGCGCCTTTGCCAGCCTCGGCAAATCAGGTCTATGAGGGGCGCGCGATTACCGGGCAAGTCGATGTCGAATTCGATATCGGGCCGCAATATTACAACTTCGTCGATGTGCGCTACATCGGCGAGCCGGTTCTGCGGGATCGCATTTTTGAACCGAGCCGCAACGTCACGATTATCAGCAGCACCGTCAATGTCACTAATATCACCTACAATAACTCTATCGTTTATAACTACGGCCCGGATTACAACCGGTTGAACCAATACTCCACCCGACCGATCCAACGGCTCTCGCTGCAACGCGAGACCACCGTCGGAGCAAACCTCACCGCCCAAGGCGGCGGTCGGAACTTCAATCGCGTCAATGGTAATCAGTTGGTGGTGGTGGCGCCTGCGATCCAGAAATCACAGCAGCAAATCGCGCCGAAGCAGGTGAAGGCGAAGGTGCAGCAGCCGAAGTTCGAGCATGGTTGGCAGGGGGTCGCCAACCGGCAGCAACTTCAGGCGGAAATGAAGAAGGAAAACTCCAGGAATGTTCCGCCGCCCACCTTCAAACCGCAGCCGAACCGCAAGGCCGAAGCGGCTGCGGGCCAGGATGCGGGTGCTCAGCCTAACGAGGCCGCGCCGGCCGGTGAAAGCAACCAGCAAGCTGAAGGAGCCGCACGCCAGGGCCAAAGAAATAGGCAGGGACAGAATATTGGGGCCGAGGCCGATCAGCGGAATGAAGACGCGAACGCCAACGCGCAGGCCGATCAATCCGACAAGCAGGCGAGGCGCCGTGCCGGCCGGGGTCAGCAGGCGCAGGGAGACGAGCAAACTCGAAACAACGGGCGGAGGGGCAAAGCGCGGCCCGCCGAGCAACAGCAGGCCGAGCGCGGGCAACGGGATCGGGAAGAAGGACCCGCGCAGGCTGATCAGACCAATAGACGTGCAGAACAACAAGCGGACCGGGAACAACAGGCGGACGCGGAACGAAAGACGCCCGCTTCCGAACCAGACCGTTCCAACGCCGCCCAGGACGAGCCACGCAAGGCTCGGCAGGAAAAGAAAGTTGAGCAATCGGATACCGAGAAACCCGATCAACCTCGGGCAAGACGTGGCGAGCGAGCTGCGCAGGCGAACGAACCGGAGCCTGCGGGCCAGGCCGCTCAACCCAGGCACGCCCGACCTGTGCAAGGTGGCGAGCAGCCGGCGCAGCGGGAGCGCTCAGAGCGGGCATCGCAAGCAGAGCGCCCTGAGCAGACAGAACACGCCGAGCAGCCAGGGCAGGCGGAGCGCGCCGAGCGGGCATCGCAGTCAGAACGTCCAGAGCGGGCGCAACCGGCACAGCGTCAGGATCGGGCGAAACAGCAGCAGGCCGAGCAAAACCCGGACACGCCGCGCAAGGGGAAGAAAAAAGCGCAGCCGGAAGAGACTCCTACCCCACCACGGCCCTAACGAGAGAAGGATTCAAAACAGCGGCTCCGGGAGAAATCCCGGGGCCGCTTTTGTATTTCGGATATCCTGCTTGAGTTACAACAATTCTGCGATCTGCACCGCGTTTAGCGCAGCGCCCTTGAGTAACTGATCGCCCGCGACCCAGAGCGCGAGGCCATTTTCAAACGCGCAATCCCGCCGCAGCCGGCCGGCCTGGCAATTATCCTTGCCCACAGCCTCCAGCGGCGTCGGATACCTGTTCGCGGCAGGATCATCGACCAGGTCGAGCCCTGGCGCTTCCGCCAGGACGGCGCGCGCGGTCTCCACCGAAATCGGTTTATCGAATTCGGCACTCATCGCCACCGAATGCGCGCGATACACCGGCACCCGCACGCAAGTCACCGATGCGCGGAACTCCGGCAGATGCATCATCTTGCGGCCTTCGTTTTGCAGTTTCATTTCCTCCCGGGTGTAGCCATTTTCGAGAAAGCTGTCGACGTGCGGGAGGACATTAAATGCGATCGGATGCGGATAGACTTCCGAGCTTGGAATGCCGCCGCGCACACTTGCCTCGATCTGCGTTTTCAATTCCGCAATGGCGCGCGCGCCGCTCCCCGAGACGGCCTGGTAACTGGCGGCGAAAACGCGCCGCAGACCGAACGCGCGATGCAATGGATAAAGAGCCATGAGCGCGACCGCGGTGGTGCAGTTCGGGTTGGCGATGATTCCGCGATGCGCGCGCGCATCATCGGGATTGATTTCCGGGATAACGAGCGGGACCTGCTCGTCCATGCGAAAGGCGGAAGAGTTATCAATCACGACCGCGCCGGCGCGTTGCGCGGGCGGAGCGAACTTTTTCGCCATCCCGCTGCCAGCGCTGAAAAAGGCGAGATCGATTCCTGCGAACGAATTTTCATCGAGAGCCGCGACGATGAATTCTTCATGGCGGAAAACGAGCTTCTTCCCCGCCGACCGCTCCGAGGCGAGCAGGCGCAAATCGGCCACGGGAAAGTTTCGCCGTTCCATCACGCGGAGCAGCTCGATCCCGACCGCGCCGCTCGCGCCGACGATCGCAACATGATAGTTTTTCGCCATCGCGAGCGCATTCTATCGCCCGCACTTTGAGATGCAAACCGCGCCAATGACGATCCGCATTTCGGTCCGCGACCAGCGCCTCGACCTGATTTCGGGCGAGGGCATTCTCGCGAGCTACCCTGTCTCGACTTCGCGCTTCGGTTTGGGCTCGGAAGAAGGGAGCATGAAGACCCCGCTGGGCCGTTTCCAAGTAGGCGAAAAAATCGGCGCCGACCATCCCGAGGGAACGGTGTTTCGCAGCCGCCGGCCGCTTCCGCCTAACGAAGCGACGTCGCCCACTGACGACCTCGTCCTCTCGCGCATCCTTTGGCTTGAAGGCCTTGAAGAACACAACGCCAACACCCGCGACCGCTTCATTTATATCCACGGGACTAACCACGAGGAGGCGATTGGAGAGCCCGCCAGCCACGGGTGCGTGCGCATGAAAAATGCCGATTTAATCGCCCTCTTCGACCGCGTTCCGCTGGGCGCCGAGGTCGTCATCTCCGCCTGAAAAAAAGCCGGAGAATTTCGTTGCGCGTATTCACATCCCCGCCTAACTAGTCGCAGCTACATGCTAGGGAAGGAGGCGAAACTTATAGTGAAATTTTTGAAAGTGATTATGATCGTGGCCGTTGCGGCCGGCGTGCTGAGTCTGGGTGCTTGCGCGCAGAAGAAGGAGGCCCAGACGACCACCGGCTCGACAGCGACCACCGGATACTCCAAGTAGTCTTCGACCGGTAGTTGTCCTCCAGCGGATAACTTTAACCTAAGGCCAGGCCGTTCACGCGGCCTGGCCTTTTTTGTCCCGGCGAAGTGGTTGCCGGGGCGAATGTTCTGGCGCAGTCTAAGCAGGTGTTCCAGCTCGATGGCCGACCCCTTTCACTCTCGCAAATAGCTCGCGTGGCCCTCGGCGGCGAGGCGGTTGAGATCGCGCCCGAATCGCACGGTGCGATTCGCGCGGCCCGCGACGTGGTGGAAGAAATCGTCGCCCGCGGCGACGTGATTTACGGGGTGAGCACCGGCTTCGGCAAGCTCGCCGACGTGCATATTCCACCGGAGCAAACCCAGCAGCTCCAAATCAACCTCGTGCGCAGTCATTCCTGCGGCATCGGCCGGCCGCTCTCCGATCCGGAGGTGCGCGCCATGATGCTGCTGCGCGCCAACGTGCTCGCGCTCGGCTTTAGCGGGATTCGGCTCGAAGTCATCCAGCTCCTGACGGAAATGCTGAACCGCGGGGTGACGCCGGTCGTTCCCGAAAAGGGCTCTGTTGGAGCAAGCGGCGACCTGGCTCCACTCGCGCATCTTGCGCTGACTCTTATCGGCGAGGGGGAAGCGTTTTTCGCTGGCGCTCGCCTAACGAGTAAGGAAGCGCTCCGCCAGGCCGGCTTGCAGCCGGCCGCGCTTCGGGCCAAGGAAGGCCTCGCCTTGCTCAACGGCACGCAGGCGATGCACGCCGTCGGCGGTCTCGCGTTGCTCCGGGCCAAACGCCTCACGCGCGTCGCCGATGTCGCTGGCG
>JBBSGS010000057.1:0-13423 GCA_038253875.1 Chthoniobacterales bacterium
CGTAAACCTTTACGTTCAATCGCAAGGCACGCACCATCGCATCCAGCAGGAACTCAGCCAACGCCTCGCCACCCCGCTTACGCTGCGCCGGATCAGCGTCACACCCTGGAGCGGATTGAAGCTTAATGGCATCTCCATTCCGCAGGAAGCAGGCAAGGGAAAAGGCGATTTTTTGCGCGCGCAGACTTTTCAATTGCGGGTGCACTTCTGGTCGCTTTTCTCCGATCGGTTGGTCATTCGGCAGGTCTCGTTGATCAAACCGGAAGTGGTTTGGGCGCAAAATTCAGCCGGCAAATGGCGGCTGCCGGCTCTGCCGCCGGAGCGGCGCGTCCCTTCCCCGCGAGCGGCGTGGGCGGCCGCGGCCACTCCCGCGAAATCCCTCGCTCCGGAATCATCCGCACCGGCAGCGACCGCCGCTTTATCCGCTCCGCCTAACGAGAATAGGATCGCCGCCGCGGAGCAGCCACTACCTTTCACGCCCGAGGTGCAACGCGTCAATCTGCGCGAGGGCAATTTTACTTTTCTCGATTCCGCCGGCCGGGTGGTCGCGAAATTCAGTGGGCTCGATTTTACCTCCAGCTTCCGTACCGCGACCGCGGTTAAGGGCAGCGCTCACATCGCGAAGATTTCGTTGCGCGATCGTTTCTTCATCGAGCGGCTCGACTCGCCGCTGCATTACGATCCCGAGGGCCTGGCCTTCTCGAACATCTCGGCCCAGGCGGCGAGCGGGCAGCTGAGCGGACACTTCGAGATGCAATTGCAAACGGTGGATTCCCCTTTTCACGCAAGCGTAAAATTCCGCGACCTCCAGGCCGAAAAATTGATGACCAACGCTGGCGGTCCGCCCGGTGTGATCGAAGGCCGGGTGGAAGGATTCCTCGACGCCGCCGGCAAGACCGCGGACAGCAACGCGATCAACGGCCACGGCGAAATTATTCTGCGCGACGGAAAATTGCAACAGTACAGCCTGCTCGTTGCCCTCGGCCAGATTCTTCAGATCGACGAATTGATGCAACTGCAGCTGGAACAGGCAGAGGTCCATTTCCACATCAGCCCCGGCATCGTGACCGTCGATCGACTGCTCCTGCGCTCGCCTAACGTTCGCCTCTCCGCCACCGGCACAATCAACTTCAACGGCAAGTTGCAGCTCGCCTCGCAACTGGCCTTGAACGACAAAATCCGGCGGCAGCTCTTCGCGCCGATCCGGGAAAACTTCCAACCGCTCAACCAGCCTCCGGGCTATGCCGCGGTCGATTTTCACATCAGCGGAACGCTCGACCGGCCGAAGACGGACCTGATGGACAAAGTGGTGGGGCACGACCTGCGCGACCTGGGAGGAGTGATCAATAGCCTCTTCGGCCACGCGAAAAAGAAAAAGCCGCAGACCAAAGTCTCGCCAACAGCCTCGCCCACAGCAACACCAGCGCCTAACGACCCCACGGAGAGCGTCCCGCCTAACGACGCCACGCCGGCGGCTTCCGTCACGCCCGCCCCGACGCCATGAGAGTAATCGCCGGCAGCGCCGGCGGCATCCGGCTCGATGTGCCGAAGAACGACATCCGGCCGACGATGGACCGGGTGAAGGCCGCCATCTTTTCCAGCCTCGGCGAACGCGTCATCGGCGCCCGCGTGCTCGATCTTTTCGCCGGCACCGGCGCACTTGGCCTCGAAGCACTCAGCCGTGGCGCCGCTTCCGCGATGTTCGTGGAGAGCGATCGTCTGGCCAACGCTGCGATCGCGCGCAATCTGGCCAGGACCCACTTGGAAGGACGGATTCGAAAGCAGGACGTTTTCGATTTTCTCACGCATTCGAGCACAGCCGAAACCTACGATTTGATTTTTGCCGACCCGCCCTACGACAAGTCGAAACTGGGCGATAGCTTCACGAAGCTGCTCCTGCGCAACGATCGTCTGCCCAAGCGCCTAACGAATGAAGGAATTTTCGTTCTCGAGAAGCGCCCGGCCGAGCGCTTGCCCTCGACCGATTTCTGGGATGTCGGGGGGCGCAAGACCTACGGCGCCACAGAAACGATCTTCCTGCAACGAAAGAATGCCAGTGGGGCCTCGCCTCGCCATGAGACTTCGATCTCGAGAAAGGGGCTGGCTGCGCTCTCCGGGTAGCGCGCGCGTCTCGCGTGCCTGGCGATGGCGTCCCGCTTTCGCGAACTTTCATTTGTGTGTGACGCCCGCGTACCGCCGGAAGTCCGCGACCGCGGGGCGCGCTCCCTCCGGCAGCTGCCGGACGAGACCCGCACGCTATCTGAGCGACTTACTCCAGACCATGGTCGCTCTCTCGCACTCGTCCCGATGATCCGGTTCATCTACAACCTGTTTTTTCCGCTGGCGCTCCTCGTTTTTCTGCCGCGCTACCTGAGGAAGATGCTTCAGCGTGGGAATTACCGGGAAAAGTTTGGCCAGCGGCTCGGGCTCTACGATGGCGATACCCGCCGCGCGCTCTCTGCGGGGATCCGCACCTGGGTGCATGCCGTCAGTGTGGGCGAGGTCATGATCGCGCTCAAGCTCGTGGCGACGATGAAAGAGGGTGAGCCCGACCTGCGCGTCGCGTTAACCACCACCACGACGACCGGCTTTGCACTCGCGCGGCGGCAGGCGCCGGCCTGGATGGAAGTGATCTACACGCCGCTCGATTTCTGGCCGGTCATGCGCCGGGCCTTCGCGCTCATTCGTCCGGTGCGGATCATTCTCGTGGAAGCGGAGGTGTGGCCGAACCTGACCGCGATCGCGCACCGGCGAAAAATTCCGATCGCGCTCGTCAACGCGCGGCTCTCGCTGCGTTCGGAGCGTCGTTTTCAGAAGTTCAAGCCACTCGTTAGGCCATATTTCCAGAGGCTCGACCTGGTCTGCGTGCAGGAACCGGAAGATGTCGCGCGCTGGGAGTCGTTAGGCGTCAGCCGGGCCCGGATTCAACCGGTCGGCAGCATCAAGTTCGATCCCAAAAACGTCGCGCCGAATCCAGAGCAGCCGCGCGCCGTTCTACAAAGGCTGGGGATCGATCCGGTCCGATCGATTCTCTTGGGCGGAAGCACCCATTCGGGAGAGGAGGAGATTTTGGCCGGCGTGTTCGAGCAACTCCGCAAGGAATTCCCAAATCTCTTTCTCATCATCGCGCCGCGCCACGTGGAGCGCGCGGGAGAAATCGCGAATCGGCTGCGGGAGCTGGGGTTGCCGCCGATCTGTCGCAGCGAAGCCAGTTCTGCGTCGACGGCGCATGACTGTCTCCTTCTCGATACCACCGGCGAGCTGCGCGATTGGTACTCGGTGGCCACGCTTGTCTTCATGGGGAAAAGTCTGACCGCGCGCGGCGGACAGAATCCTGTGGAAGCGATCGTCGCGAATCGGCCGGTCATCTTCGGTCCACACATGGAAAATTTCGCCCGCCTGGCGCAATCCCTGGTTGCAGCGGGAGGCGCGCTCCAGCTCAACGATGAATTTGGCCTAACGACGGCTGCGGCCGGCCTTTTGCGCGACTCTGCTGCGCGCGCCCGCCTTGTCCGCAAGGCCCGCGCAGTACTCAATCCTCACCGGGGCGCGACCGAGCGCACGGCCGGACTGTTGAAAAACCTGCGCCCGACCGCTGCCTGAAATCCCTTGCCAGATCGGGGTCGGCTTCAGATATTGGGCGCTCTCCCGACCCTATCGTCCAGTGGCCTAGGACACCGCCCTTTCACGGCGGTAACACGGGTTCGAATCCCGTTAGGGTCGCTCTTGTTCATTTACCTATGAACAAAAGATCGCACCCCACCCCAAAGGCGTCGGTCGCGTTTTTTGAAAAAAGCCCGTCTGCGCTCGCCTACGAAATGTAATGCATCCAGCCAATGGCTGCGGGCGTATCAATTGAAATCACGCGCATGCTCCGAGCTGCTGCGCATTTTCAATTGACTTCAAACCAAGATAGAACATGAAAAATCTGGATCCCGATTCTGCAATTAACCAACTAATCACCCGCAAGCAGAGCAGCCGGCGCCAAATGCTCAAACGCCTGGGCCTCGGCGCGGCGGGCTTGACGGGCCTGAACTACCTCGCTTCGCGGACGGAGGCGCAGGCACAAACCAGCGGCTCTAATGAAGACGTCGCGGTGCTGCAGTTCGCACTCAACCTTGAATATCTCGAAGCAGAGTATTACACCTATGCCGTCACGGGTCACGGTATCGAAGAGGAAGGAATCGGTGTCTCCGGCTCGGGTAATCCGGGACCCACCTCGGTGAAAGAGAACCCAAAAGTTCCCTTCGCTGACGCTGCCGTAGAAGAGTATGCACGGGAAATCGCGCAGGACGAACGCAGACACGTGACTTATATCCGCACTGCGCTGCAATCTTTGGGAATTACGCCTGTGGCTCGTCCCGAGATCAACCTCAGTACTAGTTGGAACCAACTCGCCCGAGCTGCAGGCCTGGTGCCTGCCGATGGATTCTTCAATCCATTCGCCAACGATGTGAACTTTTTGCTCGGCGCTTTTGTTTTTGAAGACGTTGGCGTCACCGCTTATCACGGCGCGGCGGGGCTGCTCACGAATAAGAGCGTTCTCAGCGCGGCCGCGGGCATCCTGGCCGTGGAAGCCTACCACGCAGCGGTTATTCGCACGACCTTGCTTGATGAAGGGCACGGAGTGATTGATGCCGTGAAAAAAATCTCGGATTTGCGCGACGCGCTTGACGGATCATCGGACGACGATCAGGGCATCAGCAGAAGGGACGGCTCCTTCAACATCGTCCCGAGCGACAGCAATGGAATCGCCTTCGCCCGGACGGCACGACAAGTCTTGAACATCGTTTACTTCGCGCCAGGCGCGCTTCATGGGGGATTCTTTCCGGACGGGATCAATCCGGGCTAATCGCAGCCGTTACGGGCGACCTGCAATTGTTGTCGTCGCCACTTGCGATGATGGATCGCGCGAGGGTGATCCGCGAATCAACGACTACGTCGGGACGAAGAGCACTTGCGCGCGCGTTCTGACGCCCACCCGCCTCAGGCGGCGATCGAATCTTCGCTCGAGAGCACTTCGATGGCGTGACGCAGCTCGTCGACATCGAATGGTTTCGAAAGCATCAGATCCACGCTCAGATCTTCGTAGGCATGAACGTTTTTCTCGTTCAGGTGCGCTGAGAGCACGGCGATCTTGCCGCCAAAATGATGGGCGCGCAGTTGGCGCACCAGTTCCAGCCCGGTTACTTCGGGCATCTGGTGATCAGTTATGACGACATCAAACGGATCGGAAGCCGCGGCGATTTTCTGCAGCGCTTGCGCGCCGTTGCAGGCTGTCGTCACCCGGCAGGACGGACCGCAAAGCACCAACGCGAGGAGCTGCGCGACGGCGGTTTCATCTTCGACGGCGAGGATTTTCAGGCTTTCCTTCATACTCAGCGCTAGCGTAGCAAGACTCAGGCCGCGCACCGCGGCGCCAAGTGAATCCACCTCGTCAGGCGAGTTCAGGACGCGGGTCGGCGGAACGCAAATTTTTGCCCCGTTAGGCATGAAACCTTCTGCATGGATGGGGGTGCGGGTACTGATTGCCGACGACGAGAGGCAGTTCGCGCTGATGCTGGCCGAAATGGTCCGCAGCGGCGGACACGAGGTTGTCGATATCGTGCACTCGGGTCTTGCTGCCATCCGTTCCTATCGCCGGCACAAACCGCATATTGTGCTCATGGATTTCGCAATGAGCGGACTCAACGGCCTCACTGCCTGCCGGAATATTCTGAGCGACGATCCGTCGGGCCGCATCCTCTTCCTCTCCGGGCTGAGCGAACATCGAGCTCTGGCGCCGCAGTCGTCGGGAGCGCTTGCGGTTCTGCAAAAACCAATCGGCTTCGCCGCGCTCGACCAGGTTTTGCACGACGCCGCGCAGGTTCCAAGGCCGCACGCCACAGCTGCGTGTCCATATGGCAGAGAGATTCGAGCGGGCGCAGAGAACGAAGCGCTCCGCCTGGCCAACGCAGCGTAGAGGTAGGTTTTGCGGTCGAGCGGGTGCCGCGCTTCGCGGAGTGAAACGTCTACAGGCCGCGTAGCGTTCCATTTGCGCCAGGCCGCGACGCAACGTGGGTGCAAGCTCGGCTGAAGGCGTACTCCAAAGCTGGCGGTGCAGGGCGAGCTCGCAATCATTCGTTAGGCAAATGAGTGCTTGGTGTCTGATCGGATCGAGAATCGCGGCGGCGCCAGCATGTGAACCCAGCTCCTCATGGCGCTCCGCCCGCTTGAGAGCCTGGATTTCACTCGCAGGATGCAGTTCGCTCGGAACGAGGAAGAATCCCAGACGTTGCGCGGCCCTCCCCAATTCCCGGTTTCCGAGAAGCGCAGTCAGCGGAATAGCCAGGAGCCAGCCGAGCATGATCGGCAGGAGCCAAAAGAAATAGCCGGGCGTCAGCCACCCGGTGCTGATACTAACGAAAATGCCCAGCAGTGTCGTTAGGCCAAAAACTTCGCGCGCTTCCCGCCAGGCCAGCCCTTCCTCACAACCGCGTTGCTGCGCGTGCCACTCTACCTTTTTACCGAGCAGACTGAAGAGGACGAATTTCGCGTGGAAGTAAAGAAAAACCGGCGCGATCAACGCAGAGCAAAGGATTTCCGCGAACGCGCTCCCAATCATTTTGGCGACGCCGCCAAACTCTCTTGCGCGACCACTTTTAAGCGCCAGCCCGAGCGCGAGAAATTTCGGCAGGAGCAGCAGAAGCATGGTGAATGCGAAAAGAATAAGTGCAGTTTGCGCGCGGGCCGCATCAGCGAAGAGGCCATCACTTAACGGGGCCGGCCCGAGATTTTTCACGAAACCCAAAAGGAGGACAACCACCAGCAGGGGCGAAGCGACAAAAGAAAAAATGCCGTGCAAAAAATGAAAACGCGTCACCGGCCTGAAGCCGCGGGCAAGAGCGAGCGGCCAGTGTTGCAAATTGCCCTGACACCAGCGACGATCGCGCTTCAGGTGCTCGATCACGGTCGGGGGCGTTTCTTCATAACTGCCGCGCAGATCGTTGGCGAGATGTACTTCCCATCCGGCACGGCGCATGAGCGCGGCCTCGACGAAGTCGTGACTCATCGGACGTCGCCCGATCGCGCTCCGGCCGGGCAGTTCCGGCAGCGCACAATGTTGCATGAACGGCGCGAGCCTAATGATCGCGTTGTGTCCCCAAAAATTGCTCTCCTCCTGCTGCCAGAAGTTCGCGCCGGCCGCGAAGATCGGGCCGTAGACCGACATCGAGAACTGCTGCAGCCGGCTCCAGATCGTCCGGCCGTTGATCGCTTGCGGGACGGTCTGGAGAATCCCGATGCGATGATTGCGCTCCATCCGCCTAACGAGTACGACGAGAGTGTCCGCGCTCATCAAACTGTCGGCATCGAGGCAGATCATGTAGCGATACTGGCTGCCCCAACGCCGGCAAAAATCGGCAATGTTACCGCTCTTGCGATTCAAAGGAAGCGCGCGGCGGCGATAGAAGACGCGACCGGCACTGCCGGTTGCGGCGACGAAACGTGCCCAGGCGTGCTCTTCCTCGGCGGCTTTTTCCCGATCCGTCGAGTCGCTTAAAACGAAAAAATGAAAACGCTCGGCTGCGCCTAACGAGCGCAGGGCATCATGCATCACCTGCAGGCGCGCGAAGACCGGCGCGACTTCCTCGTGATAAATCGGCACGACGATCGCCGTCACTGGCAGGGTGGCGAAATCTTTCTCCTCGTCGGGCAGCGCGGCGGCAGTTGGCGCGCCCTCCATGGAGATGAGAAACCCAAGGAAAGCCTGGCAAAAACCGATGGCGACATGCGTGAAAAGCAGGAGGAAAAGAACGAGCAGGGCAATGTTGATCGGCGTCCAGCCTTCCGCTCCGAGCACGCTCATTTCAAACGCCATCGCCATGAGCGTGAGCAGTCCGATCAGGAACATGAAAGCCCAACGCCGCTCGTGTTTGTCCGCGGCGACGGCGTGCGTCCAACCGGCGATCTCGGAAGAGCCGAGCGTGCGCTCAGCCCCGGGGCTGGGAAAAGAATCCATCGCGCTGGATTACTTCCGGCCGAGCCGGCGGAAGAATCCGCGCAGCCAATCGTGCACGGGAAATTCCATCGGCTCCGGCAACATCGTCGCGCGCTGCAGCGGCGGCGTCATCGCCGGCATCTTCGCCGGCGCGCCCGACAGGAAACCGAAGAGCGCCTCCATCACGAGAGTCACCGGGTGTGCATCGTGATGCTGCTGTATCTGTCCGCGCGCTGAGTTGAGGGCAAGGGCCGCGAGCTGGCGTTCGCGGCGGCCGAACTCACCGCGCAAAAGGCGCAGGTAGGTTTCAGCCCTGCGGTGGGCTTCGTTCCATTTCTGCGATGGGTGCGACGGAAGGTTCATTTCTGAGTTCCATCCGACGCCGCGCGCTCACGGTTTATTCGAAGCCTCGAGAAACCAACGCAGGCGGTACTTGAAATCGAGGCGATCGCCTGCTTGCGGTAATTTTTTGGGCTGCCAAAACACGACCACGTTGTCGTTGTATTCGTTCTGAGCCGGCAATTGCAGCAGCCGGACGGAGCCGGCGCCCCAGTCGCCTAACGGCTCCACCTGGACGCTCGGACGCCGCTCATACTTCGCCTCGCGATCGCGATAATGCGTGGGCGCCCGATCACGCTGAAGCAGGGCAAGATTTTTTGGATGACTCTCCGGAAACTCCTGCGTGGTCACTCTGGCCACCTGGTGGAGTCGATGCCACTCTTGGTCGATCATCAGGCCATCCGAGTCGTGCACCTCCGGGCGCGGGTCGTTAGGCGGGCGCGGCTCCTTTTCGCCGCGCCAGAACATGCTCGTGAGTGGCGCCAGGCCCAGGGCCGCGACCGGTTTACGGAAGAAAAGGTGCGCCTCGATTTCAACGCGCGTCTCCTTCCCCGGCGTAAGCAGGAAACGATAGGCTCCGGCGACGCTCGGGCTGTCGAGCAAGGCAAAGAACTGCATTTGCCGCGCGCCAGGTTGCGGCCGGCAAAGCCAGAATTCGCGAAAGATCGGGAACTCCTCCGTCGTATTCTCGCCTGTGTTGAGCGCGGTCCCGCGTGCGGAGAGGCCGTAAACCTGACCTGACCCTAGAGCGCGGAAGTAGTTCGTCCCGAGAAAGGAAATGACCTCGTCAAGACGGCCCGGGCGATTAAGCGGATAAAGAATCCGAAACCCCACGAAGCCCAGCGCATCGTTATTCTGGAGCGCGGTCAGATCGAAATCCGGGTAACGAAAATATCTTGGACTGAACGGCACCGCCGTGATTTCTCCATCGACGATTTGATGGATTTGCACCGGGTGATCGAAGAGGTAACCGGGATGAAAAAATTGAACCTCGAAGGGCTCGCTAGCGTCGTGCCAAAGCGAGTGCTCCCGGCGGAAGGTAATGTCGCGATAGGTATCGTAATTCAGACGGCGTAAAATTTCCGGCAACCTTGACTCGTTAGGCTGAAACGGAGCGGCGGCCGCGGCCTGTGCCTGCCTAACGACCTGGGCGAAGATCGCCTCCGACCCGGGCGCGGCACCGAAGGAGGCCGGCGCGGCAAGCAAAAGGGCGCAAAGCGCCGCCTGGAGGGACATGCTTCCGCATGTCCAGGCTCTGAACGTGCGAGGGCGCGTTCGTCCGAGCGCGCCCCGACGCGCCCGCCTACAACGCCACCATCCGCCGCTGATGACGCTCGAAAACACAAACCTCATCGATTCCCATTCGCACCATCTTTTCCCCGAGCCGCTGGAAATTTTCTCCCTGTTGCACATACGAATGCGCGTCCGACGCGGTCGTAATAGGAATCCCCTTCCTTTGGGCGCGCCGTATGATTTCGTCGCTTGGATACAGCTCCCCGACCGGTTTGCGCCAGCCTGCGGTCGACAACTCCATGGCGAGATCAGCCGTGCGGATTTCGGAAAGAACGCCATCGAGCACATCGCTGAAGTCGTTAGTCGGGCGGAAGCCAAAAATCTTCACCAGGTCGAGGTGCGACATACAATCGACGAGCCCGCTTCGCGCCATTGCGCGGATGCGCTCGTAGTAATCGGCGTAAACTTCGTTGAGGTCGCGGCGTTCGAATTCCGCCTCCTCGCCGGCGTGATCGAAAGGCCAGTCGCCGCGCAGGAAATGGACGGAACCGAGGATGAAATCGAGTCGATCCCAATTCGCCTCGACCCAACGCCGACCCGCATCGGAATGGATCGGGTCGTTATCGATCTCGATGCCGGCGCGGATTTTCAGATCGGGATTGGCCGTCCGAAGCTGTTCGATTTCGTCGAAGTCGACTCCTTCGTGATAGCGATCGTGATCCGTTAGGGCGATGTCGCGCAGGCCGATCGTGCGCGCGTGATCGGCCCACGGCTGGAGAAGCGCCTGCGTGTAGGGCTGCAGGCGATGTCCCTGGGGGTGCATGTGGTAGTCGGAGAAGAGGCGCACTCTGGCTTCGCTGTAAACGCTTCGCCCTGCGAAGCGCGGAAATGACGTTCGTATTTCTTTGTGTCGGCGAAATGTGCGGGGTTAGCGCCGCGCTTCGCGGAGCGAAGCATCTACAGTCACGGCGCGGCGAGCGATTTGCGCTTTACGTCCAGCTCCGAATAAGCCGGAACCAACGCTTCCACGGTGAAGACTCTGCCCGGGGACAGTTCGCGTGTCGCGATCGTTTCGGAATACTCGAGGTGCTCGTTGGGATTGACCAGGATGGTCGCGGAGGTGGCTTCGAAGGCGCGGTTGTCCGACCAACGGGTGACAACTCGCCCAGCGGCGTCGTGTAGATAAATCTCGATGCGCTGCGCGGTCGGAAAACTCAGCTCGACTGCGCGATCGCCTCGATTCGTTAGGGTAACGGTGACCGGGAGTTGCCGCATCTCCGAGAGTTTTACCGGCTCGGATGGAAGCGTTACGCTGAGCTGAAGGCCGCGCAGCTTCTGGTTGCGATATTCCGGAATTTTTTCGGTCGAACTGAAAGGATGGAGCATTCGGCCAAGCAAGCCGCGCTTGGGCACGGACCGCTCCTGGGCGAAGGCAAGCGCAGGCGCGGCGAGCACAATCAATGCAGCCAAGAGGGGCGTTCGTCTCATCGCCCCTAAGAGGCCGACGTTGCAAAAACTGTCAAACCCTTTATCAATCGGCGATGAGGAACGCGCTCGCGGCCGCACTGCTTTTTCTGCTCGCCGCCTCCGCCTCCGGGGCGTCGCATTGCACTTTCCGGGTGCATGTGGCCGCGAACGAAAACGACGGCGCCGTCTTCGCGCAACCGATTCGCGCGCTCAGCGGAAAGAACGTTTTCATCGAAAAGACCGCCTGGCTGACGGAGCGCGAAGTGAAAGCTTTTTACCCGTATCGCTCGGCCGACAATCTCAGCTACGGCGCGCTTCTCCAGCTCGATGATCACGGCCGGACGGTTCTCGATACGTTGAGCGTGGAGCGCCGAGGGTCGTTACTTTTTGTCTTCGTCGATGGCAGAGCACTGACCGAGCTGCAGGTGGATCGGCGCGTTTCCGACGGCAAGATTTATCTCGCCTCCGGCCTCACCGAAGCCGACATCAAGCTGATGGCGAAGGATTGGAAACTCCTCGGTCGCCACAAGAAAAAATGAGCCGCTGGCGGCGGACCTGCGCGCTCCTCTTCCTCTCCACAATGGCGGCGCGAGCCGAAGAGCCTCTCAACCTGGCGCTCCCGACGGATAACCACGCGCTCTTCAGCGGGCATTACTCTGAGTTCTACCAGTTCATCGAACGCAACCTTCACGGCGCCATTTCTTATCCGTGGGAGGGTGGTCAATACGGGTTCGTACGCGATCCAGTGGCGACGGCTGAGGGCGCGGTTTACACCCGTTTTCACGAGGGCATGGATATCCGCCCTCTCCACCGGGACGCGCGAGGGGAACCGCTCGACGAGGTCCGCGCGATCGCCGATGGGAAGGTCGTTTATGTGAGCCGCGCCGCGGGCACTTCGAATTACGGACGCTACGTTGTCGTCGAGCATCGCTGGGGCGGCTGTTCGTATTACAGTCTTTACGCCCATCTCAACACGATCGCAGTGGAACCCGGCGCGGTCGTGAAGCAGGGCGACAAACTCGCCGTCCTCGGGCACACCGGCGAGGGCATCAATCGCGAACGCGCCCATGTGCACGTCGAGTTGAATCTCCTCCTCAACGATCACTTCGAGCAGTGGCACGACACTTTCTTCAAGAACGAGCGGAACCGCCATGGCATCTACAACGGGATCAATCTCACGGGGCTCGATCTGCCGCGGCTCTTTATCGCGCTGCGCGCGAATCCATCGCTCACCATTCCGGCGTTCCTCGCGCGCGAGGAGGTTTTCTTCAAAGTGATTGTGCCGAACACGCCCAACTTTCAGCTTCCGCGGCGTTATCCGTGGATGATCGGCGACGGGCCTAACGAAAAGCCGGCCTCGTGGGAAATCTCCTTCGCGCGTTCGGGCCTGCCTTTGCGGCTGGCGCCGAGCGCGCAAACGGTGAGCGAAGCGCGACTCTCCTACATGAAGCCGAGCGCGATCGACAGCCGTTATCTCACCCGCGGCAACGTCGCCGGGCACGGCGCGAACGCGCACCTCACAGAGAGCGGCAAAGGCTATGTGCGTCTCCTCACTTTTCCAGACTAACGAACAATGCGCAGGATCACCCGGCGAAGATTCCTTGGCCTCGGCCTCTGCGCCCTGCCCGCGGTGGCGGGCCTGGACGGACGTTTTGCCGAGCCCACCTGGCTGCGCCTAACCAAACTCGAGCTCTATCCCGGGCCCTCAAACCGCTTCGTCCACTTCAGCGACTGGCATTACAAAGGGGACGCGGATTACGCCGCGAAAGTGGTGCGGACAATCAACGGGCTCGAGCCGGATTTTGTCTGCTTCACCGGCGACCTCGTGGAAAAGGCGCGTTTCGCTCCGGCGGCTCTCGATTTCATTCGTCAGATCAAAGGTCCAGTGTACGGCTGCCCCGGGAATTGGGATTACGGCAGCCGGGCCGATTTCAGGCAGTATGCAGCGGCCTTCAGCGCGACCGGCGGCGCCTGGCTGGAGGATCGCAACGTCGTTCTGGAAAAGGAGGGAATCGAGCTGATCGGGATGGGATTGCGCGGAGTGCATGCCTTGGGCGACCCGCGCGCCGTGCGCCGCATCCTCCTCGTCCACTATCCGACGCAAGCCGATCGGCTCGACGGGCGCCGCTTTGATCTAATTCTCGCGGGACATTCGCACGGCGGGCAGGTCCGCTTGCCGTTTTACGGCGCGCTCGTGCTCCCCTATGGTGTTGGTCGTTACGATCAAGGCCGGTTCGATTCGTTAGGCGGACCGCTCTACGTCAACGCCGGCATCGGCACCTACATGTGGCCGGTGCGGATTAATTGCCGCCCGGAGATCACGGTCGTGAGCCTGTAGACGCGTCGCTTTGCGACGCGCGAGGGCGACGCGATTTTTTTCGGCGGTGGATTGGCTGACGCGCGCGC
>JBBSGS010000058.1:0-13402 GCA_038253875.1 Chthoniobacterales bacterium
CTGGAGACTGTTCACAAAGCAACGACAGAGGTCCCTGTAGACGGCCTTAGCAACGGCCAAAGTGTTTATGGAACCGCCAAACTATCATGGAAGGGATCGACCGTTACGCCTGGCAGCGCTGTCGAGGGGATGGATTGTCAGCGTTATCAGTGAAAGCGTTTGCAGATAATCGCTGATCAAGCAGTTCCGAATAAAATTAAATTCAGTGGCTGGCTTTCAAAGAGTTGCAGGGCCTCGAAGGCGCTGACCCAAAGCATTTCCTTTGCGCGCACGGCTTACAATTCCCGAAATCAACAACGCGAGGGGCCGGAAAAGCTCGGGTGGCTAGAAGTCCCGTTTTTCGCAAAAAATGCCTTTACTTCGCCAACACGGCTCAGCTAACAGAAAGGCCATGAAATTTCCTCGCCTCCAATTCCTGAGTTTCCTTGCCCTGACTCAACTCGCGTTGCTCCTTGCAGTTCGCGCCGTTCATGCGGACAGCGCGACATGGAATCTCAACCCAACCAGCCGCAACTGGAACACCGCCGCCAACTGGACGCCGAGTACCGTTCCAAACGGAGGCGATCAAACCGCCGCGTTCGACTTGAGCAGCACAACTTCGCTCTCCGTTTCGGCCAATACGCAGATTGGCGCTATTGTCTTCCAAGGTCAGGCGCCAGCCTACTCTATCGACGTGAAGCCGGGAGTCCTTTTTTCTATTGGCGGGGCAGGAGTGCAGAACGATTCTCTCGCAGTCCAGACACTTCGCCCCCTTCCTGGGCCTTTCGGAAGGGCTCCCGGGGCGCTCGGCTTCGTTAGGACAGCCAGCGCCGGCACATCGGTAATCGATACGCTCGGCGGTTTGGTAAATTTTGACCTGGGCGCCGAGACGACCTTTTATGATCACTCAACCGCGGGCAGCGCCACCTTATTCGCAGAAGGCGCTAAAGCCTCGGCGGCCTACTCGGGCGGGCTGCTGATTTTTAGGAATTACTCCACGGCGGCGCAAGCGATAATCATAGCTGGCGGCGGTGGAGGCAACGGAGGCGTCCAAGGTGGCACAACCGTGTTTACAGGGAACTCTTCCGCAGAGAATGCGACTGTTACGGCGAGCGGTGGCGAACAGATAGGCGCATCTGGAGGACAAACGCAGTTTTCCGGTATGAGCACGGCTGGGGCCGCCAAGCTGACGGCGGCGGGCGGAAGCGGGGGAACTGCCGCAAACATTTCCTTTTTTCGTGCGAGCAGTGGCGGCACAGCATCAATCGAGTTACTCGACGACGCTTATCTCGATATCAGTAACCACGATGCACCGGGCATGACGATTGGTTTGCTGAAAGGACTCGGTTCCGTCTTTCTCGGCGGATTGAATCTTGCGATCGGGAGTAATGGCCAGAACACAGTTTACTCTGGTTCCCTCCTGGATGGCGGCCCCAGCGGAGAGCAAGGCGCCGGGTCGCTAACTAAAATTGGTCGTGGGAGGTTGAGCTTGAGCGGCGCCAACACTTATTCTGGTGGAACGATCGTGGGTGAGGGGCGTTTGGTGATCAGTAACTCGAGCGGTTCGGGCACGGGGACTGGAGTGGTCAACGTCAACGCTGGAACGTTGGGCGGCAGCGGCACCATCGCGGGCGCCGTCACAGTGGGCACAGGGGACGGGCCAGGAGCATTCTTGGAAACCAACGTTGGGCTGAGCCGGCCGAAGATACTGACGATCAAAAGCGCGCTCATCTTTGCAAGCGATGGCACTTACATCTGGAGGGTGAACACTAAGAAAGAGAAAGCCGACAAAGTGGTGGCAGACGGAATCACCATCGATAGCTCCGCGCACTTCGACCTGCGATCCTCGGGAGCAGAGGTAGTAGCGGTCGGCACCGTCTTCACGGTGATCAGTAACACCTCCGCAACATCCATCAACGGCAGCTTTGCCAACCTGCCGAACGGATGCACTCTCATCGCGGGTCCTAATCACTACCAAGCCAGCTACAAAGGCGGCGATGGGAATGATCTAACGCTAACGGCCGTGCCGTAGCGCTGCGTCTTTCCTTGGGTGCACGCGCCTCTTGGTTGAATACTTCCGGCTGGTCCATGTGTTCGGAGTGCGCGACAAGGTTAAGAGCGCGAGGGGAGAGGTTTTCTAACGAACGGAAAAGGTTTTTGTGCGCGGTGGCTAAGGTTAAAAAGCCCCGGAAAAGGTTTTTGGCGAGACAACAAAGATTTTAGGAACTCGCGCTCCATCCTCTTCAAGGGTCTCACCGCGGGCATCGTCTATGTTTTCGAGTTGATAGCCGTCGGGGGTAGCACTGGCCAGAGCGATTGGAGCGATCCCGCGAGGGGGATGTCGCAATAGGGTAACGTGTATTTCCCAGCTGCGGTGCGCCGCGGCATTCCAGGAATGGGAAGCAGGCGCCTGCCGATCGCCGCGGCAGGCGTTTTTGCTTTATGACAGCGCATCAATCCATCGCTGCTGCGGCAGCGTCGTAAGGTGCGGCGATCCCTCTCGCAGTAGCGTGCCAGTCTTTCCGGACTAATCTCCATCATATGAAACTCATCCTCATTCTCCTGGTCCTGATCCTGGTCGCTTTTGGCGGGATGCTCCTCCTGGCGCATCACGATACGACCGTGCGCGCCGACGCTGCCTACAAGAAACTCGCACCCGTCACGGCCTCGTTCAGCCGCGTCCGTGGCGATAAGGAGCATCTGGTTTCGGTTTACTGGCGTCTTCATTTCACGGGAAAGCCGCAACCAAAGGCAGGCGCCGTAGGCTACTGGTCGCTGCGGCCCTTTCGCCGGGTAACCCTCGTCTCAAAGTAAGGCGCGCCTCCGGGACCAATCGGGCCAAGGCATCAGCTTTTCGGACCGTGACGAATATCCGAAAGAGAACTTTCGAGGCAACTTTGCTCGACGCGGAGTGGCGTATGACCTAAGAAGCAGATAATCGATCGTCCCCGTAGTTCAACGGATAGAACGAGGGTTTCCTAAACCTTAAATGTGGGTTCGATTCCCGCCGGGGACAAGGTTCGATGCGCCATCTGCTGAAACGCTTAAGAGTAATTCCAAGCGCAGGTTCGATTGATTCGCTCGCGCACTCGTTCACCCTTGCAGGGCTTCGTCTATGTCGCGCCGCCCGCGCCGCTCCATTCCCGCCGCGGACAGCGAGGCCCTCTGCCGTGTCATTCGCATCGGAGTGATCAAGGAATAACGCGACGGGGTGCGAGGATGGTCGGGAGAGTCCCACACATTCGCCCTGCGTTCGTCGGAGATTGTGCAACCCCGTGCACCTTGCTATTCGATCAGTGGTGAACGTTCCGTCCAGCAACGACCCGCCGGTCGGCCCGGCTTCGATCGCTCCGGCCGAGCGCGCCGATGAGGCCATGCTCGAAGGGCCGCACTCCCGCTTCGATGAATTGCTCACTCCCTTTCGCATCATGGCCGACTTCCTTCGTGACTTCCGCGTCCTCCATTTCGTCGGCCCCTGCGTGACGGTCTTCGGCTCGGCGCGAATCAAAGCAGATAGCCCTTATTACGAACTGGCTCGCCGGATGGGGGCGAGCCTCGCCCGGCTCGGCTTCACCGTCATGACCGGCGCCGGTCCCGGCTTCATGGAAGCGGCCAATCGCGGCGCGCGCGAGGTCGGCGGGCGCTCCGTTGGTTGCAATATCAAGCTTCCTCTCGAGCAAGCGCCTAACGAGTTCCTCGATCGTTCCGTCACCCTCCGCTATTTCTTCGTGCGCAAGACGCTCCTCGTGAAGTATTCCTGCGCCTTCGTCGTCCTGCCCGGTGGAGCGGGCACACTCGATGAATTGTTCGAGGCACTCACCCTCATTCAGACCGGCAAAATCCAAAACTTCCCCATCGTCGTCATGGGGACGGATTACTGGCAGGATTTGACCCGCCTCCTGGAAAAAATGGCGCGCCTCGGCGCGATCGGCGCGAAGGACGTGAGCCTTCTTTACGTGACCGACTCGGTGGAGGAAGCGATCGACCACATTCGTCGAAAAGCGGTCGAGCCTTTCGGCCTGAAGCGCGTCGTTAGGCAAAGTTCCCCCTGGCTGGGGGAACGCGGCTTGCACCCGGCGGAGACGCCATGAAGCTGGGCTGGAAAAGCGAATGCCTGGCCGCCTTGCCTAACGACGGCCGCTACCTCGTCGGCGTCTCGGGCGGTCGCGACTCGATTGTGCTCCTGCACTGGTTGATGGCACGCGGCTATCACAAGTTGATCGTCTGCCACCTCGAACACGGCCTCCGCGGGCGTGCCGGCAGGACGGATGCGCTCTTCGTGGAACGGCTCGCGAAAAAACATGGCCTCTGCCACGAGCGCGGCACCGCCGACGTGCGCTCGCTCGCGCTCCAAAGAAAGCAATCGATCGAAACCACTGCCCGAATGGAGCGGCTCGCGTTTTTCGCCAAAATTGCGCGCCGCCGCCGCTGCCGGGTTCTCTTTCTCGCCCATCACGCGGACGACCAGGTCGAGACGTTTCTCATGAACCTGTTTCGCGGCGCGGGCGGGCGCGGGCTCGGCGCGATGCGGGAGGCCAGCAGCATGGTCTCGCTCCAGATCGTGCGTCCCCTCCTCGGAGTCTGGCGCGCGGAGATCGACGACTACGTCGCGGAACATCGGCTCAAATTTCGCGAGGATGCAAGCAACGCCGAACTCGGCGCGCGCCGCAACCGCACGCGGCATACGATCATTCCTAATCTGGAAGAGCAGTTCGGCCGCGATCTGCGGGCGAACCTTTGGCGCGCAGCCAGTGTGCTCGCGGAAGAGGACGCGCTTCTCGAAATGCTCCTGCCTAACGAGTCGGCAACGAGTGAGACTTTGGCCGTGAAAGAGTTGACGGCTCTCCCGCTCCCTTTGCAGAGGCGCACGATCCTGCGCTGGTTGCGCGCACGCGACGTGCGCGATGTCGGTTTCGAAGCGGTCGAAGAAGTTCGCAGCCTCCTCGCCACTGACGGACGGACTGCGAAAGTGAATCTGCCGGGAGATAGGCACGCGCGCCGGCGCGCCGGGAAGATTTTTATCGAGTAATTGCGATTCGACCGCAGTCTGGGCACGCCGCAAAAGAAGCGGCAGTGCCGTAATAGAGACTGGACATGCGGAAGCATGTCCCTCCCGCGCGTCCAGGCTCTCGACAAAGCAGGCCGGCCTCAGCGACCCGTGCCGCGCACGGACAAAGCGCTCTGGCAATCTCCGTGAATCTGCGCAACCTGCGGACTGCCCGATGAACTCCAACATCCGCGTCCGCTTCGCTCCTTCACCGACTGGATTTCTCCATATTGGCGGCGCGCGCACGGCGGTGTTTAACTGGCTCTTCGCCCGGCATCATGGCGGTACGATGGTCTTGCGCATCGAAGACACCGACCAGGCGCGCAACACCACCGAAGCGACCGCCGCGATCTATGACGGACTCCGCTGGATGGGACTCGAATGGGACGAAGGCCCGCAGGCCGGCGGCGATCTCGGTCCCTACTTTCAAAGCGAACGCAACGAAATCTACGAACGCCACCTCGCTCGCCTCGAGTCGGCTGGTTATCTTTTTGAGGAGAAGGGGGCCATCCGTTTTCGCTCGCCACGCGAGCACGTCATCGTCGACGACATTGTCTGCGGCCGGATCGATTTCGACCTAACGAATCCGGAAACGCATCCCGACATGACCCTCCGCCGGCCCGACGGCTCGTGGATTTTCCATTTCGTCAACGTGGTCGACGACCTCGAGATGAAAATCAGCCACGTTATCCGCGGCGAGGACCATCTCTCAAACACGCCGAAACATATCGAGCTCTACCGCGCGCTCGGGGCGGAGCCGCCGCGTTTCGCGCACATTCCTCTCATCCTCAACCAGGACGGCTCGAAGATGAGCAAGCGCGATGCGGGCGCGAGCGTGCGCACTTACATCGAGGAAGGATTTCTACCCGAAGCGGTGCGCAATTATCTCTGCCTCCTCGGCTGGTCGCCGAAGGATAACCGCGAAAAGATCGCCATCGAAGAAGTCGTTGGACTGTTTGAGTTGGAAAAAATCAATCGCAAAAACGCTTCGTTCGACCTCGAGAAATGCACCTGGCTCAACGGCGAGTATGTGCGCGAATTGCCCGACGCCCGCTTCCACGCGCTCGCCCTCATCGCCCTCGCCAATGCTGGGATCGACACGACGAAATTCCCCGACGACTACGTCCGCGCGGCCGTTGAGACGTGCAAAGGAAAGTTCAAGCTCTTCAGCGAGCTGCCCGCCTATTGCGGCTTCTATTTTACCGACGAGCTGACCTACCAGCCGGAAGGCGTGGCGAAACATTTCGTCTCTGAAAACAAGCCGCGTCTGCAAGCCTTGCGCAAAGCATTCGAGGCGCTGGAGATGTTCGACGCTCCTTCCGTGGAAACGACGCTCAAGGCGACCGCAGCGCAACTCGGCGTCAAAGTCGGCGCGCTCGTCCATCCGACTCGACTCGCCGTCACCGGCAGCAACGCGGGTCCGAGCCTCTATCATCTGCTCGAGATTCTCGGGAAAAGAAAAGTGCTCGCGCGGATTGATAGCGGCCTCGCTTTGATTTCGGGCTAACGTTTGTAGCGTGCGCTGTCCTCAGCGCAAGTTGCCGGGCTCGGCCAGTCGATTACCGGTTTCGGTCTCATGAGGAAGCGGATGCCTGGAGGAAAAACGTGATCCTCTCCCGCGAAAGAAGCACGGGACGTCCTAAGGACAAACTGGGCGGGTGATCACCTAACCGAGCGGCTGACACAGCCGCCGCTACAGCTTCTTCGCTTCCTTCGCCCAAGTGTCGCGAAGGGTAATCGTGCGGTTGAAGACGAGATGGTCGGGCCGCGAATCGGGATCGAGAGAAAAATAGGCGAGGCGCTCGAATTGGTAGCGCAACTCCGGGCGCGCTTCGCCTAACGACGGTTCGCATTTGGCGGTCACGACTTCGAGCGATTGCGGATTGATGAAGGCCTTGAAATCACCATCCGCGTCCGGATCGGGGACGGTGAAGAGCCGGTCGTATAGCCGCACCTCGGCGTCGAGCGCGTGCGCCGCGCTCACCCAATGGATCGTGCCCTTGACTTTGCGATGGGAGTTCGCGCCGCCTGTTTTGCTCTCGAGATCGGCGGTGCAGCGCAGTTCGACGACCTTGCCTAACGAATCTTTGACGACTTCGTCGCATTTGATGATGTAGCCGTATTTCAGGCGCACTTCCCCGCCCGGCTTAAGGCGGAAATATTTCGGCACCGGAACTTCCATGAAATCGGTGCTCTCGATATAGAGCTCGCGGCTGAACGGCAGCTTGCGCGAGCCGGCGCTGGGATCTTCCGGATTGTTGATCGCGTCGAGCTCTTCCGTTTTTCCTTCCGGGTAATTCGTGATCACGACCTTGAGCGGCCGGAGCACCGCCAGCCTTCGGATGGCGCTGCCATTGAACTCCGCACGGATGGCGTGTTCGAGCGCGTCGACTTCGGTGAGCGAGGGATATTTTGTGATGCCGATGTGATAGGAGAAGGCGCGGAGGACACTCGCTGTGACGCCGCGCCGTCGCATTCCGGAGATGGTCGGCAAGCGCGGATCATCCCAACCCCTAACGAATCCGCCGTCAACCAGCGGCTTGAGTTTGCGCTTGCTCATCACCGTGTAGGTGAGGTTCAAGCGCGCGAATTCAATCTGCTGCGGCAGCTCGCGTGGAAGCTCGAGCGCCTCCAGGATCCAATCGTAAAGCGGACGGTGCACCTCAAACTCCAGAGTGCAGAGCGAGTGGGTGATGCCTTCGAGGTAATCGCTCAGGCAATGGGCGAAATCGTAGAGAGGGTAAATGCACCAGGCGTCGCCGGTGTGATGATGGGTGGCGTGGCGGATGCGGTAGAGCACCGGATCGCGCAGCCACATGTTCGGCGCCTGCATGTCGATCTTGGCGCGCAGGGTGCGCGCGCCATCGGGAAATTCGCCCGCTTTCATGCGCGCGAGGAGATCGAGATTCTCCTCGATCGAGCGATCGCGGAACGCGCCCTCCTTCCCCGTGCGCCGGTATTCGTCGGTCTCTTCCGGGGTCATGTCGCAGGCGTAGGCTTTGCCTGCCCTAACGAGCTGGACCGCGAAGGCGTAGATCGGCTCGAAATAATCCGACGCGAAGAAGGGCGGAGGCCGAATTGTTGATTGCTGATTTCTGATTTCTGATTTCTGATTGAGGCCGAGATTCTCGTCAGCCCAGCCATCGATCAGCCAATGGATGTCGGCCATGATGGAGTTGACGTATTCCGCTTCTTCCTTCTCGGGGTTGGTGTCGTCCATGCGGACGTTGCAGAGGCCGCCAAACTCGTGCGCAATCCCGAAGTTGAGGCAGATCGCCTTGGTGTGACCGATGTGCAGGTAGCCGTTAGGCTCGGGCGGGAAACGGGTGTGAATTTTCGCGCGCTTTCCGCTGCGCACATCTTCTGCGACGATGTCGCGGATGAAATCGGAAGGAGGTTCGTTAGGCGGCTGGGTCATACGGGTGGCGCGACTTTAGCAGAGAGCGCACGTCGCGGCCAACCGCGCCCAATCTTGCTTGTGAAAAGCTTCCACACCCTCGCGGATCTGCAGGCCTGGCGTCCGCTTCCGGACGACGCCCCGGGAGCGATTCGCCTCGGCGTGGTCGGCGACCCGGTGGCGCACTCACTCTCGCCGTCGCTGCAGAATGCTGCGCTCGCGGAATGCTGTCTCGCCCTGCGCTATGCGCGCTTTCGCATTTTGCCTAACGAACTGCCGGCGGCACTCCGGTGCTTCGAGGAACTGGGATTCGTCGGCCTGAATCTCACCGTGCCGCACAAGGTCGCGGGCTTTTCGTTAGTTCAGGAATTGGACTCATTTGCGCGGCAGGCCGGCGCGATCAACACGATCCGCTTTCAGGATGGCAAGCTCTTCGGCGCCAATACCGATGGGCCCGGGTTCGAACGGGGGATTCGCGAGAGTTTCGGCGTCGAGTTGCGCGATCTGCGCGTGCTCGTGCTCGGCGCAGGCGGCGGCGCAGGACAGACGGTCGCAGCCCAGTGCGCGCTCGCCGGTTGCCCCGCCCTGACGCTCGTGAACCGCGACCTCGCCAAAGCGCAAAGACTCGCGCGCAGCTGGGAAGCCGCTCACGCCGTCGCCGTTCCCTGGGAGACAGATTCGTTAGGCGAGATGCTCGCGCAAAGCGACCTCATTGTGCACGCAACACCGCTCGGTTTGCAGCCTCACGATCCCTCTCCGCTGCCCGGCGCGCTCCTCGGCCCGCGTCATCTCGTTTACGACCTCAACTACCAGCCGACTGCTCTTCTCGCCGCCGCTCAAGCCGCGGGCGCGCGCCACGCGTCCGGCCTAACGATGCTCCTGCACCAGGGGGCGCAGGCTTTCGAAATCTGGTTCGATCGGCCGCCGCCCCTCGGCGTCATGCGCCGCGCGCTCGGTTTGTAGGACGCGCATTCGACGCCTGCATACCGTGCGCTTCTCGCGTTCTGGCGCACGGCGCGGGCCTTCGCGGCAGCGCACGGGAGAAGCCGACTGCCCGGATACTTCGCGGCCGGATTAATGTCCGCGTGAACGTTTTGGCGTGGGCGTGGCTTCCGGTTCCGGCGGCAGGGTGCGGCGCGGACGAGCGGTCGGGGTTGGGGTCGGTTTACCGTTCTTATCGTGATACTCGAGCCGGGCTTTGCGATTCTTGGCGTCTTCGTTTTTCGAATCGAGAGTCAGAACTTTATCGCAATCGGCGATCCCCTTCGCAAAGTCGTTCTTCAATTCGTAAACGTAACTGCGATCGAGATAACCTTCCTTATCCTCGGGCTTCTCCTTGATGATCCTGGAAAAATCGGCGATCGCCTTGTCGTATTCTTTCAAATTCCAGAGGGCGAACGCGCGCCGGTCGAGGATTTCCAGGTCGTTCTCTTTCTCCTTCAGGACAACGTTGTAATCCTCCACCGCCTTGGCGTAGTCCTTATGCTGCAGATAGGCAAAGGCGCGGAAACGATGCGCCGGGACACTGTCGGATTTGAGCTTTACCGCGCGATTAAAATCCTCGATCGCCTGCGGGAATTTCTCCTGCGAGGTGTAAACGATTCCGCGATTTAGATAGCCGGCGTAATTCTCCGGTCCCGCTTCGATCGCCCCGGAAAAGGCTTTGTCTGCTTCGTCCAATTTACCCGCGCCTTTATAGGCCAGCCCGAGATTGTTATAGTTGTTTGCTTCTTTCGGGTCCGCTTTCACCGCTTTCTGGAAAAGATCGATCGCCTTGTCCCATTGCTTGTTCTTGGCGGCTTCGATTCCTTCTTTGCCAAACTTGTAGGCATCGGCTTTGTCGTCGGCGCGGGCGAGAGACGGGAAAAGAGCCGCCCAAGAGAGCAAAACGCTCACAATAAAATTTCGATTCAAGTTTTTCATCATCATGGTTTTCTCCCTTTTATTCGGACGCGCGGGCAGTTTGGCTGCAAGCAGATTCGGCTGCAAGCGTGGGCAACGTCCGGAATCTTCCGGTCACGCGGAGGATTCGGTTGGCGTCGCCGCGGCGGCTTCGTCCACCCGGGTGATGCGGAGCGCGCGGCCCGTCGTTCCGTCGATCTCCACGAGTGCTCCGCGCAAACGCACCTCGCCCTGCGCGACCGGAAACGCGGCGGGCAGATTGGAAATAAAGCGCTCTACGATCGGCTCGATTGCGCGCCCGAGAATCGAGCGGACGGGGCCGCACATCCCGGCGTCGCAGAGGAAGGCGGTGCCGTTCTCGAAGATTTGCTCGTCGGCCGTCTGCACATGCGTATGCGTGCCGAGAACCGCGGAAACGCGGCCATCGAGATAACGGCCGATTGCGATTTTCTCGCTCGTCGTCTCGCCATGCGCATCGACTATGATGACCGGCGTCTCGGCTCGCATCCGCGCGACCGCGGCGTCGAGGAGCGGGAACGGATTCTCCAGAATCGGCTGCATGAAAGTGCGCGCCTGCACATTGATGACGCCGATTTTTCCCTTTGCCGTTTCGAGCACGATCGTGCCCGCGCCCGGTGCGCCATTGGGGTAATTGATCGGCCGCAACAACCGTGGCTCGGTGTCGATAAACGGCACGATTTCCTTCTGGTCCCAGATGTGGTCGCCGGTCGTTATGACCGAGACGCCAGCACGCAAGAGATCGATCGTGATGCGTGGCGTGATGCCGCGTCCGGCGGCTGCGTTCTCGCCATTTACGATCGCGAAATCGAGCTTCCATTGACGCTTCAATTCCGCGAGGCGCGCGATCACCGCGCTCCGTCCCGGCTCGCCCACGACGTCGCCGAGGAAAAGAATCGTGAGCATCGCCGAGCATCGTATTAAACTGGCAAATCCCAAGACGATGTTTGCCCGCCGCCTCACCTGTGCTCTCGCCGGTCTGCTCCTGACTCTCGCCTCGACGGCGCGCGCGGCGGACGAGGCATTGCCTAACGAAATCGCAACCAACCTCAGCACCCTCGGGCGCAAACCGGACTGGAATGAGCTGGAAAAATATCAGGCCACGATCACGCACGACGAGTTCGCGCACTTGCTGAAGGACATCTACTGCACGCACGGGATCAGCGAGGAACTGATCAAGGTGGCGCCGGATGAAGCGCGGATTTTGAAGAGTAAAGGGACGCAGGATTATTTCGTGCTGCACTTCGCGAAGAGCGGCGCCGAACGCCTTCCGCTGGATCGCACCTGGAATCCACCGGGCGGTCTGCCGAAGCCAGCCGGTGCAGGCCCGCTCGCCGGCGTCCACATTGCGCTTGATCCCGGGCATCTCGGCGGCAGCTGGGCAAAGATGGAGGAGCGCTGGTTCGAGATCAAAAAGGCGCGGCCGATCCAGGAGGGCGACATGACCCTGCAGGTGGCGCAATTGCTCGCGCCACGCTTACAGTCGTTAGGCGCGAAGGTTTCCTTCGTGCGCAAGCAGGCGGACCCCCTCACCCCGTATCGGCCCTCCGATTTCCGCGAGATCGCACTGCAGCTCCTGCACCATGCGGGGCTCGCGGATCCGCGTGAAAATTTCGACGGAGCGGCCGACCCGCAGAAGGAACAAACCGTCCGCTGGCAGGAGGAGCTGCTCTTTTATCGCAACAGCGAAATCCGCCGGCGCGTCGGCCTGGTAAACTACCGTCTCCAGCCCGATCTGGTGCTTTGTCTGCATTTTAACGCGGAGCCGTGGGGCGATCCGGCCAATCCCACATTGGTGCCTAACAATCATCTTCACCTGCTCCTGAACGGCGCCTATCTGCAGGAGGAACTCGACCTGGATGACGAGCGTTGCGAGATGTTGCAGAAGCTCCTGAGCGGCGCCTATCCGGAGGAGCTCGATCTCGCCGAGGCGATCGCCCTAACGATGGCGAAAGCGACCGGGCTGCCACCGTATCAATACAAGACCGGGAACGTCACCCCGCTCGGCGCGAGCGGCTACGTTTTCGCGCGCAACCTGATGGCGACGCGGCTCTATAGTTGTCCGACGGTGTATCTTGAGCCCTACGTGATGAACAGCGAGGAAGTTTTCGCGCGCGTGGAGGCGGGCGATTACGAAGGAATGCGCGAGGTAGCCGGGAAAAAGCAGCCGAGCATCTTCCGCGAATACGCCGACAGCGTGGCCGAGGGGTTGCGCGCGTATTTCCAAAAAGCGCGGCCGTAGTGGCGACTGTGGACTTTTCGCTCTGCGAAACGCGGGCGTCGATGGGGCTGGTAAACCACTCTCGCACTTCGCAGAGCGAAGCGTCTACAGGAGCGCAGCGCGCAAGTCTTCCATCGTGATTTTGTCGGAAACGCTGGCGCGTCCGATCTCATGCGCTACGACAAAACGAATGCGGCCGTTCTCGAATTTTTTGTCGCGGGGCAGAGCAGCGAAAATTTTCTCGCGCGGGAAATCTGCCGGCAAAGTCGTCGGCAACTGGCAGCCGTGCAGCGTCGCGACGATGCGCTCATATTCGCCTAACGATAACCCGGCGCGCTGCACTGAAACCCGGGCCGCCGCCACCATTCCCAGGCTGATGGCTTCACCGTGGAGCAAATTGCCGTAGCCGGCCGCGTGCTCGATCGCGTGCCCAATCGTGTGCCCGAAGTTTAGCAGCGCGCGCTGGCCATTCTGCTCGCGCTCATCGGCCGCGACGATCTCCGCCTTCATCCTGATGTTGCGCTCAATGAAATCCGGCAGGGCGAGCTTCCAGCCTGCGTCGTCGTCCCGCTGCAAGCTGGAAACTTGCGCTACCTTCTCGAAGAGGACGGCATCGCCAATGATTCCATGTTTGATTGCCTCCGCGAATCCTTCATTCCAAATTCGATCGGGCAAGGTGCGCAAGGTGTCGGTATCCGCGAGCACGAGCGCGGGATGATGGAAGCTGCCGATCAAGTTTTTGCCCGCGCCGGAATTGACTCCGGTCTTGCCGCCGATGCAGCTATCGACCTGCGCGAGCAAAGTCGTCGGGAGTGAAACATAGGGAATGCCGCGCAAA
>JBBSGS010000059.1:0-13294 GCA_038253875.1 Chthoniobacterales bacterium
CTGATCAACACCTTGAACGAGCAGCAGGTGACCGGGTTCGTTGCCGACACCGCTTCCGAACTTCCGAAATACGGTCTCGACCACCCGACCCTGCAACTGACCTTCAGTTCCTTCGCGTCCGAAAACACGGCCGAGACCGCGGCGGGGGAACATCCTTTCCTGACGCTCTCATTCGGCAGGATGGAGAGTGATAAGGTCTATGCAAGGCTCGGAGAAGAACCCTTCATCGTGGCGGTGAATCCACAGCTGCTGGCGCAAATCTGGAGTGACCCTGCGCAGTGGCAGGAGCTCGCAATTTTCAAGTTCAAGCCTAACGAGATCCAGCATTTCGCCCGGGTGACGGACAAGGAGGAGTCCTTTGAACGGACCGGTCCGCAAACCTGGAAAGCGGCCAAAGGCGACACCGCGGTGGATGACACGGATGTGCAATCTTTGCTCAATACCCTGGCCTCACTTCGTGCGGTCCGTTGGGCGGGGGCGACTACCTCGACGCAAGGTTTCGAGCAGGCGCAACTGGTGATTACTTTCGCGGTTTCTCCGGATCTCAAGACATTGCACAAACTAACGATCGGTGGACGGACCGATAACACGATGTGGTTTGCCAAAGTCGACGGTAAGGAGGGCACTTTCGTAATCAGTAATCCGGATTTTACTGCCCTGAAATTGCCCCTAACGAAAGCGCCTGCGACTCCAGCGGCGCCCCCGCCGGCAGCGAGCGCCACGCCCACTCCCGCGGTGAGCGGGTCGCCTACCTCTACACCAGCGCGACGCCGCTAGCTCGGGGTGTAGAGGCGGCGGTGTCGGCCGCTGGGGCGAAATCGTTGCCGAAGAAATATGGCAACGCTCGCTCAAGAGGGTGACACGCCCGCCGCTACACCCGCTTTCCGCGCGACATAGATGGTGGCAATCCCGCCGGTGAGCGGCATCGCGGTTGCGGAGCGGAAACCAGTGGCTTTGAGCAACGCGGTCATTTCCTCGCCGCTCGGAAATTTCTCGATGGAAGCGCCAAGATAGTCATAGGCCGACTGCTCACCAGTCACGATACCGGCGAACCACGGCAGGCAGCGATGCAGGTAAAAGCGATAGAACGAATTGAGCGGGCCGCGCGGGATGGAGAAATCGAGCACGAGTAAGTGTCCTTCGGGCGCGAGCACCCGCGCCATTTCGCGCAGCGCGGCGCTCCAGTCGGCCATGTTGCGAAGACCGAAGGCCACCGTCACCGCATCGAAACCCGCGTCGCTGAAAGGCAGATGCAGTGCATCGGCCAGAACTGTGTTCGTTAGGCCCTTGGCCCGCGCCACCGCCAGCATCTCGGCGGAGAAATCCGCGGCCGTTATTTCAGTGGCGGGCAGTTTGCGCGCGAGCGCGAGGGCGAGGTCGCCACTGCCGGTCGCGAGGTCGAGGATATGGCGAGGCTGCCATTGCCTTACGATCTCAGACGCGCGGTGGCGCCACCAATAATCACAGCCACCACTGAGGAGGTGATTGGCCAGATCGTAGCGCCGCGCGATGCGGCCGAACATGGAACGCACCGCTGCCGGGTCCCGTTCCGCCGCCTCTGAGCTTGCCACCGAATTCACCTCTTCTCTGTAGAGGCGCTCCGTGAGCGTCGCGAATTTTGCGTTTTTTTCATGTAGACGCCTCCTTCTGGGAGGAGCGGCACCGAATCTTACTACCAGCATTGCTTTCCCCCGCGCTTCGCAGAGTGAAGCGTCTACAGCCGCGAATGCCTATTCCAGCACGGGCTCGATTTTTTCCTCTTCGCGCGCGACCAATTTGTTTCTCTCGATCATCCGGGCGCAGGTATTCCAGCGCAGCAAGGCATCGTCATTTCCCGGTGGCCGGATCGCCTCTGCTTTCTCAAAACAAGTCATGGCGTCGCGCAGGCCCTCGTAGGCATAATGACTCGCGCCCGGCGCACCCTGGGCGAGCTTGGCCTTGGCCCGGCGCTCGGCGAGAATGCCGGCGTAGTAGGCGCGCTCATACTCCCCAGTGACGCGCGCGAGGAGTTGGTTCGCCTGCGTATCGCTGACTCCGTACCCTTTGCTGAAACGATCGGTCACGGCAAGCAGGAGCGTGATCAAAGCCCTTTGATTTTCCGGATCGGTCTGGAGAACATCGAGGCAGATGCTCTCGGCTTCGGCCGGTTCGTTGAGGAGACGGTAGCGCTCGGCTTTCTCCAGTGCTGCCGGGATGGCTTCCCTGGAAAGGGGTTTGAGCTCACTCATGTTCGTTAGGCATCATTGGTGCGGGCATGCGCTCCTGCCGGCGCCGGATTTTTTTCCAAAGCCAGCCGAGGGGATCATAGTAATCGTCGACAACGCGTTCCTTCAACGGAATGATTGCGTTGTCGGTGATCTGAATCTCCTCAGGGCAGACCTTGGTGCAGCACTTCGTAATGTTACAATAACCTATCCCCTGCGCCTCGCGTAATTCCATGATGCGATCTTCGGTGTCGAGCGGGTGCATTTCGAGGGCAGCAACATAAACGAGGAAGCGCGGGCCGATAAATTGGTCGTGCTTGTGATGATCACGCAGGACGTGGCAGACATCCTGGCAAAGGAAACACTCGATGCACTTCCGGAATTCCTGCACCCGATCGATGTCCTGCTGTGCCATCCGCCAGGTGCCATCAGCGGCGTCGGGCGGACGCGGTTTGAAACGCTTGATCCGCTTTTTCACCGCAAAATTCCAAGAGACATCGGTGATCAAATCCTTCAGCGGTGGAAAGGCTTTCATGGGCTCGATCGTGACCGGCTTGTCGAGCGGGAGATCGTTCAGGCGCGTCATGCACATGAGCTTGGGCATCCCGTTCACTTCGGCTGAGCACGAACCGCATTTGCCGGCTTTGCAGTTCCAGCGGCAGGCGAGGTCGTTGGCCTGCGTCGCCTGAATATCGTGCACCGCGTCGAGTACGACCATGCCTTCGGAAACCTCCGTTGTATAATCGCGGAACTCGCCGCCGCTCGCGTCGCCGCGCCAGATACGGAAGGTCGCGCTTTTCATCTTGTTGCGGGCGAGCCGCTCTCTCCGGGTAGCGCATGCGCCTCGCGTGCTGGTTGCGACGTCGCGCCGCAACGGACTTTCTTTACGCGCTCTCTCTGAGACAAGATCACCACGCCGGGGCTAGGACCCGAAAGAAAAGTTCGCGATGGCGAGGACACCGTCGCCAGCACGCGAGACGCGCGCGCTACCCGGGCGAAGGCACGCGCGCTCACTTCATCTCCTCGATCACTTGTTTCAGATCATCCCGGATCTCGGGAAGGGCGTCGCGCCGAATCTGCATGCGACCGTCGTCGCCTTGCCAGACGACGGTATTCACCTTCGCAAACTCCCCACTCTTCTCAGGATAATCCTCGCGAAACTGTGCGCCGCGGCTTTCCTGACGCTCAAGCGCCGCGCGCGTGACGGCTTCGGAAACAGTCAGCAAATTGGGCAGATCGAGCGCAGTGTGCCAGCCGGGATTGAACTCACGGTTGCCATCCACGCCGACGCGGTCCGCACGCTTCGCCAGCTCGCTGATGCCGTCAAGCCCCGCGGACATTTCATCTTTGCGCCTAACGATTCCGACCTTGTCCTGCATCATTTCCTGCAAGTCTTTCTGCACTTTATAAGGACCTTCGCCCGTCGTCGTCCCGCGCTCGAATGGCTCCAGCGCGTGCCGCGCGCACTCAGCCATCCGGTCAGGGTCGATCCCGCCTAACGAATTCTCGAGCGCGAACTTGGCCGCGAACTCGCCCGCGCGTTTCCCGAAAACGAGGAGATCGGAGAGTGAATTCCCACCCAGCCGATTCGCGCCGTTGATTCCGGCGGCGCACTCGCCCGCGGCGAAGAGCCCGGGAACGCGCGACATCTGAGTGTCGGCATCAACACGGATGCCGCCCATCACGTAATGGGTCGTCGGACCGACTTCCATCGGCTCCTTCGTGATATCGATATCGGCCAGTTGTTTAAACTGGTGATACATGCTCGGGAGCTTGCGCCTGATGTATTCCTCGCCGTTTGAAAGCTTGCTTTTGATCCAGGCAATATCGAGAAAGACGCCGCCATGCGGACTGCCCCGGCCCGCTTTGATCTCGCGCACGATGCAGCGCGCCACGTGATCGCGCGTCAGTAGCTCCGGCGGCCGGCGCGCGTTCTTGTCGCCCTGGCAGTAACGCCAGCCTTCCTCTTCGCTCTCGGCCGTCTGCGCTTTGTAGTTCGCGGGAATGTCGTCGAACATGAAACGGCGACCTTCTTTGTTCGTTAGGACGCCGCCTTCGCCGCGCACGCCTTCAGTGACGAGGATGCCGCGCACACTCGGCGGCCAGACCATCCCGGTAGGATGAAATTGGATGAATTCCATGTCGATCAACTCTGCCCCGGCATGATAGCCTAATGAGTGACCGTCGCCCGTATATTCCCAGCTGTTGCTCGTGATTTTGAAGGCTCGGCCGATACCGCCGGTCGCGAGCACGATCGCTTTGGCGCGAAACAGTTTAAACCGGCCGCGCTCGCGATCATAGCCGAAGGCGCCGACAACCCGATCGCCCTCTTTCAAGAGAGTGAGGATGGTGTGCTCCATGTGCACATCGATGCCTTGATGAATGCCGTGATCCTGAAGGGTGCGGATCATTTCCAGGCCGGTGCGATCACCCACATGCGCGAGACGTGGATACTTGTGCCCGCCGAAGTTTCGCTGCAAAATCCGGCCATCTTTCGTGCGATCGAAGACCGCGCCCCATGCCTCGAGCTCACGCACACGGGCGGGAGCTTCCCGGGCATGCAACTCCGCCATGCGCCAATTGTTCACGTATTGCCCGCCGCGCATGGTATCGGCGAAATGGACCTGCCAGTTATCGCGATCGTCCACATTTGCGAGGGCGGCGGCAATGCCCCCTTCAGCCATCACGGTGTGGGCTTTGCCTAACAATGATTTGCAAACCATCCCGACTTTCACGCCCGCGGCCGAAGCCTCGATCGCTGCACGCAGGCCGGCCCCACCCGCGCCGATAATCAGAACGTCGTGGGTGAAAGTTTCATAATCAGCCATGCGTGGAATGATCTAAAGAAGCCGAAAATCGTGCCACACGCCTAACGAACAAAGGCGGACATAGATGTCGGAAAAGGCGACCCAGCACAAACTCATCCAGGCCCAAAGCATGTGGCGTTGATTGAGACAGCCGACACAGGCGTAGGCGCGGTAAGAAGCGGGCGACTTCGAGAACTGATCGAGAAAGCCGCCGACGAGATGGCGGAGCGAATGACAGCCAAAGGTATAGCCGCCGAGGAGGATGACGTTGACCGTGAGCACGAGTGTGCCCACGCCGACCCCGAGAGAGACCGACCCATTGACCGGATCGGCGAACCAAAGCGCCTTCCAGACGTCGTGGAGCAGGACGAGAATGAAAAGCAACGCCAAGTACAAAAAATAGCGATGCACATTCTGCATGATGAGCGGGAAGGAGCGCTCACCGAGATAAGTCTTACGCGGTTCGCCGACCGTGCAGGCGGGCGGGTCGGCCCAAAAGGCTTTGTAGTAAGCGCCGCGATAATAATAACAGGTGAGCCGAAATCCACCGGGCGCCCAGAGCACGAGGAGCGCGGGCGAGAAAAGCATCCACGCCGGCCACCAGGAGGGTTTCTGTCCGAACCAGCTATGCGGCGAAGCGCCGAAAATTTCGGGTGAATAGAAGGGCGAGAGATATGGACCGAAATAATAATTTTGACCTTGGAATGCCGCCCAAGTCGAGTAAACCACGAAGCCGCCGAGACCGAGAAAGACAAAGAGCGGCTGCGCCCACCAAACGTCGGCCCGCATCGTCTGGCCAAACGAGCCGCGAGGAAGGGTCAATTTAGCGTGCGTCATTGTCCGTCGGCTTAGATAGCGAGCAGAGATTTGCTTGGCAAGGGATTCCCGGTATTTCGTCGTGCGTCCGATTCCAGTGCCTGAAATCGGCGAGGGTCTCAGAGCATGTCGAAGCACCGTTCGCCATTGGTGGGATCTATTGGTATTGCTGTCGCTGCCTTCGACGCACGAAGGGAATCCGGGAGACGTCTTAATCCCCAGTCAGCCGCGCTTCCGCGAGGTCGAGATCGCGCTGGATGCGGCGCAGGGCTTCGTCATTAATCTGATCCGAGTTGCGCAGCGCGATGATCGTCTTGCGCTCCGCGCCGAGGGCGCCGTATTGCAGCCGTTGATAGGCCGGGGTGGCGACCTCGCCGCCGGGGTTTTTGCGATCGCTGGCGCAGGATTCCAGTTGCGCGATGCGGTCGCAATACTCTGTCCGCACCCGCACCATCACTTCCTCGGGCATGTGCTCTTCCAGCGCGCGCTCTTCGATGAAATCGACCGCCGCTTCGTTAGCCGTCAGGCGCGCCTGACGCTCCTCGCGATCGACCGCGCCGTCGTCTTCGATACCCAGCTGGTTGATCAACAGCGGCAAAGTTAGGCCTTGAAATACAAGCGTCGTTAGGATGACGCAGAAGGCGAGAAACAAGATGTAGCTCCGCCCGGGGAAGGGACGGCCGTTCTCGAGCACCAACGGCAGAGTGAAGGCCGCGGCGAGCGAGACGACGCCGCGCATTCCGGCCCAGGCGATGAGCACGCTGTGCTGCCACGGCGGAGCTGGAGTGCGCGCTCGCATTTTGTGGCTGAACCAGCGCGGGAGATAGGTAGCCGGAAAAACCCAGGCGATCCGCACGAGTACGACCGTGCCACTAACGAGCAAGCCATAACCGACGAGGCGCGAGAACGGTTCATTGCTGAGCTTGCGCAGAATTTCAGGCAGCTGCAGGCCGATAACGACGAAGATGAAACCGTTCAAGAGGAACGCGACCATTTCCCAGAACGACTGGGCCTGGAGCCGCGTGCGCGCGGGAAGCGCGGTGGAATGCCATCCGAGATAAACCCCTGCGGCGACCGTGGCGAGCACGCCCGAGACGTGCGCCCGCTCAGCCAGGAGATAGGCGGCAAAGGGGGTGAGGAGGGAAATGGTGATCTGCACGGGCGGGTCGTTCAAACGCCGTTGCACCCGGCGCACGGCAAACCCGACCGCGAGGCCGAGCGCGACGCCGCCCAGGCCGACGAACAGGAAACGCGCGCTTGCTTCGCCTAACGAGAAGTGGCCGGTCACCATCGCGGCGACGGCGAATTGGTAGGCGACGAGCGCGGTGGCGTCGTTCACCAAGCTCTCTCCCTGTAGTATCGCCTCGATGCGCAACGGCACGCGCAGCCGTTTCAGGATCGCTTCGGCCGCGACCGCATCGGGCGGCGAGACGATCGCGCCCAAAGCGAAAGCCGCCGCCCAGGGCAAACCGGCGACGAAGGAATGCGCGACCCAGGCGACGACCGTCATCGTCAGGAGCACCAGCCCGATGGCGAGGAAAAGAATCGGCCGCAGATTACGGCGGAAATCGCGCCAGGAAGTAAAGAGTCCCGCGGGATAAAGCAGCGGCGGGAGGAAGAGAAAAAAGACCAGCTCCGGATCCAGACGGATGACCGGCAACATCGGCACGAAGCTGAGCGCCAATCCGCCGAGGACGAGCAGGACCGGATAGGGCAGGGCAAATTTGTTCGCGACGATGACGAGCGCCGCGGCCAGGATGAGGAGCAGAACGATCGGCTCGACGGGATGCATGGGGGATTTCGGCCGAGCCTAGATTTTCGCGGACGCGAGCGCGACATTTGCGGCGGCGCCGGCACGGGAGCGATTCGCCTGGAGCTGTGGCAGATGTTTTTCCGACCAGCTGCAGATGGCTTTGAGCGGTTCGATCAAGGTTCGGCCAAGAGGAGTGAGGGAATACTCCACCTTCGGCGGCACGACCGGATGCACCTTGCGCAGGACAAGGCCGTCGCGCTCGAGGCTGCGCAACGTTTGCGTGAGCATCTTCTGCGAGATGCCCCCGATCTCGCGCCGCAGCGTGGCGTAGCGGCAGGTGCCGTTGGCGAGGACGTAAATGATGAGGGCGGTCCATTTATCCGCAATCCGAGCGAGCACTACGCGCGAGAGGCAGCCGGGGTTCATGACAGAAGCAGCTTGCGAAGAGACAGGCATGGGCCTTTTTTTTAAAGGTAACCTGCGACCAGCGCAACTGGAGAGTGACATACCAAACGGCCGGTATGCACCGAAAACGGCTGTTTAAAAAGTTTCCCCACGACCGCCAGAGTTTTTTCTTGGAAAAAACAGGTTTCGCGGTAATTCTCCATTCAACACGTTCCCCGAGTCTGCAAATCAGCGCTAATCGTCCTCGATTTCGAAGATTCACGCTTGCGGTCGCTGTTCTTATGGCCTGGCCGCGAGTGATACCTGTTTCCTGATGCGACTCCTCATCGTTGGCGGAGGCGGCCGCGAACACGCCCTCGCCTGGAAGCTACAACAATCATCCAGCGTCGAGAAAATTTTCTGCGCGCCGGGCAACGCTGGTACGGCCGAGCTGGGCGAGAACGTGCCCCTTCCGCCTAACGACATCGCGGGGTTGCGTCGTTTTGCGCAGGAGAACCGAATCGACCTCACCGTTGTCGGCCCGGACGATCCGCTGGCCGCCGGATTGGTCGATGAATTCGTAGCGGAAAATTTGCGCGTCTTTGGTCCGACCAAATCGGCTGCGCGACTGGAGGCCTCGAAAGTTTTCGCGAAACAAATCATGCGTCGCGCTGGCGTGCCCACGGCGATGGCGGGCGTTTTCGACGATTCCAAAAAAGCCTGCCGCTTTGTCGAGAAGCTGCACTATCCGGTGGTGATCAAGGCCGACGGGCTCGCGGCCGGCAAAGGGGTGGTCGTCGCGCCGAACGCGGAAAGCGCGCGGCAGGCGATCTACGACATGATCGAGCACCGGCGTTTCGGCGAGGCGGGCGAGCGCGTCCTGATCGAAGAATTTCTCGAAGGTTGGGAATGCTCGCTCCACGCTTTCGTCGCGGGCGATAGTTACCAATTGCTCGGTACTGCCTGCGATCACAAGCGGCTGTGCGATGGCAATAAGGGGCCGAACACCGGCGGGATGGGCGCTTACAGTCCGGCCGTCGCCTGGAACAGTGACTTGGAAAAGCAATACGACGAGAAAATCATGCGGTCGCTTCTGCGTGGTTTGCGCGACGAGAAACTGCATTTCAACGGTCTGCTTTTCCCCGGGGTGATGATCAAAGACGGGGTTGCGCGAGTCCTGGAATTCAACTGCCGTTTTGGCGATCCGGAGACGCAGGTGATTCTGCCGCGGCTGCGAGGCGACCTGCTGCCCGTTCTCGAAAAGACCATCGACGGCGAGCTCAACGCAGTGAAAATCGAACTCGATCCGCGCCCAGCCGTCACCGTCGTGATGGCTTCCGCGGGTTATCCTGGAAAAGTTGAAACCGGCAGGAAAATTTCCGGTCTAAGCGAATGCGCGAAGATGGAAAACGTGCATGTTTTTCACGCCGGCACTCGCCGGCAAAATGGCGATGTCCTGACCAACGGCGGCCGCGTCCTTGCGGTAACCGCGGTCGGTGAAACGCTCGCGGCAGCGCGTGACCTGGCCTATTCCGCCGTGGCCAAAATCGATTTCGAAGGCTGCCACTACCGCCGCGATATTGCTCTCGCGGCGCTCCCGACTAACCTCGATGGGACCGATGCTGCGTCCCGCTCTTAGCGTTAGCCTAACGATTTTGCTTTGCGCGGCGGCCTCGGTCGAAGCCCAGTCACCGGCGCCATCGCCTGCCTCGCCGCGGCCCGCTCCGAGCGTTTCGCCGTCGCCTGCCAAAGAGCGCGACGCGCTCGATGCGTTCGGCTCTGCGGACCTTCAGAAAGCTCTCGATTTTATCAAGAAACATTACGTCGTGCCGGCCGCGCTCGAGGAAACGGAAGTGGACCGGGCCACGCTCGCCGGCCTGCTCGATCGGCTGGGGCGGGGGGTGAGTCTGGCGCCCGCAAAAACAAACGCTGTCGCCACGCCGGCGTCTTTTTATCACGAGATCATCGACGATCACATCGGTTACGTGCGCCCCGGCGCCTTGCGCAAAAGTGATCTCGGTGAACTCGAGAGCGCGCTGAAAAGTTTCGCGCCGAAAAACGTCGACGCTGTCATCCTCGATTTGCGCGCCACCGTTGCGAGCGGCGACTTCGCGATGGCGGCCGAATTCGCGCAACGGTTTGTGCCCCGGGGCGAGGAGCTTTTCGCCCTCCGCAGCCCCGAGCCGGACCAGGTTCGCACATTCACTTCCGAACGGAGCCCAGCTTACGTCGGCTTCCTCAGCGTGCTCATCAATGAAGAAACGATGGGAGCGCCGGAGGTGCTCGCGAGTGTTTTACGGGCACGCGCCAAAGCGATCTTGATCGGGCGGACGACCGCCGGCGGCGCGGTCGAATATTCGGAACTGCCGCTGCCCGATGGAATGGTTTTGCGCGTGGCCGTGGCGCAAGCGGTCCTGCCGAAGCAGAACGCCGGGTTCCCGCAAGGCGTGCAGCCGGATCTGCCAGTGACGATGTCGCTGCAGGCGGAGCGGGAGATTTTTGCCCAAAGCCTGACGAAAGGGATGGCTGCCTTTGTTTTCGAGGAAGACCGGCCGCACTTGAACGAGGCCGCCTTGCTCGCCGGCACGAACCCGGAGATTGAAGCCGCCCAGGACCGGCAGCAGCGGCGCGCCCGCGGCGAAAAACCTTCCTTGCACGACGCGGTCGTCCAGCGCGCGGTGGATGTGATCACCTCGATCGGCGTTTACGCGAAACAACCGGGCCGCGCGCCCTAACGAGTGCCGCGCCGTGCACCCTCTCGAAGAGCGCATCCAGCATCAGTTTCGCAACCCCCAGTTGCTCGCCGAGGCGCTGACGCATCCGAGCGTGCGGCACGAAAAGCAGCGCGCTCATTTCGATAATCAGCGCCTCGAGTTCCTCGGCGACGCCGTCCTCCAGCTCGTCATTACCGAGCATCTCTTTTCGCTTTTCACCGAGGCGGGGGAAGGGCGCCTAACGACCTGGCGGGCGCGGCTGGTTTCGCGCGAGTCGCTGCGAGCGCATGCCGCCCGGCTCGACCTCGGCCGCCATCTTTTTCTGGGCCGGGGAGAAGAGGCGAGCGGTGGGCGCGAGCGCGATTCCACGCTGGCCGATGCTTTCGAGGCGGTCCTCGGCGCCATTTTTCTCGACGGCGATCTGGCAACTGCGCGCCGCTTCATCCTCGCGGAAATGCGCGATGAACTGGGCCGGCTGGAAGAGGAAACGCTCGAGATGAATCCGAAAGGACAGCTTCAGGAGCGGCTGCAATCGATCTCGTCGCGCAGCCCGGTTTACGAATTGATTTCGCAGGCCGGGCGCGAACACGAGAAGACCTTCTCGGTGCGCGTGCTCTGGGAGGGCCAGGTCCTCGGAGAAGGGACCGGCCGGAGCAAAAAACTGGCGGAGACCGCAGCCGCCCTCAGCGCTCTCCAGGTAGAGGCTTGGACGAAGAAAACGAATCGTGATTGAGGGCGTGAATTTCGCCTGATGATGTCGACCAGGCATGGCGTCCGCTGATTGCGCGACTAACGAACTCCTTGGCGCGCGCGATCGCTTGCTGAAGCGGCTTTCCATTTGCCAGGCCAGCCACGATCGCGGCGGAATAAGTGCAACCCGTCCCGTGCGTCGAAATCCCGGGGATGAACGGCGCAGAAAACTCCTCCACGCCTGTCCCATCGAAGAGCAAATCGACCGCGCGCTCGCCTGTAAGGTGGCCGCCCTTGAGGAGAAATCGCGTTCCGAACTTTGCCTGCAGTTGTTCTCCAGCCGCGCGCATTTCCTCGAGGTTGCGCACAGGCAGACCGGTCAGCGCCGCGGCTTCCGCCATGTTTGGAGTGACCAGCATGGCCAGCGGAAAAAGCCGCTCTCCATAAACTTCCACCGCCGCCCGCTGAAGCAGCTGATCACCACTCGTCGCGACCATCACCGGATCAATCACGAGCGGAATTTTTAGAGCGGCGCGTTCCTCAAAAATATTCGCGACAACCGCGACGGCCTCCGCCGAAAACAGCAAACCGGTCTTCACCGCCGCGATGGGAAAATTTGCGAGCAACAGCTCGATTTGTTCGCGCAAGTTTTCCGCGTCGATCGCCTGGATGCACGATACTTTCCCCGGCACTTCCGCCACCACGCAGGTCACGGCAGTCAAGGCATAGACGCCGAGTGCGCTGAAAGTCTTGAGGTCGGCCTGCAACCCCGCACCGGCGCTGCAATCCGAGCCGGCAATCGTTAGGGCGACAGGGGGAGGAGGGTGAATCGGGAATCGTGAATCGGGAATCGTGATGGCGCTCCTCGATTTAACGATTCACGAGTTCCCCCTAGCCCCCGTCGTTCCCGATCGCTTCGACCGGGCAACCTTCCATCGCTTCTTTGCAGAGGGCTTCTTCCTCGGGTGTCTCGGCCTGTTTATAGACGAAGGAATGGCCACCATCGTCGTTGCGCTTGAAGTTTGCGGGCGCGGTTTCGCGGCAGAGATCGCAGTCGATGCACTGATCGTCGACGTAGAACTTTCCTTCTACGTTCTCTTCATATTTGTTTGCGACATCGGCCATAATCATCCCCGGGTATTCCCGAGTGAACGAAGGTAGAAAGAATCGTTCCACCTGCAAAGGGATTTTCGGTTGACGCCGGGCCCCGCAACCGTCAGATAACCCGCGACCGATTTGTCTCCAAGAGCGCGCGTCCTCATTTCATGAAAGCCGAAGCCCGCCGAGCGCTGCGCTCATTTGTCATCGAGCTACTCCTCTACGGAGTCCTCATTGCTGGCTACTTTCTGCTCGTCCTCCACCTCCTCGGACCGTCGCTCTACGGGATCGCGAAAAACCACGTCCGCCTCTACGCGGTGCTGGCCGTCGCCTTGATCCTCGGGCAGTCGATCGTGCTCGAATTTGTCACCACCTGGATTCTTCGCCTTCTGCGCGGCCGTTCCGAATGATCGCGATGTTTTTCCCGATCTCCGGAGTTGAGATCAATCCCATCTACCTGGCCGTCCTCGGGTTCTTGATTGGATTAATGGGAGGATTTTTCGGCGTTGGTGGGAGCTTCATCGCCGGGCCGATGTTGCGCGTTTTGGGGCTGCCGTGGAATTTCGCTGTCGGCACCGATCTGGCGCACATTGTCGGTACTTCGGTGGTGGCGGCGAAACGCCATCGCGCCCTCGGCAATGTCGATCTCCGTCTCGGATTGATCATGGCCCTCGGCACCATCGGCGGGGCGGAGATCGGCGCGCAATCGATCCAGGCTTTGAAGCGCGCCGGCAATATCAATTTCGTCGTTAGCGTGATCTCGATTGCGATTTATTCCAGCGTTGCCGTTTTCATGATCTGGGAAAGTTTCCTCACCCTGCGCGCGCA
>JBBSGS010000060.1:0-13288 GCA_038253875.1 Chthoniobacterales bacterium
ACTATCTTGTGAAAGAAACTCTCCAGCGGCACTTCCTTCGCCTGCAATGAGGCGTCAGCCGGGCGCAAGGCGACCGTCCCGCTCTGCCAGCGGGCGGCCAATCCTTCGACCAATTGCTCCGGCGGTTCGAGCCCCAGGGCATCCACCATCGCCTGGGCCGTCTGTCGAAGGAGCGTCGAAAGCGGCATCTGTAATTCCGTGACGCTGGCGCTTGGCTCGGCCAGGGTCAGTTCGCTGACCGTCGGGTCCACCGTCCGCGGGGCGTCGTCGAAAGTGATGTCGGCCGTGTGCTCGGTGAGCGCCTTGATTGCCCCCACGCCGTAGCGCGGGTGGCGGACGAGCATCCCGATGTGCAGGTTTTGAATGGCGATTCCCATGGTTTTAAGACTCGGGTGCGAGACCGAGCGTGCAACCGGAATGTCGACCTTGCGCGCCTGCGCCACGTGGGTGCGGCCGCCACCAGGCAGTCGCGCTCTTCTTTAGGCGGTCGCTAAACAAAGAGATTCATTTGCTCGTTAGGGCAACGGAACGCTGCCGTCGAAAGTTTCACCCGCCCTCCGATGCCGGCGCGTTTGCAGCCGGCGGCGAAAAGGTCAGCGATCTGCTCCGCGAAAATCCCTTCGCCCACCATGCGCGATTTAAAACGGGGATCGTTCAAGCGTTCGCCGCCGCGCAGATTACGAATCCGGCCAAGCACTTTCTCCTTCCGCTCGGGGAAGTGCTCCTCCAGCCAGCGCTCGAAGAGGGGCGCGACCGCGAGCGGCAGCCTAACGACTGTGTAACCAGCCCATTGCGCCCCGGCCGCAGCGCAGGCCTGCAAAATCGCGGGCACTTCATGATCTGTGAGCCCGGGAATGATCGGCGCCACCATCACCCCGGCCGGCACGCCCGCCGCCCGCAATTGCGCGATCGCTTCCAACCGAGCGCGTGGAGTCGACGTCCGCGGCTCGAGGATGCGTTGCAATTTCGGATCGAGCGACGTGACCGAAATATTCACCGCCGCCGCTCCGTGCGCGGCCAGCACGCCTAACAAATCGATGTCGCGCGTCACCAACTGGTTTTTCGTGATGATCGCGACCGGATTGCGAAACCTCGCCAGCACTTCGAGGCAGCGGCGGGTCAATTTCAGGCGGCGCTCGACCGGTTGATACGGATCGGTTACGCCGCTCATCGCGATCACCTGCGGCTTCCAGCGCGGTTTCGAGAGTTCGGCCGCGAGCAGCTCGGGCGCGTCCTCTTTTACCATGATGCGGCTCTCGAAATCGAGCCCGGCGGAGAAGCCGAGATACTCATGTGTCGGCCGCGCGTAACAATAAATGCAGCCGTGCTCGCAGCCGCGGTAGGGATTGACGCTCGACTCGAAACCGACGTCGGGGCTGTCGTTGTGCGCGATGATCGTACGCGAGAAATCGCGGTAAAATCTAGTCGTTAGGGCGGGCACTTCATCTTCCGGACGCTCTTCCGGATCAGGCTCGAGGGCGAGAGCTTCGAATCGGTTGACGGGATTCGAGGACGCGCCCCGACCGTGAATAGATGGAGGAAGGGGGCGCGCCAGGATGGGCGGGAGAGTCTCGTCGAATTCTGCCAGCTCGCGCTTCATTACCGCCTACGTTCAGATGAACAAGCGACGCTGTCCAGCGCCAGGCTTGCTCCGCGCGGTGGCGATGTCAGAGTAAGATTCTCAAACGTGAAGCCGGAGGGGTGGTCGAGCGGTTGATGGCTCCGGTCTTGAAAACCGGCAGGGCGTAAGTCCTCGTGGGTTCGAATCCCACCCCCTCCGCCGACGTCGTTTGCCTCGTTTGTCCAGCTTCGAACGCGCTCGACTACGGCCAGCGAACTTCTCTTGAAAACGGACTCTCCAGTCCTGCGAAATTAAAGGCCGTGACGGCGAAGTAAACGGTAGAACCGTCACGAACCTCGACCGTGGCAGTGGGCCGAGTGACTGATTTCAAGAGCCGGTAGCCGCCCGAAACCTGGCGGTAATAAACGGTGTAGCCAGCGATGTTCGATTCCGAGTTTCGATTCCAGTTTAAGGTTACGGCGGTCGTGCTCGTGTTCACAGTTTCCGCCGACGCGGAGTGAAGTCCGAAGAGGAAAACGAGGATAAGACAGGTACGGCAAAAGTGTTGTTTCATTTGGATTGTGAGCGCGGGACGAAAGCGGAGCATCTTGCTCTCTGGCCCGCCGACCGGTTGGTCTGGCGCATCCAATCACTCGTCCTCGCGGGCGCGGGCGCACTATAGTGCAGACTGTCTTCGAAAGTCAAAAATCAGTCCCATTTTCCCTCTGGCGTTGCGGTTCAAGCTACTGATCGATGTGCAGAGGAGGGCAGTGCGCGAGTGCGCAAGCGCATGCGCAGAGCCAGGCGAAAAAGATCCCGAGCAGTGTCGCGCAAACCACATCGGATAAAAAGTGTGCCGCGACGTACATGCGTGAAGCTGCAATGAGCAACGGAATGGGCAGGAGCAAAAGGCCGAGACGCCGCCTGGCGAAAAACAGCACGCCAAAAAAGGCGGTGGTGGCGGCGGTGTGGCCGCTCGGGAACGAATTGTATTTCGAGCCGAGGCGGGGGCCGTTCCAGCCGGACTCCTGTTTAACCGACGGCCGGGCCCGTCCGGCGGCGATCTTCACCCCGCGCGCGGCGATGCCGGCGAGCGCGCAGGCCAGAATCATCGTTAGGCCAACTCGCACCCAGCGCTTGCTCCCGCGCCAATAGGCGACTGCGACGAGCAGTAACCCGGCCAGGAGATGCTCGGGCCAGTCGCCATAGCGGCTGAAGTAGAGCATGAAGTGCCTAACGGATTCGTTGCGATGATGGAGAATCCAGTTTCGCGTCGGCGCATCGAAATGAAACGCCGCGGCAATTACCAGCGCGGCGATCACGACAAAAATGATCCATTTCCAGGCCGGCGCGAGTTTGTGCATCGGGGAAATTGACGGTTGTCTTTCGGCGATCGCCACCTTTCAATCGCTCCCTTGCAACCTGCAACCCGCAATTTCGCGCTCCTCTTTTGCGGGACACTGCTTTTCCACCTTGCGGGGACCTGGGCGCTGCCGCTGATCGATCGCGATGAGCCGCGCTTCGCCGAGGCCTCGCGCGAGATGATCGAGCGCGGCGATTACGTCGTGCCGTATTTCAACAATCGCGTCCGCTTGGATAAGCCGCCCTTGACCTATTGGTGCCAGGTTGTGAGCTATCGTATTTTCGGCGAGAACGCTTTTGCGGCGCGCTTCCCCACTGCGGTCGCGGCGGCGCTCACCGCGGTGGGCATTTTTGCCTGGGGAAGACGAATGAACCTGGACCGCGCCGGATTTTGGGCGGCACTTATTTTTTCGCTTTGCCTGCAAACGTTCATGCATGCCAAAGCGGCAGTGGCCGACATGTGGCTGGTGCTCTTCGTCCTCCTGGGGCATTGGGCCGGGTACGAACTGCTGCGCGATCGTTTCGGCGGGAGCTGGCGCAGCGCGGTTCTTCCGCCTAACGACAACCCTATTTGGTGGTGGCTGTTTTATCTCTCTCTCGCGCTCGCCTTTCTCGCGAAAGGACCGATCGGCTGGGTGCCGTTAGGCACAGTGGTTATTTTCCAATTTCTCCGGCCGGTGCCTCATTTTGCGCGCCGTTTCCTTTTCGTTAGGGGAATTCTTCTCGTTCTCGGGCTGGTCGCGCTCTGGGGCGTGCCTGCGCTTCTCCGCACCCATGGTCAATTCCTCGCCATCGGCATCGGGCAGCACGTCATCGGACGCTCCTTCGGAGCGATGCAGGGGCATGGCTCCCGCTCGATTCTCATCTCGCTGCTCTCGCTGCCGTTTTATTTTGCGACCGTCTTCGCGAGCTTCGCGCCCTGGTCGGCGAAGCTGCCGTGGCTCACCCGCCGGCTTTGGCAAAAGCGTGACGTTCTCGATGTCTACCTCATCGCTGGGAGCGCCCTGGTTTTCCTCATCTTTTCGTTCGTAAAAACGAAATTGCCGCACTACAGCCTGCCGGCTTTCCCACTGCTCGCGCTCCTCCTCGCGCGTCACTGGTTGAAAGGCGGAGCGAGCGAGCGAACACTGCGGCGCTGGTCGCTGGCGGCAGGGACCGTCTGGCTCGCGCTCGCGCTGGTTGGCTTCCCCTTGTTTGCGCCTTGCTTCCTCGCCGCCACGCTCTTTCGGCAAGCTGAGCCGTATCTGCAGCCGGAGATGGATTTTGCCGCCTATGACTTCGTCGGGCCAAGTCTCGTTTGGAAATTTCGCAGCCGTGTCCACGGCTTCCTTTTTTATAACCAGGAAAAGAGGCGAGACGTCGGGCCGATACGATCGGATCAGGTGGTCATGTTCCTGGCGCGACCCGGCCCGCATTTCGTCATTCTGCCAACTCGGGATGCGGATCAACTTTACCCGGCGCTACCGAGCGGTTATCGGAAGTTCTCGACCCATGGGTTCGACGTCGCGCGGAATCGTTGGATCGATCTGACGCTCATTTTGAAAAACACATGATCACTTTTCTGCACGGCCGCCTAACGAGTGCGCTGCCGACCCAGGCGATCGTCGAAGTCGGCGGAGTCGGTTATGAAGTTTTCATCCCGCTCTCCAGTTATGGCAAACTTCCCGCGCCCGGCGAAGCCGTGCAGATTTTGACTCATCTGCACGTGCGCGAAGATGCGCAGATTCTCTACGGCTTTATGACCGCGGCGGAGCGGGATTTGTTCCGCCTGCTCGTCAATCACGTCAGCGGGATTGGCCCGAAGCTCGCCCTCGCCGTCCTGAGCGGAATGAGCGTGAGCTATTTCAAGAGCGCGGTAGTGAATTCCGATGTCGCCTCGCTCGCGAAGATCAGCGGGCTGGGGAAAAAGACGGCGGAGCGAATCGTGCTTGAACTAAAAGACAAGCTGGGCGTCGCCGCCGCCTGGGAAGTGGCCAGCGGCACCCACGCTCCGACGCCCGAGCAGGAGCAGGCCAACGAGGCCGTCCTGGCTTTGATCGCGCTCGGCTACAAACAGGTCGAAGCGCACAAGGCGGTGCGGGAAGTTCAGCAAGGGAAGCCGGAAGCGCAGGGCGCGGAGGATCTCGTTAGGCTGACTCTGCAGCGGCTCGCTTCGGGAAGGTAGGTCAGCTCAAGGCTGGCCGAGGCCCTGACTATTTTCTGGAGGGAAGTTTGTCGTCGACCCCAGACGCTTGCTCAGATGTCCGATTTGTAATCCAAAAATATTTTTTTAAATGAAGAAAAGTCTTGAAAGCCTTCAGCCGGATCATTAATCCGATCTCTGAACCTAACAAACTTATGACGAAAACAGACACTCGGAAGTCGGGAGTTATCGGGGCGGTCAGCGCGGCCGTTTTCCTCCTCGCGGTGACAGGCGCTGTGGCGCAGGAAGCAGTCAGCCGGCCGGGCGATCAACCGCCCGGTGGACCGCCGGCGGGCGCCCCAGTAAAGACAGCCCCAGCCGCGGTGGCTGGCAACACGGACGTGACCGCTGAGCGCGTCCTCGTGACGGGATCGAATATTCCAACGGCCAACGAGGCCGGACCGAACCCGGTTCTGAATCTGAGCCGCGACATCATTCAGAAATCTGGCGAGCGCAATACCGAGGAATTTCTGCGCAATCTCCCGGTCGCGAACGCGAATGGTGTGCCGGTCTCAAACAATGAGAACGGCTCAAACACGGCAGTCGGCGCGGCGACGATCGCGCTGCGCGCTTTCGATGCGCGCGCAACGCTGATTCTTTTGGACGGGCGCCGGGTCACTCCCTATCCAGTGGGTAATTCGGGCGGCACGGGCAACGTCATGTTTGTCGATCTCAATTCGATTCCAGAGGCGGCAATCGAAAACATCGAGATCCTGAAAGATGGCGCCTCCACGACTTACGGCGCGGACGCGGTGGCGGGGGTGGTGAACATCAAGCTGCGACATAATTACGATGGCGCGGAAGCGAGCATCGAATACGGTAACACGCTGGATAAAGATTCGGGCGAATACGCCGGTTCGATCATCTTCGGTGCGGGTGCAAAAGACACCAACGTGACCGGCATCGTGAATTTCTATCATCGCAATTCGATCGCCAATCGCGACCGTGGCTTCTCGGCCGTCCCACCTTTCCTCAGCTCAAACGCGAGTCCGTACAACCTGCAACTGGGCAGCGACCTGGCCGCGACCGCGGGGGGACAAAATCTTAATCCGGGAGGGACTGAATTTGCAGCGGCCCCGAGCGGGACGAACGGGTTGGTCCCGGCGAGCGCTTATCTCTACAGCACGAGCCGCATTCGCGCGCCGGGCGGCATTCTGCCTGGTTTCAACTTCAACGAGTTCTCGCTTTCCTACCCCGAGTCGGAGCGTTATGGCGCCTATCTCAGTGCCGAACACAAGGTTTTCGGAGACCAGCTCGTCATTTATGCTGATGGGTTTTATCAAAATGTGAAAACGCATAACGAGCTGGCGCCTCCCGCCACTGGCTCGTTCCAGTCGAAAGGTCAGACGACGATCGCCATTCCGCCGCAGACACCTTTGAACGGCGTAGCACCTCCGAACACGCCGACCTTTGCCGATACGGGCGTGGCCCCGAATGCGTTCAACCCGTTCAATCCTTTTAATCAAATCATCTCGGGTGGCAGCCGGGCTCGTCTGGCCGAGTTTGGCAATCGCTTGTTCGATAATGAGACCGACGCCTTTCTCACCACGATCGGGGCGCGAGGGGATAAGTTGTTTGACGGCAGCTGGGGTTACGACACCGCCTTTCGCTACAGCCAGATCAAAAACACTCAGACTGGAACACAGGTCTCCTCCTCCGCGTTTAACCGCATCTTGAATCAGGCCGATCCCATCTTTAACCCGGCTTCTCCGGAATACATCGGCACGACCACTGCCTTCAATCCTTTCGGTGATTTTCGCACTCCCATCCCAGGGAACGCGGCCACGGTGGCATTCGCGACCGTCCATCCCAAAGATGAAGACACCTCCAAGCTGGCGACCGTGGATGCGACGGTTTACTCGACGGCGCTTTTCGATCTCCCTGCCGGCGGCGTTGGGTTCGCCGTCGGTGGTCAGTTCCGCCGCGAATCGCTCGATGAGAATCCCGATGCACTCAACGTCGCCGGGGATATCGCCGGCAATTCGCCCGTTCCACCGGCGCGCGGTGGGCGCAAATCCTTTGCCTTCTATACCGAAACGAACATCCCTATTTTTAGCCCGAGCAATGCCGTCCCCGGTTTCCATACCCTGGAGGTTACGGGCGCGGCGCGCTTTGAAGACTTCACCAACAACAACACCAATGTCCTTGTGCCCAAGGTCGGCTTCCGCTGGCAGCCCTTCGACGAACAATTGACGCTCCGCGCGACCTGGGGGGAAGGTTTTCGAGAGCCGAGTCTGGAGGAGTTGTTTTCTTCACCCGTCTCGACTCTGACCCTGTCGCACGATCCGCAGAATGGCGGCGTAACGGAATCTGAGACGAACACTCTCATTGTCAGCAATCCCAACCTTAAGCCGGAGGATTCTCGTTCCTTCAGTGCCGGCTTTGTCTACACGCCTAACTATGTGCCTGGCCTGAATTTTACGGTGGATTTCTGGGATATCGAGCGCACTGGGGTGGTAGCTGCACCGACCGCCGATCAGGTGCTTGCGCGGGAAGCCAGCGGGTCGTTGTTGCCCGGCGAGGCGGTCGAGCGGGACCAGGGCAACTTGATTACTCGGATCATCATTCCGGATCAGAACCTGGGTTCGCAAACGGCGAAAGGTGTGGACTTCGGCCTGCAGTATCAGCGCGAGACGCCCTGGGGCACCTTCACTTCGCTCACCCAGGTTACCTATCTTTATGAATTCTTTTTTCCCCAGTTCGAGTCGGGCAACCTCGCTGGCAGGACCAGCAACCCAGGAGCCTCCGATGAGGGCTACTACAAATGGAAGGGTGATACCCGCCTCGACTGGCAGTGGAAGGGCTTCGACATCCTGACGACTGTCCGCTACACCGATGGTTTCCATGAGCAAAAGACCGACTCCACCGGGGATATTCTGATCCCGCACTATGTTAGTCAGACTTTCTTCTTCGACGTGCAGGGTTCCTACGATTTCGGCGCCCTCGTGCCTCAGGTGGAGGAGCACCCTGTCCCGGGATATTCGAGCGATGGCAAGAGCCTGGCGCCCGGAAAAGACGGATCGATCCCTTCTCCGGTAGCCGAGAGCAACTACGGTTTTTTCACCTGGCAACGTCTGCTGCAGGGCACGACGCTTACCCTGGGCTGTAACAACGTCTTCGGACAGGATCCGCCGGATGCCTTTGGGCAGGGTGGAAACGCAGTCGGATATCCCGGTTTCACTTACGATGCCACCGGCCGGTTCGTTTACGTGCGTCTAACGAAGAAGTTTTAACGTCCTGTCGCAGGTAGTGCGCTTCGACTCGCGGACGTTTGCCCGGGAGGCGTGACCGCTCTATGCTGATGCATGAAAACGCTGCTCCCGGTAGGGGCCATTATCCTCATCCTCGGAGGTAGCGCGCTCGCCGATCCCGCCGTCAACCGAAGCGACCCATCGAGGCGAAAGAGCGAGGATCAGTTGGTTTTCGTGACCGGTTCTCTCATCCCGAAACGCGTCCGTTTACAGGCGATCGGCACCGCGACCGTCTCGCCCATTCGAATTATTGACCGGAGCGAGATTGACGGCACGGGGCGCTTTACAACTCCAGGCGCATTCGTCAACGAGCCGGCGGTCCGGCTCGTCGGTCACTGACCCGGCTGACGGGCCGGCTGGAACTTCGCCAGCTGCTGATGCCGGTGAGATTTCGGCGTCTTGAAGTGCCTTTTCCACGGACGTTTCGCCTAACGAACAAAGCAACAGATGAATTCCAAATACGACGTCGTTATTCTCGGAGCAGGCCATAATGGCCTGGTGGCTGCGACTTATCTGGCGCGCGCCGGCATGAGTGTCCTCCTCCTGGAGAAGAACGATTACATCGGCGGCGCGACGACTTCGCAGAAGGTCTTCCCGGACTACGACGCCAGCCTCTCGCGCTATTCTTATCTCGTTAGTCTGTTTCCAGAAAAGATCATTCGCGAGCTGGGCCTCGACCTCGAGCTCCGCCGGCGCACGACGGGTTCCTTCACCCCCTACGAGAAGGATGGCCGTCACGATGGCCTTCTCCTGAGCAACGTCTCCAACGAAACCAGCCGCGAATCTGTGGCCGCCCTGACTGGAAGCGATCGCGAGTTCGAGCAAATGAAACGTTTCTACGGGTTGTCTCGCATCTTCGCCGAGCGTGTTTGGGACACCTTGCTGGAGCCGCTCGTCGCAAGAGAAGATTTGCGCCGCTGCTTCGAAACGGATGCGACCAGTCGCGAGGCCTGGCGCAGCCTCGCGGAAGAGCCGCTCGGGGTCGCGCTCGAGCGCCATCTGGACGACGATTTGCTCCGCGGTCTTGTTTTCACAGACGCTAAGATCGGCGTCTTTACCCATCCACACGATCCAACACTGTTGCAGAATCGTTGTTTCCTCTATCACCTCATCGGCAACAAGACCGGCGAATGGAAAGTTCCCGTCGGAGGAATGGGCGCGGTGGCGCGGAAATTGGAAGAAGCCGCGCGGAGGAGCGGCGCCGAGATGATGACCCAAGTCGAGATTCGCGCGCTCGATCTCAGGGAAAAGCGGAGCGTCGAGTTCGAGCACGATGGGAAAACGCAGACCGTCGAGGCGCGTTTTCTTCTCGTCAATTTCGGTCTCAATGTGCTTTCAAAATTGCTCGGCGACACCTATCAACCCGATGCGACGGATGAAGGTTCGGTTTTCAAAATCAACCTCCTCCTCAAGCGTCTGCCGAAACTCAAGGCGACGCGTTATCCGGCGAGCGAAGCCTTCTCCGGAACATTTCACATCGACGAGGGCTATGCGGAAATGAGCCTCAGCTACGCGCAGGCCCTGGCCGGTCGCCTGCCAGATAAGCTGCCCTCGGAAGTTTATTGTCACACTCTGACCGACGACAGCATTCTCGCGCCCGATTTGCGCGCGCAGGGTTTTCACACTTTGACCCTCTTCGGCATTGATACGCCCTGGTCTCTGTTTGCCGGGGACAACAAGGCGATGTCGCAACGGGCGGAGCGCAAATTCCTCGATGGAATCAATCACTGGCTGGCCGAGCCGCTGGAGGATTGCCTCGCCGTAGCGCGGGACGGCAGTCTTTGTCTCGAAAGCAAAAGCCCCGTCGACATCGAAGATTCGTTAGGGCTTTTTCACGGCAACATCTTCCAATCGGCGCCGACTTTTCCCTTTGCCGCGAACGCGGATCAAGTCGGGACCTGGGGCGTGGAGACGGCATTCGAGAACGTTTTCCTCTGCGGCTCCAGCGCGCAACGCGGCGGAGCGGTCAGCGGCATCCCCGGCCACAACGCGGCGAGGAAAGTGTTGGAAGAGGTCAGGGTAAAATGATTGGTTTCGCGCCGTGCTCACCGTCAGGGATCTAACGAAACATTACGGGCCGCTCGTGGCGCTGGCGGACGTTTCCTTCTCTTTGCAACCGGGCGAGTTCTTCGGTCTGCTCGGCCCGAACGGCGCTGGCAAAACGACGTTCATGTCGCTCATCGCCGGCCTCCGTTCTGCCGACAGCGGCGAGATTCTTTTGCAAGGTGAAAGATTTCACCCCGAACAGATCAAACAGCGGACGCGCATCGGCTATGTGCCGCAGGATCTCGCTCTCTACGCAGACCTGACCGCCGAGGAAAACCTGCGTCTTTTCGGCCGGCTCTACGGACTGAGCGGTTCCCTTCTCCGGGAACGGGTCGCGGAAGGCCTACGCGCCGCCCAACTGGAGACGCGCCGTCACGATCAGGTGAAAATTTATTCCGGCGGGATGCGGCGCCGGCTCAATATTGTCGCGGCGGTTCTGCACCGTCCGCAATTGCTCCTCTGCGATGAGCCGACCGTCGGAGTCGATCCGCAGTCGCGCAACGCCATCTTTGAGTTCGTGGAAAAGCTCCACGCCGAGGGCACGACGATCGTTTACTCGACTCACTACATGGAGGAAGCGACGCGTCTCTGTTCGCGCATCGGGATCATCGATCACGGAAAATTGCTCGCGCTCGGCACCCTCGATGAGCTGCTCGATCAGTTGCCCTTTGCCGAACAGATCCGGATCGCGCGGAACGATGCGACCGCGGCTCAGGTGGCCGCTTTCAGTGAATTCGGCAATGTCGTCGCGACCGACGAAGCGTACGTCCTCCGACCGCGGACCGGCTTGCACCTCTCGGAGTTTTTCGCCGCGATGGAGCGGCACGCGCTTCCCTACCGCTATTTCACGGTGACGCGTCCGACTTTGGAAAATGTTTTCCTGCATCGCACCGGCAAGTCTCTGCGCGATGCCTGATCTGCAACCGTTGCCTAACGAGAAACATTCTTCATGCGCACCATCTTGATTCTGGTCGGGAGCGAGTTCCGGCGATTTCTCCGGGATAAGACGGGACTCTCCCTCACCTTTCTCGTGCCCGTCGTGTTGATTTATATTTTCGGCCACGTCTTTGGCGTGAGTGGGGATGGGCCGGCGGGGATACCATTGGCGGCGGTGAGCGAAACCGGCGCTCCGGTCGCGGGCGCGATCACCGACGCGTTGCGGAGGGAAAAAACCTTCAAGGTGATCACGACGGGCGAGCAGGCGAAAGGCGCGAAGCCCTTGACCGAAATGCAGGTGCGCGAACTAATGCGCGCCGGCTCCTTGCGCTTCGCACTCATCTTTCCACCCGACACGCAGAGCGACGCACGCTTTGGATTGAAGGTGAAATTTCTCAACAATCCGCGCAACGAAATCGAAACCCAGACGGTGCGAGGGCTCCTCGAAAAAACGATCTTCACGTCCGCGCCGCAAGCATTCCTCGCCTCACTGCAAAAACGGGCAGCGAATTCGATCGGCCAGGCCAATCTCGATCAATTCAATCGTTCGTTAGCCGAGTCGATCGCCAAGGCGTTTGGCGGCGAGGCCGACCAGATTTACGCCCAGTTGCGCAGTGGGGCGATCCCTTCGGGCGCGAGCGCGGGATCGCCTGCGGGTGCTTCCTTTATCGAAAGCCTGATCAAGATTGATGCCGAGCAGGTGAGCGGCGCCCAGGTGAAAAGTCCCATGGCAACCAGGAGCGTGGGTGGCTGGGCAATGATGTTTTTGCTCTTCTCGCTCTCGGCCGCGGCGACCTCGCTTTTTGACGAGAAGAAGGCGGGTCTTTTTCAGCGGCTTCTCTCCGCGCCCGTCCGGCGAACGCAGATTCTCTGGAGCAAATATCTATTTGGGACGCTCGTCGGCCTGGTGCAGCTGGGTACGCTCTTCCTCGCCGGCCATTTGCTTTTCGGAATCGACATTACCTCGAACTTTGGAAATCTCTTCCTCATCTGCCTCGCCGCCTCGACCGCTTGCGTAGCGTTCGGGATGTTGCTTGCCGCCGTCGCGCCTACTTCCGCCGCGGCCAGCGGGCTCGGCACTTTTCTTATCCTGACCATGAGCGCGATCGGCGGCGCCTGGTTCCCGACCAGTTTCATGCCGGAATTCATCCAGCATCTGAGCAAGCTCACGATCGTCTATTGGTCGATCGAAGGTTTCATACAAGTGTTGTGGGCAAATTGCACGACCCGCGAGTTGCTCCCGACGCTCGGCATCCTCTTCGGCATCGCCGCGGTCGTGAACGCCTTCAGCATCTGGCGTTTTAATCACGGCCACATTTTCGATTGAACGCGCCGGCGCTCGTTAGGCGAAATGAGGCGGTCATTTCCCGCCTGTCACCGTGTAGCCTTCGTCCCGCAGATCCTCCGCCAGTTCCATCTCCATCTGCACCGCGGCCTCAAATGGCATCGGATTCAGATGCGCATAGAGCTCGGGCATCAGCCGCACCCAATATTTTCGCACCACCCAGGAGGATTTATAACCGTGCTTGTGATTCTCGAAGCGATGCTCGACCGGAAGCCCGGTCATCCCCACGTAAACGCACGGCTTCGCGGGATCGCGCTTCGGATTCAGGCGCGCGATCGCGCGATGCTTCAGCGCCGCATCATCGAGCAGAATGATGTAAACGTTGTGGTGGAATTTTTCGGAACTGATCACGCGATCTCAGATGATTTTGCGTTTGACGAAGCGATTCGAATCTGTTCAATTGAACATATGCAACGGCTCCTGCGATTTTGGAGGCGATTCACCCGACCACCGTTTTCGCAAGCTCAGCAACTGGAGTTGAATCTGCGCGATCGCAGAGGTCGAGTCAGGAGCTGAACTGTTCAATCCCCCTGCGCTACAGCTTCGGCGAACACGACTTTGCCTTCGCGCAGATTCAGTTCGGCTTCCTCCGCAGTGCCGAAAAC
>JBBSGS010000061.1:0-13243 GCA_038253875.1 Chthoniobacterales bacterium
CGACATCGTCGGCAGTAAACTCATGCGTGAGATCACGCTGAAATAGCCGTGCGTCGACGGGGCGCGCCGGGGTTCAGACTCGCGGCGCGCCTCTCGTTGTCGGGCACGCGCGGGGTACCTCTATGACGGATGAAAGCCGGAATGAGGGACTTCGATAAAACTGACATACTGCCTTAACGCGGCGTCCGCGCGCTTTTCTAGCGCGGGAAATTCTCTTGGCAAAGAAAAGACGCGGTAACGAAAACGGAGATCTGACAACCTGACAGACTGAGATTGGGAACGGGGGGGCTAAGTGGTACGGAATTCGCAGCAGCATGAGGGATATGTTTCCCAAAAAGAATTCTTCGCAATTTCTCGCTGCTCCGCGGCTCGCCGGGCAGTCCCTACGGGATGAGAAGGAACGGCTAACCGACAACCGGTTGATTCCCTTCTATTTTTCAACAGCGTTTCTTTGGCTTCTATGGGTGGTGACCGAACTGGAACTGCGTTCTCATCAACCCCTCCGGCCAAAGGCTTTCCTCTTCCTGGCTATTGTGGCTACGGGAGTGACGACGATCGTTTTCGGGCGTTTGTGGGGCAAGTTTCGCAACCTGAATCGTGGTGAACGGGGAGAACTTCTTGTGGCGGAGCAGCTCGAAGAGTTGCGCGCAATCGGCTTCCGCTGTTATCACGATATCGTCCTGGACGGCTTTAATATCGATCACGTCGTGGTCGGACCGCCGGGCGTGTTCGCGATTGAAACCAAATTTCGCAGCGGCTCCGGCCTGATCGAGTTTCGGAATGGCCAGGGGATCTTCATGGCCGGACGGCCGGAAGAGGGGAACTGCTTGAAGCAAGCCCGGAGCAACGCCGCAACGTTGAACAAGCTCGTCAGGCAGGACGCAGGAATTGAAGTTTTCGTTAAGCCGCTCGTGGTTTTCGTCGGCGATTGGAAAATAAAGAATGCGTGGCGCGATACCGATGTTCGCGTGATAACCGCAGACGATGTCGCTATTATTTTCAGCGCCAGGATCAGCCCATACTAAAGAAGAGCAAGATCGAGCTGGTCTGCTCGCAGCTCAGGCGATCGGTGAGGGGCTAAGAGGGCGCGGCTGGCGGAAGAAAAAAGCTGCCACCGCTTGCCGATTTCGGATAGGGAACACCCGCCCTGCAAAAATTCCTTCTCTTTCTGGCGGGCCTCGGTGTGCTCGCGTTTTCCCTGCCGAGCGGAAGTGCCACTGACTTGCCTGAGTTTCGGCCGGCGTTGATGGGAAAGTTTCAACGCGCGTTGATCAACGAGATCGACACGAAGAGGCTCGTGGCCCAAGGGCAGAGGGATGCGGTGGTGTGCTTCACCTCCGCGGTAGAGGCGAATGGCAACGGTGGCCGGATCCTGGTCTACCGCGGCACGCCGGGCTCGGAGTTACTGCAGCAGGAATTGCTGCGGCGGAGTTCCTCCTCGATGTTCGAGCCGGCGGTGTTCCGGCATCAGCAGGTGCCGGTGAATGTTATCGGGACGGCGGTGTTTGTCGTGCGGGACGGCCAGCCGCATCTGCGCATCTTCCTGAATCAGGAGGAGGCGGAGCTGAGAAAGCCGGCTGATTTTATCGCGCCGCAACTAGCCTTCGTCCGGCACAATAAGAATCTCCCCGGCCTTCGCTGGCCCAAGGGTGCTCCTACTAAGGAGCGGTGCAGTGGCGTTGTTGAATCTCGATGTCGATCTCCAAGGAAAGGTGCAGGGGTGAGTGTGGCCTATGAGTATCCCGCGGGCCTGGGGTTCGGGACGGAAGCGGCCAGATCTATCCCCAGCTGCTACTTTATCCCCGGCTTCCGTGACGGCAGGGCGGTAGCATGCCGGTTTACCTTTCCAGTGCTCTTCGCCACCGGCCGGGTGACAAAGATTGAGTGACGATGCGGTCCGGCGCGCAGCTACCGACTACTGCGGCAGAGGCAGGGCAAGTGACTGGTGAACCCTGAGTTGTCGCAGAGCGGCGGCGTTCTGAACGACTGTCTCGTCTGGAATTGGGTGGTTGTGTTTAAAGGTCCAGCTTGTTTGGTCCACGCTGCGTGTGGGGAGGTAAGGAATCGCCACACCGATCAAATTTTCCTTCGCGCGTGAAACCTGACGTTTCGGCCGTAGGATAGGATCGTGATCACGCAAACCGATATCGCCGCCTGGACGGCGTCGGCGTTGCTCGCGGCCGGGCTCGGCTGGAGCCGTTATGCCAAGGCGAAAGCGCGCCAGGATCTCGTGAGAAAGATCGCCGCGATGGATGTAGAGGCACGTAAAAAGATGCTCAGTCGCCTAAATCCCGCAGTTGCGATGGAAGTCCGGCAGGAACTGCTCGAACGCTTTCGGATAATGACCTAGCGTCCGGCTGACTTACTCAGCCGTCAACCACTCCCCGCGTGCCGATGTCTTGGCCGGCGCCGAGGATTGGGCCCGCGCTGGGTTAGGGATGGCCACCACCACCATAGGCGCCGGTCGCACCACCCGCGTCGCCACCAGTGCCGTTCAAGCCCTGGGCGCCCGCGGGAGCAGTTTGCGCGGAGCCTACCGTGCCGGATCTCTCGCTAGTCGTCCTGGTGCTGGTAGTTGTCGCTTGATCCTGGTCAGCGCAACCGGCCAGCGCTAAAGCGCCGCTCGCGGCGGCACAGAGAATAAGAATGGATGTTTTCATCTACTTGCTATTCGCCGCTCCTCCGGCCTTTGGACTGGCGATGAGCGAGATTTGTATCCGGATTCCGGTCGAGCGGTTTGTGCTTTTGCTTGCGGCCTCCGCCCCAATCCCGCTTAATCGGGTCGCATGCCGCCCGCCGATCCGAAACTGCCTAACGAACTGGCGTCGAGCGATTGGGAAGCGATCGCGGCGAGCGCGCGGTTCAAGGCGCTGCTGCGCGCGAAACGCCGTTTCATCATTCCGGCGATGATCGTCTTTGTCGTTTACTATTTCGCGCTCCCAGTGCTCGTGGGATATGCGCGGCCGCGGATGGAAAAGCGCGTGCTCGGCCCGGTTAATCTCGCTTATCTCTTCGCCCTCTCGCAGTTCTTTATGGCTTGGATGATCGCCGGCTTCTATATGCGCGCGGCCAATCGTTTCGATCGCCAGGCACGCGAAATCATCGCGAAAGACACGCCGTGATTCTGAAATCTCCTAATCCTGCTCTTGCTCATGATTCCTACGGCATTAATGCGAGCGATAAGTGGATTAGGATTATAAGCAGGAGCAGGATTAGGAGCAGGAGGGGAGGATGACGCCGGCACTCGTTATGTTCCTGTTCTTCGTGTTGATCACGCTCGTGATCACCGGCTGGGCGGCGCGCAAATCGCAAAGCGCCGCCGCCTTTTTCACGGCCGGCCGCCGCATCACCGGCTGGCAAAACGGCGTCGCGGTCGCGGGCGATTACATGAGCGCGGCCTCGTTTCTCGGGATCGCGGGACTGATCGCTTTCTATGGCTACGACGGCTTCATGTTTTCGGTTGGATGGCTCGTGGCCTATCTCACCGTCCTCCTCGTCGTGGCCGAGCCGCTGCGCAACGCCGGCAAATACACCATGGCCGACGTGCTCGCCTATCGGCTGAATCCCCGCCCCGTCCGCGCGATGGCGGCGCTGAGCACGATCACCGTGAGCACCTTTTATATGATCGCGCAGATGGTCGGCGCGGGCGCTCTCGTCACGCTGTTGTTAGGCAGCTCGCATGTCACTTACCAGGTGGCAGTCATCGGCGTGGGGGTGCTCATGATCGTTTACGTGGTCTTCGGCGGGATGCTCGCGACCACCTGGGTGCAGATCATCAAGGCAATTCTGCTCATGGCGGGAACGATCCTTCTTAGCCTCCTCGTCCTTGCCTATTTCGGTTGGAGCCTGACGAATTTCTTCAACGCCGTCACCCACGTCAGTTATCACGAGAAGGGAGCGCTTGTGACGAAGAACTTTCTCGATCCCGGGCTGCGCTACACCCCGGCCAACCACGGCGCGCTTGACCTTATCTCGTTAGGCATGGCGCTCGTCTTTGGGACGGCCGGTCTGCCGCACATCCTCGTTCGTTTCTACACCGTGCCCGACGCCAAAACCGCCCGCATCAGCGTCGTCTGGGCGATGGTCTTGATCGGCAGCTTCTACATCATGACGACGTTTCTCGGCTTCGGTGCGGCCACGATCGTGGGGCGCGACTTCATCAGCGCGCACGGCGGCAATAACATGAGCGCGCCGCTCCTCGCGCAGGCGCTGGCCGGCGATATTTTCTTTGCCTTCATCGCGGCCATTGCCTTCGCCACCATCCTCGCGGTGGTCGCTGGCCTAACGATCAGCTCATCGACCTCATTCGCGCACGATTTTTACACCGCGGTCATTCACAAAAGGACCGAGCGGCGCCCGGGCGAAGAGGTAAGGGTGGCGCGCATCACCGCGTTCTTTGTCGGCGCGCTCGCCATCGGCGTCGCGATCTTGTTAGGCAAGGACGCGAACGTCGCTTTTCTCGTCGCGCTCGCCTTCGCCGTCGCGGCTTCGGCGAATCTGCCGGTGATCGTGCTTTCGCTTTATTGGAAACGTTTCAATACCGCGGGCGCGGTCGGCGGTCTCGCCGTGGGATTGGTTTCCGCCCTCGTCCTCATCGCGATCAGCCCGAGCATCATGAAAGTTGATCCGCCCGCGGTTGTCGGCGCCGCCCGCCATCTCATTCAGCGGCCTGCCATTTTCCCGCTCGAAAACCCCGGCATCCTCAGCATCCCGCTTGGATTTCTCGGGGCGATCCTCGGCACCTTCCTCCGCCGCGAACCCTCGGCGGAAGCGGGCTTCGCCGAACTGGTGGTCCGGGCCAACACCGGCCTGGGCGCGGAAACGGCGAGCTCGGAATAGTCGCGCCTAACGAGTCAAGGTGTGGCCGCCAGCTGGCGGAACCAGCGCAAAGCCTCGTGAATATGGGAACGTTTCACAACGTGCCCGGCGCGGAACCTTTCCAGCCGCACCCGGTCGAACCCGGTGAGTTGGATGGAGCGTTTGACCTCCCCTTGCTGCTGCAGGGTGGCGATCTTGTCCTCCTCCCCGCTGCTGATGTAGACCGGCGTGTGCAGGAACTCTTTGCCCGGACGGAACTGCCGATAGCCATCGCTCAAGGTGTCGACATTTATACCCGTTAGGTAGATCCCGATAATCCTGCACCCGGCGACGGAAAAAAGCGGCGCCAGGAGACCTGTGCGTTTGGAGCCGCCCGAGTAACCGGCGCAGGCCACGGGCCAGTGGATGGAACCCGGAAAGCTGTGATGCAGCGCATCGAGCGCCGCGAGGGTCATCGAGGCGCGCCAGCCAGACGTGTCCCGGTGGGGATAGGTCGGACCGTCGCCGGCTAAGACCAGCCATCCTTCTTGAAACGCCGTTTCACGATAGAGATGGGCAAGGTCATCGCGATTTTGGATTTTGAAATCACTGGTCGAAAGGGCGATCAGGACTGGCCAGGTCTTTGTCGGGTTGAAGCCCGGTGGCACAGCCAGCGTGGCCACTGCATAGGCGGGTACTTCGTTCCCCCCTTCGGACGCATATTTCTGTTCCTGTGCGCTCAATGGAACTTGAGCGCTAACTGTCTCTCCCGGGGTGAAAGGTGTGCCGGCAAACCGGGACGGAGACGAGGCCGCGAGAATGGGCCGGGTATTTCCAGCGCAACCAAGCGCGAGTAAGGTCATGATCTGGAAACGCCTGCGAATGCTCATCATACGAAAACCGCTTTGAGTCGTAGTGCACCCGAGGAATAAGACAAAGAAAAATATACTTCTGCTGACAATATGCTTGCCTCAGCCCCGCGTTTCCAGCTACTGGTTGCACAGATGAAAAAGATTTTCTTTTCGTTGGTTGCCGGGGTGGTTGTTTTAAACGGCTGCGCCACCAAGCAGGAAACCGTCACCACCACTCCGACGACGACTCGCTCGAGCAGCGCCAAGGTCAAAATCATTAACGGCAAACGCTACGTTTTTGTGCCTGGGGAACTTGGCAGCAACATTCCCGGCCGCTGGGTTCCGGAAGACAGCCCGGATGCACAGGCCGCGCGCCAAACCGGTTCGATCGATACAGACACGATCCGACGGACGCAGGAGGCTCCTGGACAAAGTTTGCCCGGCGGGAACTAAGCCGAGCTCGTTAGGCCAAAGTCAGCTCGGCGGTCGCTTCTTCCCATTCGCCGGTCAGTCGCGCCAACTCGCTCGTGACGGCGGAGAGATCACGATTGATCGCGACCGCGCGGCCGCCCAGCTCGTAGGCCGTCGGATCTTCCAACTCGACGGTCAGCTCTTTTTGCCGGCCTTCCAAAGTTGCGATCTGCATTTCGAGATCGTGCGTGCGCTTTTCGTTTTCGCGGCGGACTTTGGCCAGCGCTTTGCGCGCTTCCGCTTCGGCGCGCTTCAGCTGTTTCTGTTCGCGCAAGCCGGGGCGGTTGTAGCCGGGGTCGTTGACCCCGGCCGCGCCGGCCGCCACGCGGCCAGCTACAGCCTGCGCGTTCGTTAGGCCACTGCCCGCAGTCAAGACTGCGCGCTCGGAAGTCGCCTGCGATTTATCGAGATAATATTGGTAATCGCCGGCGTAGGGCGTGAGTCGACCGCCGTTGATGTGCAGCACGCTGCGCGCAATCGCCCGGATAAAGTGCACGTCGTGGCTGATGAAAATGAGCGTCCCCTCGTACTGTTCGAGCGCGCCGATCAAAGCGTCGATCGAGCCCACATCGAGATGCGTTGTCGGCTCGTCCATCAGGAGGAGGTTCGGCGGATGAAGCAAGAGCTTCACCAGCGCGAGGCGTGATTTCTCGCCGCCGCTTAAGACGCCGACGGTTTTGAAAACGTCGTCGCCGCGGAAGAGAAAGGATCCCAGCACGGTCCGCGCGGTTTGTTCAGACACGGGCTCCGGCGAATCGAGGACGGTTTCGAGCACCGTTTGCCTAACGTTCAGCGTCTCGACGCGATGCTGCGAAAAGTAACCGACCCGGACGTTGTGTCCGAGTTCGCGCTCCCCGCGCTGCACCGGCAAGACGCCGGCAAGCAATTTCAGCAGGGTCGATTTACCGGCGCCGTTCGGCCCGACGAGGACGGTCTTCTGGCCGCGCTCCGCTTCGAAGTTCAACGAGTCGTAAACGACCAATGAGTCATAAGCATGGTGCACATCTTTAAGCGTGATCGCCCGCAATCCGCTCCGCGGAGGCTGCGGGAAGCGGAACTTGATCGTCTTCACCTGCGCGGTCGGAGCGGCGATTTTCTCCATCCGATCGATCTGCTTCAGCTTGCTCTGCGCTTGCGACGCCTTGCTCGCTTTGGCACGAAAGCGATCGGCAAATTGCTGGAGCGACGCGATCTCCTTCTGCTGATTCTTGTAGGCCGAAAGCTGTTGCTCTTCGCGCGCCGCTTTTTGCTCGATATAACTATCCCAGTTGCCGCGATAGCGGAGCAGCTTCGCCTGCGCGATCTCGACGATGCTGCCAGTGAGCGCATTCAGGAATTCGCGGTCGTGCGAAATCATGAGGATGGCGCCGGGGTAATTCTGCAAATATTCCTGGAACCAGACTAACGACTCAAGGTCGAGGTGGTTCGTCGGCTCGTCGAGGAGGAGGAGGTCCGGCTCCATCACGAGGAGGCGCGCGAGATGAGCGCGCATGATCCAGCCGCCGCTGAGGGCGCGCACCGGACGGTCGAAATCCGCTTCGCGAAAAGCAAGACCGGCCAGAATGCGTTTCGCTTTCGGTTCGAGCTGCCAGCCGCCGTGCTCGTCGAAGACATGGAGCGCGGCGTGATAGGCCTCGTCGTCCGCACCCTCTCCTGACTCGTGACGTTTGATCAGCTGCTGCGCCTCGACCAGCTCCGGCGCAATCGCCATCGCGAGCTCGAGCACGGTCTCTTCGCCCGCGGCCGCGGTCTCCTGCGGGAGAAAGCCGACGTTCGCACTTTTCTCGATCGAGACTTTGCCTGAGTCAGGCGAGGCCTCGCCGAGAATGAGCGAGAAAAGCGTCGATTTGCCGGCGCCGTTAGGCCCGACCAGGCCGATGCGGTCGCCCCGATTCACCTGGAGGGACGCATCCTCGAAGAGAATGCGCCCGGCGAAAGATTTGGTGACTTGGGAAACGGTGAGCATGGCGCGGGCGCGCACTCTCGGCTCGCGCGTAGAAACTCTCAACTACCCCGCTCAAACGAAGCGGGAAGAAGGCCTCGCTCTTATCAGGCAGCTTCGCGAGCAGTCCCGAAGGCTTCGAAGACATGCTCGAAGACCGCGGAGCATTTCTGTTTGTAGAGCTCCGGCGAATAGGAGCGCGGCAGGCCGTCGTCCAGTTCGTCCTCGATTGCGAGGCGAACCTGCGCTCGCGCCTGAGCCTTTTCGCGCCATTCCAGAACGACGGCCTTTTTCAGGCGTTGAAGGAGCTGGCGGGCTACTTTTTTTACTTCCTCGCGCTCTTCGGAGTCGAGATCAGGGCCGGGGCGCGTGAGGATGTCAAACACAGTCAGCTCCTCGTCGGTTAGTTGCTCACGCACGTGGCGCTGCTGCTCTTCATTCAGGCCCCGGCTGAACTCCAGCAACTCCTCGAACAGCTCCTCGATGCTGCGGCTGCCGTAATTGTAGGACTCGATCAGCTCTTCAAACTTGGTTAGGTAATCTGCGCGGGTCTTGTTGATCCGAATCAACTTGTCGAGCTGTGCGCGGATGGCCGCCTTCAGCCGTTCGAGATCGATGTTCTTCCTCTCGGATTGCTTGAAGCGTTGCGCCAGCTTTTCGAAGTCGATCTTGGCCAGATCGATCAACGGGCGGCCGGTGCCATCGTCGGAAATCTGAAAGCCGTCGGCCGCAATCGATTCATCCAGCAGTTCGTTCACCTTCGACAGCACCTCGGAGATATCGGTTGGTTCGGCACCGCCTGTGCGCAGCCGAATCTCATCGGCTATGATGCCGAGGCAGTAGATAGACGAGGCAAATTCCAGAACTGCGGGGTCAGGCTTGGCCGCATGGAAGAGCGTCCTCACGAGCCTCTCGTGCGCCAGAAATTGCTTCCGCAACGGATCAGGCGAGATCAACTTTTCGACCGCTTCTCCGATTGAGCGCACGCGGTCGAGCCCCGACGCATTCTCCGCGGCGGCGAGGACCACTCCCTGCGTGGCGCAAAACTCCCTGGCTCCATTTAGGGCGTTCCCTAGCTCGCGAAGGAGTTCCGCTTTGTCGCGCACAGGCGTCGCTCCGCCTTTGCCCGCACCGTAGATCGCGAGCGCCTTCTCCAGCGACGCAAAGACGTTGGCATAGTCCACGATCAAGCCGCTGTGTTTGCCGGGACAGACGCGGTTCGCCCGCGCGATCGTTTGCATGAGCGTGTGGTTCCTCATCGGCTTGTCGAGGTAAATGGTCGAGCAGCTCGGCGCGTCGAAACCGGTCAGCCACATCGCGCAGACAAAGACGAGGCGAAGCGGGTCGTCGGGGTCCTTGAATTTTTCGTCGAGCGCTTCGGTATGCATGCGCTTCCGGTGCGGGACGATGTCGAACCCGAGCTTCGCCATCTGCTCGATCTCGTTTTGCGCGGGCGAGACGATCAACGCCATATCGGTGCTCTTCAGAGCGAGCCGGTCGTTCAAGAATCGGACTCGTTCGGGATCCGTTTCTTTGAAACTCGTGAGCTTCATCAGCTCCTTTTCCATCTTAGCAGTCTCGGCCTCCCAATGGCTCCGCACCTTCACATACATCTTGAGCGCGGTGGCCTTGTCGATCGAGACCACCATCGCTTTGCCTTGGAAGCCGCGTCCGATGAAGTGACTAACGATATCTTTCGCGACCTTCTCCAGCCGATCGTCGCGCGTGATAATGTGATACTGCTTGCCGAGTTGCCGCTCGAGCTGCTCCTCGGCGTCTTCGTCCAGCTCGGCCTCCTCGATCAAGGCATAGATGTCCTCGTTCAGGTTCGGATTCTTGAGGTGTAGCTCCGGCGTGCGGTTTTCGTAGAAGAGCGGGACCGTCGCGCCATCCTCGACCGACTGCTGGAAATCGTAGATCGAAACGTAATCGCCGAAGACTTCGCGCGTCCGCTCCTCGCCCGCGATCAACGGAGTGCCGGTAAAAGCGAGGAACATCGCGTTCGGCAGCGACGCGCGCATATTCAGCGCCAGCGTGTCGTATTGGCTACGATGCGCTTCATCGGTCAGGACGATGATGTCGGGCCGCTCGCTTAGCACTTCCGGCGCAAGAAACTTCTGAATCAAAGTGAAGATATAGCGATGATTCCCGCGTAGCAGCTCGCGCAACTCCGCACCGCTTTGCGCGTGACACTCGTCGCCTTCATGCTGCGTCACCGCTCCCGTCGCTTTGAAGGTCTTGGCAATTTGATCGTCCAGCTCCCTGCGATCGGTCACCACGACAAAGGTCCAGTTCCCCGGAATCTTGCGCAGCACCTTCTGCGAGAAAAAGACCATCGAGAAACTCTTGCCCGAGCCTTGCGTCTGCCAGAACACACCGGCACGCCCGTGCCCTTCCTTCCGCGCTTCCAACATGGAAGCGATCGAGTTATTCACGCCGAGCACCTGATGATTCTGCGCGAGGATCTTGATCAGTCCGCTTTTGTGCTCCGAGAAGAGAGTAAAATTCTCAACCAAATCGAGCAGTCTCCCAGGCTCGCAAACGCCGCGGATCATCACTTCCAACGACACGCGGCGCGGTTCGTCCTCGCGCTCAATCCGTTTCCACTCCGCCATCCGCTCCCAATCCGCCGTGATCGTCCCGACCCGGCTCTCGGTCCCGTTCGAAGCGATGATGAGCGCGTTATACCAAAACAAAGCTGGGATGCCGTTCAACGGGTGCTTGTAACTCGTGATGTTTTCGTCGAACGCCACGCGGGCTGAGACACCGGGCTTTTTGAATTCGATCAGGACTAACGGCAACCCGTTGACGAAGCCAATCAGGTCAGGCCGGCAGGTATAGAGCGGCCCGGTGATCGTCATCTGGTTAACGAGCAGAAAATCGTTCGCTCGCGGGTTATTCCAGTCCATCACGCGGACGCGTTCGGTCTTCTGTCCGCCGTGTTGCGGCTCAGCGACGCTGACTTGAACTCCTTCTTTCAGGAGTTGGTAAATCTGCTGATTCGCGGCCGCCGCCGTCATCGCCGAACGGTCGCGGGTTAATTCGTCAATCGCGCCTGAGATTGCCTCGCCGGACTGCGTTGGATTGAGCGCCTCAAGCGCACGCCGCAGCCGAAGTTTCAAAAAAACTTCGGCACTCGTCTCGCGGTTAAGAGATCCGCGAGGTCCAAACGCCTCGTGCAGTCCCGAAACCGTCTCCCAGCCCAGTTCCGCTCCGAGTGCTATTGCCGGTCGCTCGATGAGCAACTCTTCATTATAGACGGAGCTCACATCCGGCCGGGAAGTCAGATGCCTTGAAACTCAGGCGAGGACATCGGTTCCACGCTCTCTGGCAGACGCCCCTCCAATTCAATCAGGACGCGTTGATTGTAAGGACCTGGAGGCGGATTCAGCTTTGAAACTCGCGCGTGAATATCCCCAGGGCATTCCCCCAGCGCGCTGAGCATATCTTTGATCAGATACCGCGGAGCCCAGCCGATCATGTGATAATCGTCCACCGTCTGTAATTGGACGGCAGCGCCGGTAACCGGATTGTTCACCTCGACCGCTACTTGAAGAGGATCGCCTTCCTTTAGTCGGGCAAGCCTGCTTTGCGACTCCAAATTCACGTGACGCCAGCCATGCAGGAAGAAGCGGACACTGAACGTGCCGTCGCGGCGTTTTTGAATTTTCGGAAAAACCTCCAGATTGTCGGTCTGTCGTCCACCGCCGCTGATGGCGAGAATCTCGAATGGATTCGCCGCCTCGACCGTAAGGCCAAGACGCTTAACGAAGTCCACGTAATCGCCGCGCTTCGGATTAGGAACGCGATTTTGAAAGAGCGGGAACAATTCGACTGATTCGTAGGCCTTCTCGAATTTCGGGAAAGCATCGAGCGGCTGGAATCCCGCCTCGTCGTGCGCAGTCAATGCACCGCGCGTGTAGTGAAAGGTGTAGAGCGGCTTTTCACTCTCCACGTCGAGCCGTCCAATCGGATACCATCCGCGGGTTGCCGTGCGAGAGGAGATCTCGCGCGGTGCGTCCTGCCAGGCGAGAAAAAGTGTTTTCATTTCAGGAATTGCAGATGCTGAGGCGTATGGCCGAGCAAGGCCAGACAAAAACGTCGCGACTGCTCAGGCACATAGTCCCCCGAGCGATCAAGCCCGATTTGTGCTCGGGATTCAAGGCGGTACTTGACGCTTTTCTCCGTACCCGCCAACTTCTCATTGTTTTCGTGACCGACCTTCGCACCGCACCGCTCTATCCCATCTCGGAGGCTGCACGCATCGTCCAGGCGCCTCGATCGACGCTGCGCGGATGGCTGCCGCGATATTCCGACAAGGGTCTGAGCTTCCTCGAGTTGTTGGAAGCGTACACGATCCAGACGCTTCGATCGCGGCATCAGCTTCCCATGCGCGCGATCAAGCGCGCCGTAATGTTTCTGAAAAAGGAGACAGGCTCGCCCTATCCTCTGGCGCTGGAAGGCTTGGGCTTTGAAACCGATGGATCCGAGCTTTTCATCACGCAGCTCGGCAAACTGGTCAGCGCCACGGCACAAGGCCAGATGGCCATGCGCCAGGTCCTTAAAGCATTTTTGAAACGCGTCGAGTACGACAAGGACGGGCTGGGCACTCGCTTCTATCCCTTCACGCGCGACTTCCGGACCGACAGTCCTCGTCTCATCGTCGTTGATCCGCAGCTCAACTTCGGCCGGCCCTGTCTCACCAGTCGCGCCATCTCCACCTCGATGATCGCGCGACGCTACAAAGCCGGAGAAACATCCGCTGAGCTGGCGAGCGACTATTCTTGTCGCCGCGAAGAAATTGAAGAAGCCATCCGCGCGGAGCTCGTCGAGCTCGCCCTCGCCGCCTGAGTCGCCCGTCTTCTTTGTTGACCGTAGTCTCGGTGGCAAAGTCGTTCCGGCTCGACTTCGCGCTGCGGGCTGGCTGGTAGAACGGCATGACGATCATTTCGCGCCCGATGCGTCTGACCCCGAATGGATCGCTGTGGCCGGGAAACGCGGTTGGATTATCCTCACCGCAGACGAGCGGATTCGCTACAAGCCGCTCGAGAAAGCAGCGCTCCTAAGCTCCGGGACGCTGGTGTTCCTGTTGGCGAATCGAAAGAGTGCGACCGGTGCCGAAATGGCGGACGCCTTCATCGCTGCCGAAACCAGCATCCTGAATGCGATCGCACGGCAGAAA
>JBBSGS010000062.1:0-13053 GCA_038253875.1 Chthoniobacterales bacterium
AGCGACAAAGAGACGAGCGTGGAAGTGAAGGGTCGCGATCTCGTCGCCGGCCTGCCCAAGACCCTAACGATCACTTCACAGGAAGTACGCGAGGCACTGCTCGAACCGATCTCGACGATCGTCGATTCGGTTCGCATCACGCTCGAACGTTGCCCGCCGGAATTGTCGGCCGATCTCGTGGATCGCGGCCTCGTCCTTGCGGGCGGTGGCGCGCTCTTGCGCGGCTTCGATCGCTTGCTCAGCGAGGAAACCGGTTTGCCGGTGCACGTCGCCGAAGATCCTTTGAGCGCGGTCGCCGAAGGCACGGGTAAATGTTTGAACGAAATCAAATTCCTCCGCCAGGTCGCGACGGCCGATCGCCAGTGGCGGCAGTGACGCCAATGCGGAATTCGGCCGTAACGCAGCCTGCGAAGCTGGCGAGGCCGGGCTTTCGATACGGAATGCGGCATAGGGGAATCGCGGCGGTGAATGGCCTGCTTCAAATCCGCATTCCGCATTGCGCATTGCGCATTGCGCCATGAGTCGCACTGGAATCGCCGCGCTCGTTGTTTTCGCGGCAGCTCTTCTCGCGCTTCTCAGCATGGGGCCGCAGGCGACTCGGACGATTCAGGCTTCTTTCTTTCAGGCGATTTCACCGTTTCTAAAGACCGGCTCGGGACTGGAGCGGCAGATTACTTCGGTCCGCACCGGCCTGAAATCGCTGGAAGAATTGGAGCCCGATAACGCGACTCTGCGGGTCGAGAATCGCTCGCTCAAAGCAACCAACGAAGCGCTGCGCGACGTCGAGCACGAGGTCAACCGGCTGCGGCACGCTCTCGCCTATCGCGAGCGTTCGCTTTTTCGGCTCGTCCCGGCGGAGATCATCTCGCGCGATTCCTCGACTTGGTGGCGCACGGTGACAATCAATCGCGGCCAGGAGGACGGCCTTGCGCCGGAGATGCCCGTGCTCACGGATGAGGGCCTGGTCGGCCGCACCACGACGGTGAGCGCGAATATCTCCGTGGTGCTGCTGATCTCCGACGAGAACTGCCGCGTGGCCGCGAGCGTGGAGGGGACGCGAGAGCAGGGAATCGTCACGGGCGAGCGTGTCGCCGGAAGTTTGGCACCGCTGCTCGACTTGAACTATCTCTCGAAACAAGCGGCGCTGAGGGCGGGGCAGAAGGTTTACACGTCAGGCGTGGGCGGCGTTTTCCCTTCGGGTCTGTTCATGGGGACGGTGAAAAGTTTTCAAGTCCGCGCGCTCGACAGCCAGGCGAAGCTCACCCCGGCCGTGGATCTCGCCCGGCTCGAAGATGTGTTTGTGGTAATTGGCCGCAAATGAAAACGCCCGAAATAAATCCGTCCGGAGAAACTCGAACCTCGTCGCGCGAAGCACGCCATTCCGCATTTCGAATTCCGCATTCCGAATTTCCACCGTGATTCTTTTCCTCGTTCTCCTCGTCCTCGTCTTCGTCGCGCAGATCGTCGAGATCTTCATCCCGCCCCTCGAATGGATGTTCAACGCACACGTTTACATCGTGCCGGTGATCGTATTTTATGGCGCGATCACGCTTCCGTTCCCGCTCATGCTCGCGCTCGCCTTCGTCGCCGGGTTTCTGTGGGACGCGATGACGGCGCAGGTTTTCACCAGCCGGGTTGAAATTTCCTTCGGATGGTCAATACTCCTCTACGCGGTGCTCGCCGCCATCATGCACGGCCTCAAGCCCTTGTTTAATAGGGGACGCTGGGAAGTGCATTGTGTCCTCAGCGGCGTCTGCACGTCCCTTATTCTCCTCTCCCAATACCTCATGATTTCGTTCCGGCGCGGCTCGCTTATTTTCAATCGCGAGGTCTGGTGGCAGATCGGCGGTCCCGGTCTGCTCGCGATGTTGATGGCGCCGCTCGTCTTCTGGTCGCTCCATTGGATTGCCGGCCTAACGAAAAACCCTTACGCCGCGCAAGCGGATGGCTTCGATGAATACGCCTCGCGCTAGGCCGACTTTACGCATTCAGTTTCTCGGGCTTTGCATGCTCCTGGGGTTGGGCGCGCTCCTCGCGCGGCTCTGGTGGGTGCAGGTGGCGCGCGGCGCGGAATGGACCGCGCGCGTGCAGAGCAGCTCGGAAGCGACGGTCCGCATTCCTTCGATTCGCGGCGAGATCCGCGATCGCAACGGCGTCGCGCTGGTGCAGAACCGTGCCAGTTACGAGGTCGATTTCTACCTGCCGGAAATGGTGAAGGGTTATCGCCAGCGCTACGGACGGCCGCCGGAGACGGAGTATCGCGCGACGATCAGCGGGATGCCGAAAGATCTGAAAGAGCCCGACATCGTCAAGATCGTGAATGACGGCATTGTTCCGCGGCTGGAAGATCTCAACATTGCGCGCGACTACAACGCTAACCAGTTGCAGAAACATTTTCGCAACGACACCGAGGTTCCGTACTCCTACAGCAAGGACATCGACTTCCCGACGATGGCGAAATTCTCCGAGCACGATGTCGGCCTGCCTGGCGTCGATATCGCGATTAAACCGGTCCGCTCCTATGTCTACGGGGCCCTCGCTTCGCACTTGTTAGGCTACGTCGGTGCGCCGGACGACACGAACACGGAGGAGGCGAAGAAGTACACCTTTTACCAAGGCGACGTGGAGGGGAAATCGAACATCGAGAAAACGATGGATGAATACTTGCGCGGCCAGCCCGGCATGCGCGTGATGCGGCGCAATGCCAAGGGCACGATCGACGGCGTCGTTAGGGAAGAAGCGCCGAAGCAAGGCGCCGACGTTTACCTAACGATCGACGCGCGCATCCAAGCGATCGCCGATGAGGCGCTCCGCGCGGTGGCTCGCGGCGCTGCCGTGGTCGTTGACCCTAACAATGGCAATATCCTCGCGATGGCTTCGGTCCCATCGTTCGACCCGAACACTTTCATCCCCAGCATCAAGGCGAGGGATTGGAACGAGCTGCGCAACGACAAGGCGCACCCCCTCGTCAATCGGGCCCTCAGCGGTCTCCCGCCCGGCTCCACTTTTAAGATCGTCACCGCGTTCGCCGGTCTTCGGAAACAGATGGGAAAGGACAAATTTAACTGCAGCGGCGGCGTCACCTACGGCGATCATTATTTCCACTGCTGGATCGGGTTTAAGGGCGGTGGGCACGGCACGATCAGTCTGGCCGACGCGCTGAAGGTTTCCTGCGACGCCTATTTTTACCAGTACGGGAACGCGGCGGGGATCGATTCGATCGACGCCACCGGCGCGCTCCTTGGCCTCGGCCAGGAATCGGGCATTCGCCTCACGGGCGAACAAGCGGGCGTTCTCCCCGGCCCGGAGTGGATGGCGATTCACAGCCCGCAAGAGAAATGGTCGTCGGCCTACACCGCGAACGTCTCCATCGGCCAGGGATACGTTCTGGCGTCGCCGCTGCAGATGGCGATGGCTTATGCGACGGTCGCGAACGGCGGCATCTCTTATTACCCGCGCATCGTCGCGAAGGTTCTGAACCAGGATGGAACGCCCGCGCTCGATGAAGATGGGAGAGTCGCGTTTCCTGCGACGCCGAAAGTGCACGCGGATCTGCGCGACGATTTTACTCCAGGGCAGATCGATCTCGTTAGGCACGGACTTTGGGAAGTGGTGAACGAAGACGGCGGGACCGGGCGCGTCGCGCGGATGACGGACGTGGAGGTGGCGGGCAAGACTGGCACCGCGGAGGTGATGTCGAATGGGAAGGCCGAAAACGTCGCCTGGTTCTGCTGCTTCGCCCCCTACGATCATCCGAAATACGCCATCGCCGTGATGGTGCAGGGCGCTTCCGGGCACGGCGGTCCGGTCGCCGGTCCGATCGCCGATCGCATCCTCGATCGCGCTCTCGCGATGGACGCCGGAAAGTTTGCACCGCAGCTCGCCTGGGTCGCGCCCGCGCACAAGGATGACCCTTTCAAACTGGTCGCCGCCGTTTCCTATAAAGATGAGCTTCCCGAAACCAAGGATAACGACGAAGAAGACGCGAGCGGAAAACCGGCCGCCCAAAACACGCAGATGGCGCAGCCCGGCGGCGAGCCGGATGTCGAGCCGGAAGCGGATGCGCGCGGCAAAGTCAAAAACGCGAGCCGGCCGAAACGCGCGCTCCGGGCGCAGCTCGTCGCGGCTCCTCCCCAACAAGCGCCAGCGCGTCCACGCAACTTTTTCCAACGTATCTTCGGCGGCGGCCGCCCCCGCCCGGCAGCTCCGACGCCGCCCCCCGTGCGAAGGGCTCGGCCAACGCAATAATTCAACGAAGCTCCCACCACGATGACTTCAGAACCTTTCCAGCAATATGATAGAACAAGTGAAAAGAATTCTCGGCCTGTCGCGTCGCAAGACCGGCAACAAATTGATCATCAGCGTCGAAAAACTCGAACGCCGCGTCGCGCTGCTCGAGGACGGGCAGCTCGAGGAATATAGCGTCGAGCGCGACAGCAGCCGCAACATCGCCGGGAGCGTTTACAAGGGTCGCGTCAAAAATATCGAGCCCGGGCTGAAGGCGATGTTTGTCGACATCGGCCTCGAGAAAAACGCTTTCCTCCATTTTTGGGACGCGATTCCGGCCGCGCTCGACTGCGGCATCGAAGAGATCGAACGGCCCGACGCCAAACGCTCGAAAAAGCGCCTCACGGCCAAAGACATTCCGAGCATTTATCCCATCGGCTCGGAAGTGATCGTGCAGGTCACTAAAGGTCCCATCGGCACGAAAGGGCCGCGCGTGTCCACCAACCTCAGCTTTGCCGGACGCTATCTCGTGCTCATGCCCTTTAGCGATCGCAGCGGCATCTCGCGCAAAATCGAAGAGCCGAAAGAGCGCGCGCGCCTGCGGAAAATTCTGCGCGAACTGGCGATCCCCGATGGGCTCGGTGTCATCATCCGCACCGTCGGTGAAGGCCAGCGAGCCCGTTATTTCGTGCGCGACCTCAGTTTTCTCCTCGAACAATGGTCGCGGATTGAGCAGCAGATCAAAGAGTTGCCGGCGCCGGCTCGCGTTTTTGAAGAATCCGATCTGGTCGAGCGGACGGTGCGCGATTTCCTTACCGACGAAATCGACGAAGTCGTCTGCGACGATCAGGCAGCCGTGGAACGAATGGCCGGACTGGTCGGACAAATCTCGCGCCGCGCCAAGAGCCGGGTGAAGCACTATGACGGCGCGGCGCCCATCTTCGAAACTTTCGGCGTGCAAAAGCAGGTCGACGACGCGTTTCATCGCCAGGTCTGGCTGCGCTGCGGTGGTTATATCGTAATCGACGAAACCGAAGCGCTCGTCGCCGTGGATGTGAATACGGGCCGCAACAAAGGCGGGCGCGACGTCGAGAAAACGATCCTGCAAACCAATCTCGAAGCGGCCGACGAAATCGCGCGGCAGCTGCGTCTGCGCAATATCGGTGGCTTGGTCATCGGCGATTTTATCGACATGAAGAGCCGCAAAGATCAACAGATGGTTTACAGCCGGATGCGCGAACGCCTGAAACGCGACAAGGCAAAGACGCACGTCCTGCAGCTATCGTCGTTAGGCTTGATGGAGATGACGCGGCAGCGCGCGCAGGAGAGCCTGAATGATTCGATCTACGAAAACTGCCCCTATTGCGAGGGCCGGGGTGTGGTCAAGACGGCCATGAGCACGAGCGTGGAAGTGCACCGCGCGCTCAACAGCGTGATGCGAAAATATCAGGACACGATCCACGAGATCCGCGTGATCCTGAATCCCGACGTGCTCAAGCGCCTGAAGGAAGAGGATGAAGAATTGCTCGTGGAATTGGAGCGCCGCTATGCGGGGCGACTGATGTTCCGGGCAGATCCCAGTTTCCACAGCGAGAAGTTCGTCCTGACCGACGCGAACACCGGCGCGGAACTGAAAATGTAATTTTTTCCGCCTCCAAGCCTCTTCGCTGGAGCGGTTTAAAAATGGGTGTAACCGGCGCGAGTTGACGCTGTCTTGTTCTTGCATGGATAGTCACCCCCCCGACGCCAATATTTTGGCGTTGGGATCGAGCGCCTTGAAATAATCCGGGCGCTCGCCACTCACAAAAACAACAACAGGGAGAAAGGGAAAATTGAAAATAAAGAAATATATTGTCGGCCTGCTTGGCCTAACGACACTTGCCGCCACTGGTTTTGCCGGCCCGGTGGAAAGCTCTTCGAGCAAGGAAACGCAGACGTTTCAAGCTCAGGCTCCGGCGGAGGAATTCTACGGTGATCGGGAATGGAACTTCGACCTCTTTGGGGCGTATGCCTTCGGCGGGAATCGCGCCAGCGCGGATCGGTATCTGGGCCAGGACCACGCTTTCGGCGGCGGCCTCGACGTCAACTACTTCTTTTGCCGCTACATCGGTGTGGGACTCGAAGGTTACGCGCTCGATGCCGACGACGTCATCGGCCAGCTTTCGAGCAATCTCGTCCTTCGTTATCCCATTCCGAAAACGCGTTTCGCTCCGTACGGCTACGCCGGCGGCGGGGTGCTCTTTAACGGCTCGCGGGTTGAGAATTCGATCTCGAACGACGCCAGCCCGGAGCGGGTTCGTCGCAACGCCGATGCCGAGGGGCTGGGGCAATTTGGCGGCGGCTTCGAAGTGCGCGTGACCAAACACATTGGGTTGATCAACGACTTCAGTTGGAATGTAGTCAACGGCCCAACCAACAATTACGGCCTGATCCGCACCGGCGTTCGCTTCGCCTTCTAAGAAGACGCGGTTTTTTGCCAACGCCGGGACGCCTTTTTGAAGGGTGCTCCCGGCGTTTTGCTTCTCGAGACGCTCAAGCGGCTGCGCCATGCACAACTTTATAGGTGCGCCCTTTCCACTCCACTCCGCGGCCGGTGGAGCGGCGCCAGCTGTTCAAGGCGATGAGTAGCGCGATGATTTCGCCTAACGGGTGAAGGAGCGCCCCGAGAACTGAGCTGCGATAGCGGGCAGCGTAAAGAAAGCGCAACCCGTAGATCGCAAGCACCTCGGAAAGCGCGAACCAGCGCTGTCGTCCGGAAACGAAAACCAGCGCGAAGGGCGCCAGGAATACCACTACCTGCACGAGCCCCGCGACGATGAACGAGGCGAGCGATGTCTCGAAGGCCGCGCGGCAATTCTTGGTAAACCCGGACCAAATCTGGCCGAAGTTTTCATACATCCGGCATTGCAAAAGCAGGACGCCATCTGCATTCACGAGGCGAAATCCTTCCGCGATGCGCGCCGCTACCTGACGGGCCAGCGCGACATCTTCAACCAAGTGATGACGCACCGCCGCATGGCCCCCGAGGGCAAAATAATCCGCACGACGGAAGAGGAGGAACTGGCCGTTGGCCACTCCCTGGTTGCGCAAAATAGAACCAGGGAGGAGCGCCGCGATGGCGGGAAATCGCTGGGCCGCGCTGAGGATGAAGTGCGGCACCATTCCGATCCCGGCGAGATAGAGCAGTGGAATGACGGCCTTCTCGCCTAACGACCCGGTGATCTGGCGCGGCCAGAGCGAAAACAAACTCGCCCGCGTGCCTTGCGCTTCCCGCATCGCCGTGGCCAGCACCGCCGGACCGTGCACAGTATCGGCATCGGTAAAGAGCAGGTAATTGCCCGTCGCGGCCTCCGCGAGTTGGTGGCAGGCCCAGGCTTTGCCGATCCATCCCTCGGGCAACGGCTCTCCGCGAAGGACTCGGCGGGAGCCCTCGTTACAAAATCCGATCTCCTCCGCCAGCGCGCGGGTGGCGTCCTCCGAATTGTCATCCAGGAGAAGGATCTCGAAGCGGGGATAATCTTGCGCCATCAAAGAGCTGAGACAGGAGACGATCCGCCGAGCTTCATTGCGCGCCGGCACGAGAATGGAAACCATCGGATCGTCTCCGCCCGCTCTTGTTGGTCGCAGCCGCCTAACGATTAAAAAAGTGGCGAGAGAATTCAGCCAGGTGAAGAGGAGCACTGCGCCGACGAAGGCGTGAAAAAGGAGGACGCTCGCATTCATCCGGCGATGAAAGAACTGATCTCCGGCAGCGGCATGCGCTGAATGTCAGGCACGACCGCGCCCTCGGCCGGATGCCCGACCACGAGCAGGAGAAACGGTTTCTCGTGCGCCGGGCGGCCGAGAAGTTTGTTCAGAAACCCCATCGGACTCGGCGTGTGGGTGAGGGAAACCAGCCCCGCGAGATGGACTGAGGCGATGAGAAAACCGGTGGCGATCCCGACCGATTCGGTCGCGTAGTAATGCTTCATCTTCGAGCCGTCGGGCAGGATGCGATAGGGCTGCGCGAAGACGGCGATCAACCACGGCGCCTTTTCCAGGAACGGTTTTTCCGCATCTGTCCCGAGCGTGGCGAGGGCTTCCAGCCACTCGTTAGGCGCGCGGTGCTCATAAAATTCCCGCTCCTCCTCTTCCGCGGCGACGCGGATTTCGTGCTTGAGCGCGGGATCGCTCACCGCCACGAAATGCCACGGCTGCAGGTTGGCTCCGTTAGGCGCGCTTCCCGCCGTGCGCAGACAATTTTCCATAACCTCGCGCGGGACCGGGCGATCGGAGAAATCACGGACGGTGCGCCGCCGGGCCATCCGGGCCTGAAAACTCGCCGAGTGTGCGACGATTTCTTCGTCGCTGGATCGGTCGGGCGCGGATAAAGGGGTGAACTTGGGCCTTATCATGGGCCGAATCCTACAACGCCGCTTCGGCAATTGCGATTCACCTCCGAGGCGCGAAATTAACACGATGTCTTTCGCCCATATTCTCGATCAATTGCCGGCCACGCCTTCGCCGACCTTGCGCCGTTTTGCCGCGCTGATCGAGCCTAACGACGAGGCGGAATTCGAAGCGATGGCGCAGGAGGCGCACGAACTCACGCGGCAGAATTTTGGCCGCACCATGCGCATGTTCGCGCCGCTTTACCTGAGTAACGAATGCATCAACAACTGTCGTTACTGCGGTTTTTCGCGCGACAATCCGATTCTCCGCGTGACCCTGAACCTCGAGCAGGTGCTGGCGGAAGCGCGCCATCTCGCGGCGCAGGGATTTCGACAGCTGCTGCTCGTCGCGGGCGAGCATCCGAAGTTCGTTAACGGGAATTATCTGGCCGACTGCATCGGAGCGCTTCGGCCGCTTTTTTCCTCGATCTCGCTCGAGCTCGGACCGATGGAAACGGCGGGCTATCGACCTCTCGTTAGGGCCGGAGCGGAAGGTCTGGTTGTGTATCAGGAGACTTACGATCGCGGGATTTACGCGGCCATGCACACTTCCGGCCCGAAGCGCGATTTCAGCTGGCGACTCGATTGTCCGGAGCGCGCTTATGCCGCCGGCTTTCGTCGCCTCGGTATCGGCGCGCTCTTCGGTCTGGCGCCGTGGCGACCCGAAGCGATCGCCTTGGCCGGTCACCTCGAATATTTGTTGAAGCGCTGCTGGCAAGCCGATCTCACGGTCAGTCTGCCACGGCTCCGCCCGGCGGCGGGCGAATTCCATCCGCCGCATTCGTTAGGCGACCGCGCTCTCGCCCAGATGATCTGCGCCTTTCGCATTTGTTTTCCGCAGGTGGGAATGGTCCTGAGCACGCGCGAACCGGCGCCCTTGCGCGACGCCCTGACCTCGTTAGGCGTGACGGCTATGAGCGCGGGCAGTCACACCGAGCCCGGTGGTTACACCGGCCAGGGAAAACATGAACTGCACCAGACCGTGCGCGGCCGGATTTTGCCGCCGGACGCGACCAATGGGGAGATCGCCACCGGGCAATTTCAAATCAGTGATGATCGTTCGCCGGCGGAAGTGGCGACGGTTCTCCGTCGACATGGCTTCGAGCCGGTTTGGAAAGACTGGGACCAGGCGCTGGCGGGCCGATGACTTATTTTCTGAATGGCGAACGCGTCGAACGCCACCCCGACGCGCGCACGATTGAGGAATTAGTCGAGCGGCTTGAGCTAGCGGCTGAGACGACGCTGGTCGAGCACAACGGGGTGGCGCTGCGACGTCGTGAGTGGACGAGCCGAAATCTGCAGGAGGGTGATCGCGTCGAGGTCTTGCGCGTGGCTGCGGGCGGCTGATGCCTCATATCCGTGCAAGAAGTGGAGCAGCGCGCTCCACAGTGCATTATGCGCAAAGCATCCAGAGGGGCGGATCCTGGACATGCGGAAGCATGTCCCTCCGGAGGGACGCGCTTCGGCGTGTCCAGTTTCTTGCGGATCGGGCCGGCCCTGCTTTAGCAGCCTCGTTAGGCAACTCGTGCCGGTGACAAATCTGACGCCGGGGAGAACCGCATCGGCACGAACGCGTGCGGCTATTGGTTCGTAACGTTGTAAATTTCCACCAACCCAACGCCTGCCGTGCCGTTCAGGTCGGAAAGTATGGCGGTGTAGTTGCCCGGCTGGAGCGCGAGAAGAATCGCCGACTCCAGGGTACTGGTCGGCGCAAGACCGACGCTCTGGACGCTGGCCGCCCCGGGATCGTCCTGCCAGTCGTCGTTCTGCGCGATCACCACGCCGGCACTGTCCACGATTGTGAGCGTCGGATTGGGCAACGGACTCGCGATCGACGTCGAGAGCGACGGTCCGAGCCCGCGCACCACGACCGTTTCAGTCGCCGTGCCCCCGATGATCAGGCCAGCGATCATCTGGCCGTCGCCGGTGTCGACCGAGCCGCGAGTGGAGATGTTGAGAAGCTGTGGCGGATCGACCGAATCGAGGTCGTAGACTTCGACGAGCGCGATGTTGTTGGTTGTCCCGTCAATGCCGGTGGCGACCGCGGTGAAATTTCCCGGCCCGAGCGCCGTGAGGATGGCCGATTCTCGCGGGTCGGTGGGTGCGAGGCCGCTGTCCACGATCGCTTGCTCGTTCGCATTCGACATCCAGTCGTCGTTGCTCGCGATCAATCCCCCCGAGGAATCGAAAAGCTGGAGGCTGGGATCGAGGAGCGGAAAAGCGACCCCGCGCGCGCCTAACGACGGGCCAAGCACTCTCACGACGACGTCTTTGCTCCCGCCGCCATTGCCGAGAATGAAGCCGCCGATGAGCACGTTCTCGCCGGTCTCGGCGCGCGCGCGCGTGGAGATATTGACCAGCGCGTCCCCGCCGGCGCCCGGCGTGGCCGAAGGATTCGGCGTCGGCGAGATGCTCGGAGACGGCGTCGCGCTCGGAGTGGGAACGACGCTTGGCGTCGGCGTGAGGCTGGGAGTGGGGACAACGCTCGGAGTCGGAGTGGCACTGGGCGTCGGGCTGATCGTAGCAGTAGGTGAAGGGCTGATCGTGGCGCTCGGCGTAGGGGTCGCCGTCGGAGTTGGGGTAATGGTTTGCGCTCGGCTCGCGGAAGCTGCGCTTAGCATCGCCCCTAACGAAAAGGAGAAAGCGAGCAGGCGGGCGCGGAGGAGGAGCGGAGAGGACACCATTGAGAATGTCCATGACCACTTCCGGTCGAGCAAGCGCTTTGGATTTTTGCGCTCACTCCCACTCGATCGTGCTCGGCGGCTTAGTCGAGATGTCGTAGCAGACGCGGTTGACGCCTTTGACTTCGTTCACGATACGGCTGGAGATGCGCGCGAGAATCTCATACGGCATCCGCACCCAATCGGCGGTCATGCCGTCCTGGCTTTCGACGATGCGGAGCGCGATCGTGTTTTCGTAGGTGCGCTGGTCGCCCATCACCCCGACGGAGCGCACCGGGAGGAGCACGGCGAAGGATTGCCAGATGCGGTAATACCACTCGGAAGCTTTCATTTCGCTCACCACGATGGTGTCGGCGTCCCGCAAAATCTGCAGCCGCTCCGGCGTCACTTCTCCCAAAATACGCACGGCCAGTCCGGGACCGGGGAAGGGTTGGCGATGCACGATTTCGTTAGGCAGACTGAGCTGCTGCCCGGCCAGGCGGACCTCGTCTTTGAATAATTGGCGCAATGGCTCGACCAGCTCGAAGTGCATCTTCTCGGGCAGGCCGCCGACGTTGTGATGGCTCTTGATGAGCGACGCCGGATTGCCGCCGATGGCGACGCTCTCGATCACGTCGGGGTAGAGCGTGCCTTGGGCGAGGAATTTGAAGTTGGAATCGCCGGCGTTCGTGCTGCCGGCCAGTTCGGTCACCGCATCCTCGAACACGCCGATGAATTCGCGGCCGATAATTTTGCGCTTCGTCTCCGGATCGGTCACACCTGCGAGCGCGCTCAGGAAACGCTCCGAGGCGTCAACGTACTTGAGCTTGATGTGAAAGTTTTCGCCGAAGACGCGCTGCACGATCTCGGCTTCCTTTGCGCGCAGGAGCCCGTTGTTAACGAAGATGCAGGTGAGCTGATCGCCGATCGCCTTGTGCAGGAGCGCAGCCGCGACCGAGGAATCGACTCCGCCGCTCAAACCGAGCACGACATTCTCCCGGCCGACCTGCCGGCGGATGCGCTCGCAGGCGTCGTCGATGAACGAGCCCATCGTCCAGTCCATCGCGCAATGGCAGATGCGGAAGAGGAAGTTCTCGATGATCTCTTTGCCGCGCGGGGTGTGCGAAACTTCCGGGTGAAATTGGAGCGCGAAGAGCTGGCGGTGGTCATCGGCGATGGCGGCGAAGGCCGAGTTCTCCGTATGCGCGATGGCGTGGAAACCTTCCGGGAGCACGGTCAGTTTGTCGCCGTGACTGTTCCAGATGTCGATCTGTTCGCCGAGGCCCTCGAAAAGCGAAGTGCGCCCGTCGAGATGGAGAAGGCCGGCTCCATATTCGCGGCGGGGACTATGCTCGACTTCGCCGCCGAGGTGACGCGCCATCAATTGCATCCCGTAACAAATGCCGAGAACGGGAATGCCTAACGAGAAAATCTGGAGATCGATTTGCGGCGCGCCCTTTTCATAAACGCTCGCCGGGCCGCCGGAAAGAATGATGCCCTTGGGCGCAAGCTGCTCGATCTCCGCGACCGCGATGTCGCAGCGCACGATCTCGGAATAGACCTGGCACTCGCGCACGCGCCGGGCGATGACCTGGGTGTATTGCGAGCCGAAATCGAGAATGAGGATGCGCGAGAGAGCCGCCGGGTTCACGGGTGCCCTGGGGTCGTATCCCCTTCGCGCGGATTGATGAAGGGGTCGTCGCCGCGATCGATTGGTCCGAGCTGGCCTTCGCCTG
>JBBSGS010000063.1:0-12773 GCA_038253875.1 Chthoniobacterales bacterium
GCGGAGGCACTCCCCCAAAGCGTAGAGGACTGAGTCGAGAAGGTCTGCCGCTGACTCATCCTTGGCGATCTTCCAGGGAGCGGTCGTCTCGATAAGACGGTTCGCGTGAAAGGAGATCGCAACGATATGGTGGATGGCGTCCTCGACAGCGTAAGGTGCCATGCTTGGGTATTTCGGAGCGCCACCATCGAATGCCTCCTTGTACCCGCGGTTGCCCTTTTCCATGGCGACTCCGATTTCGCATTCCCGGATTCGTGGATCAGATATGCTCCAATTCGAAAGTTTTCCGCTTCGATACTTCGCAATCATCGTCAACGAGCGATTAAGAAGATTGCCGACCGAATTCGCGAGGTTCGTGTTGAATAGGGAAGTCAGCAGTTCCTCGGAAAAATCGCTGTCCCTTCCGGTAGCAATTCCACTCATGAGGTAATGCCGGAGCGCTTCGGCGCCGTACTTGTCAGCAAGGGCGTCTGGATCGACGACGTTGCCTAACGACTTGCTCATCTTCGCCCCGCTGATGTTCCACCAGCCGTGGACGAGGAACTTCGGCATCTGCTCGTCGAGGAAGCCAAGGGCTTTCAGCATGATCGGCCAGTAGATCCCGTGCGCCGGGATGAGGATGTCTTTGCCGATGACGTGGAGCGCGGGCCACTTCTCGAGGAAGGAGGAAGGCTGAAGGATGAAGGATGAAATCGCCGGGTCGTAGCCCGCGAAGCTGATGTAATTCGTGAGGGCATCGAACCAGACATAATTGACGTAGTCGGGATCGAAGGGCAGCTCGATGCCCCAGCTCAGGCGTTTCTTGGGACGCGAGATGCAGAGGTCGCCGCTTAGTTTCTCGACCGCGTTGATCAGCTCGGTCTGGCGAAAGGCCGGCGTGACACAGTCGGGATGCGAGCGGAGATAACCCAGGAGCCAGTCCTTGTGCTCGGCGAGCCGGAAGTAGTAGTTCTCTTCTTCGCGATGCTCGACCTGCCCCCACTCGGGCCCGAACTCGCCGTCCGGGCCGCGTTCTTTGTCGGTGAGGAATTGCTCTTGGCGAACGCTGTAGTAGCCCTCCTGTTTGTCTTTGTAGATCTGCTTTTCTTCGTAGAGGCGTTGGAGAATTCCTTGCACACACTTTTTGTGCAGCACGTCGGTGGTAGCGGCCCAGCCGTCGTAGCGGACTTCGAGCTTGTCCCAAAGGGCGATGAATTTCGCCGTGATCTCGTCGACGAATTGTTGCGGCGCTACGCCCGCTTTCTCGGCCGATTGCTGCACCTTTTGCCCGTGTTGATCGACGCCGGTGAGGAAGAAAACCTCTTGTCTCTCGCCGTTCTCGTCCGTCTTCAGCCGATGATAACGCGCGATGACGTCGGCGAGCACCTTCTCGTAGGCGTGGCCGATGTGTGGCGCGCCATTCGTGTAATCGATCGCAGTGGTGATGTAGAAAGGCTTGGGCATCGGGCTCGGTGACTTTGCGGGCGCACCCTGCGGCGCGCAACCGCGGCCTAGCGCCTAACGAACGGCGCGAGTCACGCGGCGCAACTCGCGGCTTGATAAACGAGGCCGCGCTGCGCGACAAGCTTTGGTAGTTCGTTAGGCAACGGGGAAGGAGATTTTCCTCCGGGTAGCGCATGCGTCTCGCGTGCTGGTCGCCGCGTCTCGCGGCGATGAACTTTCCGAACGTCCTGAACGGTACGAAATCGCATCGCTAAAAGGAAAGTTCGCGAAGGCGGGACAGCTTCGCCAGCACGCGAGACGGATGCGCTACCCAGGCAATACCGAGCGCGCCCCGTCAGCTTATTCTAGCCCGAGCGCGCGGAATGTCTCGTCGACGTACCGGAAATGAATGTCGAGCGAACAAAGGTGATCGATTCTTTCGGGCGAAAGCAGGTTCGTGATTTCGGGCTCTGCCTTGGCGTTCTCGGCGAATGTTTGATCGCCCTTCCAGGTCTTCATGGCCGCGCGTTGCACCGCTTCGTAAGCGGTTTGGCGGGCGGCTCCCGCGCGAGTGAGCGCGAGAAGAATCGACTGGCTGAAGTAAAGGCCTTTCGTTAGGCCGAGATTGCGCTCCATGTTCCCGGGATAAACCTGCAATTGTTCGATCAGTCCGCGCAGTTTGTGGAGCATGTAGTCGAGGAGCGTGCAGGAATCCGGCAAGATGATGCGCTCGGCGCTCGAATGGCTGATGTCACGCTCATGCCAGAGGGCGACATTTTCCAGCGCAGCAACGGCGTTTCCCCTAACGACGCGCGCCAGTCCGCTCAGGCGCTCCGCCGTGATCGGATTGCGCTTGTGCGGCATGGCCGAACTGCCTTTCTGGCCGGCGCTGAAAAATTCCTCCACTTCGAGGACCTCGGTCCGTTGCAGATGCCGCAGTTCGGTCGCCCAGCGATCAATGCTCGAAGCGACAAGCGCGAGCGTGGTGGAAAACTCGGCGTGGCGATCGCGCTGGATGATCTGGGTGGAAAGCACAGCCGGGCGCAGGCCGAGCTTTTCGCACACCTGCCGCTCGATGCGTGGATCGAGATGCGCATGCGTCCCGACGGCGCCGCTCAGTTTGCCGACTCGGACTCGCTCGGCGGTTTGCCCGAGCCTCTCAGCGGCGCGGCCGAACTCGTCGAACATGAGCGCGAGCTTCAACCCAAACGTGATCGGCTCCGCGTGAATGCCGTGACTGCGGCCGATCATCGGCGTCATTTTGTAACGCCGCGCCTGCGACGCGATGACGTCGCGCAAGTCCATGATATCCTCGGAAAGTATTTTCGCGGATTCTGTCAACTGCACCGCGAGGGTGGTGTCGAGCAGATCGGAAGAGGTCAAACCCTGGTGAATCCAACGCGCCGCTGGCCCGACGGATTCCGCCACGTTCTCGAGAAATGCAATGACGTCGTGGTTGGTGCGTTTCTCGATCTCGTTGATCTCATCGACCGAAAAACGCGCGCGCTTTCTGATCTCCGCAGCGTCCTCGGCGGGAATTTCGCCGAGGTCCGCCATCGCCTCGCAGGCGAGCGTCTCGATCTCGAGCCAAATCTGGAATTTCCGTTCCTCCGACCAAAGCTCGCGCATGGGCGCGCGCGAATAACGAGCAATCACGGCAGCAAGGTAAGGGGGGACCAGCGAGCGGAAAGCTCTTTCCGGGGCAAAAAAAAGCGCCGCGCAGACGGATGCCCGTCTGCGCGACGCGTTAGATCGGAAAAATGTTTTAGCAGACCCGAGCGCGATTGAAGCGCCCGTTGCTCTCTACGCGTACCTGGCCGCTGCCGAGCAGGTCCGCCACGGCGGCGACTGTCTCTTTAGTGTTCTTCGTGCAGGAGCTGACGGCGAGGATGAGATCGCCGAGTGAGAGCTTAGGTCGGGTTTTCAGGATTTGGGTATTCGTTTTCATAACAGGCTGCCAGTTTTGGGAGCAGGATAAATGCCACTTATTCCATTGGACGACTCTCCCAAGGAAACTGTTCAATCGAGCCCGCGAAATGTGTCAGCCAGTGTAAACAACCCGACATTTGTGTCAGGATCCCAACGTAGTGTTGGCGTGACGGTGTGCCACGCCTCCTTGGAAGAGGGGTGTTGTCGGCTACAAGGAACGTTCTGCTGGACGTTTTGCGGATAAGCGAAGAACCACCAGATAGAGCAGCGCGAGCACCGCCGCGAAGAGCACGATCCAATGTGACTGTGCCTTGATCAGATCTACGAGGCCGTCCGGATTATTGATCAAGTCCGGCTGGGCGCGGTAAGCCTTTGCTCCGAGATACGCCAGAACGCTGCACCACAACGCCGAACCTGCGATCGTGACCAGACTGAACGTCCAGAAGTTCATCCGCACGATGCCGGCCGGGATGGAAATGAGATGCCGAATGACCGGGAGAAGCCGGGCGAAAAAGACCCCGCCTGCTTCATAACGGGCGAGCCAGATTTCTGCGCGATCAAGTTTCTCGGCGTTGATGAGAAAGAATTTTCCGAAACGAATGATTAGCGCTCGCCCGATCCCGAGAGAAATCCAGTAGGTGATCGCCGCCCCAAGATAAGATCCGAGAGTTCCGGCGAGGATGACGCCGGCGAAGCTCAAGTCGCCACGGGCCGCGAGAAACGCCGCGGGCGGAATCACAATCTCACTCGGCACCGGCAGGACCGAACTCTCCATCGCCATGAGCGCGATGATCCCGAGATAGCCGCCGTTCAAAACCCAGCCAAACCAGACTTCAAGTAAATGATGCATCGGAAGAAATTCGGATTGCGGAATGCGGAATTCGGAACAGAACTAGCGGAGCGCGTAGCTTTGCCTGTCACTCCGCATTCCGCAATCCGAATTCCGCATTTCGAATGATCTACCGGCGCGTGCTTCGTTATTACCGGCCCTTTCAGCCGCCGACGATTCTCGGGCTGGCTCTCTCGCTTGTTGGGATCGCCGTCAATCTGCTCAAGCCCTGGCCGTTCAAATTCATCGTCGACCAAATTTTGCCTAACGGCTCCGCTTTTCGAGCGAGTCATCCGGATTGGCGCGGCTACATTCCCCTGCTCTGCCTTTCGCTCGTCGTCCTCCAGCTCGTCTGGGGCGTCATCAATCTCATCACGAATTATCTTTTCGTGAAGGTCGGCCTGCAGGCGCTGCTCAAGCTGCGCACCGATCTTTACGCCTACTTGCAGTCGCTCTCGCTCAAATATCACGACGCTCGGCGCTCGGCTGATTCCAGCTTCCGCGTTGCCTACGATTCGCAGGCGATCCAGACGATCTACAACAAGGGCTTCACTAATATTTTCGGTTCGGTGATTACGCTTATCGGAACATTTCTCATCATGCTGCGACTCGACTGGCAGCTCACCTTGCTTTCGTTAGGCATCGTCCCGCTCATAGTCGGCGCTATCTACTTTTTCGCACATCGCATTCGTACCGAGTCGACTTCCATCCAGGAACAGGAAAGCGCAGTGCTGGCGCAAGCACAGGAAGGATTAAGCGCGATCCGCATGGTGCACGCGTTTGGCCGGGAGGATTTTGAAGTCTCGCAATTTCACCAACGGGCGCAACAAAGTTTGCAGGCCAACCTGCGACTTACCCTGACGAACGTGAAAAGCGCGCTCGTTATCAGCACGCTCATGGTCGTGGGGACCGCGGGAATGTATTACTTGGGTACGCTCCACGTCCTCGCCGGCACCCTGACCCTTGGTTCGCTCCTCGTTTTCAGCGCCTATCTGCTCATGCTTTATCAGCCGCTCGAGGCCCTCACCTACACGGCGTGGGCAATGGAAGGTGCGACCGCCGGCGCGCAGCGTTGCTTCGAGGTTCTCGATCGCGAGGACGACGTGAGCGATGCACCGGACGCCGTCGCAATTACCGAGACCAAAGCGGCGATCGCTTTCGCCAATGTCCGCTTCGGTTATAACCGCGAGCAGCCTGTGCTCAAGGGAATCGACCTGACGATCGCGCCCAACCAAATCGTCGCTCTCGTCGGCGGGACGGGCGCGGGCAAGAGCACGCTCCTCAGCCTGGTCCCGCGCTTTTACGATCCGACCGCGGGCCTCGTCTCGCTTGATGGCCGCGACCTCCGTGCGGTCACAAAAAAATCGCTGCGCGCCAAAGTCGCGATCGTGCTTCAGGACACGCTCCTTTTCTCCACCACCATCCGCGAAAACATCGCCTACGGGCGGCCTGATGCGAGCGATGAGGAAATTCGCGAAGCCGCCCGGCGCGCGCAGGCCGACAGCTTCATCAGCGCTTTGCCTAACGGATATGACAGCGCGGTCGGCGAACGCGGAGGCCACCTTAGTGTCGGTCAACGCCAGCGCATCGGCATCGCGCGCGCCTTTCTGAAAAACGCCCCCATCCTGCTCCTCGACGAACCGACCTCCGCACTCGATCCCACGACCGAAGCGGCCATCATGGAAACGATAAAGGAACTGATGCATGGCCGCACCACGCTCATCGTCACACATCGGCTGGCGACCATTCACGGCGTCGACCAAATCGTTGTGCTCGAGCACGGCCGCATTGTTGAGCAGGGCCGCGGCGCCGAGCTTGTGGCGCAAGGCGGTGCCTACGCCAAACTCTACGCCGCGGGCAATTATCCAACCATATGAGCAATGTCAAAAGCGACCGCCGGGTGGAAGCCGATTGGTGGGCCGATCCCGTTCCGCCTAACGTTCAGTTCGGCGCCGGTTTTTACTGCGAGACGGCGCAGATTTTTCGCTTCATGCGCAGCCGGCATGAGGATGCAGTTTCGTTAGGCGATTACGTCTCCTGTTACGCCGGCTGTTCTTTCGCGCTTGGTAAAAATGGCCGCTGCAAAGTGGGCGATTTCACTTTGATGAACGGCGCTCTCGTCATGGCCGAAGAGCTGATCGAGATCGGCAGCTATTGCCTGATCTCATGGAACGTGGGGATCGCCGACTCCGATTTTCACCCGATCGATCCAGCACAACGCCGGCTCGATGCCCTCGCATTGGCGCCCTACTACAAGGATCGCCCGCCGCGTCCGCCGATCAGGACCGCGCCGGTGCGGATCGCCAACAACGTCTGGATCGGCATGAACGCAGTCATCTTAAAAGGAGTTACCATTGGCGAAAACTCCGTCGTCGCCGCCGGCTCGGTCGTGTCGAAAAGCGTGGCGGACAATACCGTCGTCGCGGGCAATCCAGCGGTCGTTGTGAAGCAGTTGTAACCGCAGAGGAGGCAGAGAGCGCCGAGGAAGAAACGATGATAAAACTAAGTTCCAAATTCTCTCTCCGCACTCTCTGCGTCGTCTGCGGTTGATTTCATGAAGCGCAAAAAAATCATCGTCATGGGCTTCATGGGGTCGATGCCGATTGCCGGCGTCATCTGGCAGCATCTGCATTACATTGTCGGTCTGCAGCGTCTCGGGCACGAGGTCTATTACATCGAAGATTCCGCGCGGATTCCCTATAACCCGCAAACCTTCGATACGAGCAACGACTTCGGTTACGCCGCAAAAGTGCTTGGACAGTTGGCGCGCGAATTCGGATTCGAGCAGCGCTGGGGATTTTGCGCGCGCTATCTCCCGGCCCATCCGACGGCCGGAATTCGCCTAACGAGAATCCAGCAGCTCTACCGCGAGGCTGACGCGATCCTCAACGTTTGCGGCACCCAGGAATTCAACGATGACCTGCTCCAAAGCGAGCGCATCCTCTACGTCGAGAGCGACCCGGGAGTCGAGCAGATCAAAGTCGATAAGCGCGTTCGCTCGACGATCGATTATCTGGGCAAGCACCACGCCCTTTTCACCTTCGGTGAAAACATCGGGACCGATCGATTCCCGGTGCCGCTGCATAAGTTAAAGTGGATCTCGACGCGCCAGCCAGTCGTGACCGATCTTTGGAAAACCAGCCGCAGGCCAGCCTCCGTCGCGGTCTTTACTTCGATTGCCAACTGGTCGACGAGCGGCCTGAAAGACATCGAATGGCGCAGCGAAAAATATCTCTGGAGCAAGTCGCGCGAATTCCTCCGCTTTGCCGCGGCGCCAAAAAAATCCGGGGAACCATTCGAGCTCGCGACCGATATCAAAGACGACAAAACGCGCGAGAAATTTCTGCGCAACGGCTGGCGCTTCCGCCGGCCGCACGAAATGAGCGTCGATTATTGGAGCTACCGCGACTACATTCGCCGCTCGAAAGGCGAGTTCACGGTTGCGAAAAATCAATATGTGCAGCTGCGCACCGGCTGGTTCAGCGACCGCAGCGCCTGCTACCTGGCTGCCGGCCGGCCGGTCGTTACTCAGCAGACCGGGTTCACCGATCACTACGGGAACGACGGCGGCTTGTTCGCCTTTCGCTCGTTAGGCGAAATCGCCGAGGCGGTGCGCGAGATCAATGCCGATTACCGCAAGCAAAGCCGCGCCGCCCGCACCGTCGCGCGCGAAGTTTTCGAAGCCGAAAAAGTTCTGCGCGAGTTGCTCGAGCGCGCCGGAGTCTAGGGACTGGATTGGAGCGCGCTGCTCTCTCAGCGCGAGGGTCATCGCCACGACCGAGCGTCGCGCTCCAAATCGGGCGGTGAGGCGACACCGCGCCAGCAGCCTGCGCATGAATCGCGGATGAACGTTTTTCGCCTTCGATCATCTAACGCTCGATTGCCGTTTACAGCCGCGCGCTTCCGATTGATCTTCCCGCTCTTTTCCTGATGCACCGACTTCGCTTTCTCGTTTGCGCGCTCGCGCTTTTCCTTGCCGCCGAGGCGGACGCCCAGCCTAACGGACAAATCCAAAGCAGCCTTGTGCGCATCACTTCGACGGAAGTGGAACCCGATTATCGCGCACCGTGGAATTCCGGCTCGATTGGTCGCGGCGTCGGCGCTGGGTTCGTGATCGACGGGCAGCGCATCCTGACGAATGCGCACGTAGTGAGCAACAGCCGTTACCTCACGGTCGAGCGCGAAGGCGACCCGAATAAGTATTCCGCGACCGTCCTCTTCGTCGCGCATGATTGCGATCTCGCCTTAATCCAAGTGTCCGCGCCAAACTTTTGGAAGGGCATGAAGCCGCTCAATTTCGGCGGCATCCCGTCGCTCGAATCGGTGGTCTCGGCTTACGGTTATCCGATCGGCGGCGAGCGCATGTCGGTCACGACCGGCATCGTCTCGCGGGTTGATTTCAATCTTTACACGCACTCGGCGATCGACCAACACCTCGCCATCCAGATCAGCGCGCAGATCAATCCGGGCAATAGCGGCGGGCCCGTTCTGCAAAACGGCAAAGTCGTGGGCGTCGCCTTCCAGGGCTACAGCGGCGACATCGCACAGGGCGTTGCCTACATGATCCCGACGCCGGTCATTCGACGATTCCTCAAGGACATCGAGGACGGTCATTACGATCGCTACGTCGATCTCGGCATGACTTATTTTAAACTGCAAAACCCGGCGCAGCGCCACTATCTCGGGTTGAAAGAGGACGACCGCGGCGTGCTCGTCGGCACCGTGATCGAAGCCGGCCCTTGCGGCAAAGTTTTGCAAACTGGCGACGTCCTTCTCGCGATCGACGGCCACCCGATCGCGAGCGACGCGTTTGTCGAATACGAAGGCGAGCGGGTGCAAATGCCCGAGGTCGTGGAGCGGAAGTTCAAGGGTGACAAGGTCAGGCTCGATCTCCTGCGCAATCAACAGCCGATGAATGTCGAGATCACTTTAGGCTCGGTCTGGCCTTACTTCATGCAGGGTCATAGCTATGATGTGCGCCCGCGCTATGTCGTCTTCGGCGGGCTGCTCTTTCAGCCCATGTCGCTCGATCTGCTCGAAGCCTATCGCATCAGCGATCTGCGCGTGCGGCATTTCTTCGACTTCTTTGTCTCGGAACAAATCTATTTGCAACACCCGGAGGTCATCATCCTGACGAACGTCCTGCCGGATCCGATAAACAGCTACCTGATGTCGTATCGCTCCGGGATCGTGGATCAGATCAACGGTAGGAAAATCGGCACGCTCCAGGATTTGGCGCGAGCTTTTGAACAGCCGGCCGACCGTTACGTCGTGAACATGGTCGGCGATGGTCCTCCGCTCGTGCTCGATGCCAAGCAGGTGGAGGAAGCGCGCGAGCGAATTAAGAGGCGTTACAACGTTTTATCTGAACAGAACCTCGACGAACAGCCGCCGGCCAGACCGGCCGTCGCGGCACAGAGCAACCCTTAGTTATGCGCGCGCCCGTCCTTGTCCTCATCGCCATCCTCGCCGGCGTCGGGCCGATCCAGGCAAAGAAGCAGCCTGTGCCGTCGCCGAAATTGCCAGCCATGTCGCAGGGGGTTGTCCAGGCCAAGGAGGTCTCGTTAGTCCGAGTTAACGTCACCGGCCAGCCGTTCGATTATTTTAGACCGTGGCAAAAGAAGGCTCCCTTCACGAAGCGCGCGCTTGGCGCTGTCTTGCCGCATGGCCACGTCCTCGTCACCGCCGATTTGGTGTCGAATCAAAACTACGTCGAACTGGAGCGGGCCGAATCGGGGGAGAAGACCGCGGCCAATGTGGTGGTGATCGATTACGAAGCGAACCTCGCGTTGTTGGAGCCGACGGATAGGAAATTCCTCGATGGCCTGCAACCGCTCGAGCTGGCTCTCGACACCGTGGTTGGCGATCGGCTCGCCGCCTGGCAGTTGGAATCAACCGGAACGCTTGTCGTGACCGAAGGACTGGTGACGACGGTGGGCGTGACCATGTATCCCGCGGAGGTAAGTGAGTTTCTCACTTATCGGCTCAGCATCCCAATGCAGTATCGCGACAACAGCTACACCGTGCCGCTGGTCAAAGGGCAAAAGCTCGCTGCGCTCCTCCTCCGTTTTGATCCACGCACCCAGGTGCTGGACGCGATCCCGGCGCCGATCATTGCCCATTTTCTTAAGGACGCAGAGAGCCAGAAATACCAAGGCTTTCCTTCGTTAGGCATTTCGTTTTTCCCGACCCGCGATCCGCAATTGCGCAACTACGCCGGCGAGACTGGGAAAGCGGGCGGTGTTTACATTACTTCGGTGGAGCCCGGCCTGCCCGCCGCCAAAGCCGGGATGAAGACGGGCGATATCATCACGGCGATCGGCGATCACGAAATCGACGAGAACGGCAACTACGTCGACTCGCTCTACGGGAAAATTGAGTTCAGCAATCTGCTCGGCGCCAAAGCCTACGTCGGCGACTCGGTCCCTCTCCAAGTCCAGCGCGAGGGCAAGCCGCTGACCTTGAATGTAAAACTGGAGCACCGCGCCACCGAAGATTACGTCGTGCCGCCCTATAACCTCGACCAGCCGCCATCCTATTACGTTCTGGGCGGGCTGATTTTTCAGGAGTTATCCCGCCAATATTTGAAAGAGTGGGGCGCGAACTGGCAGAAGGACGCGCCGCAGGATTTCGTTTATCTCGACCGCTTTCAGTCGGAGCTATTCCCAGAAGGCCACCAGCGGGTGGTGATTCTCAGCCAGGTGCTGCCGGCCAACAGCACGATTGGTTACGACGACTTTAGTTACCTCGTGGTGAAGAAGGTAAATGGTAAGGAAGTGAAATCGGTCGGCGATCTCGCCGAGGCGGTCAAGACTCCGGTGAATGGATTCCACGTCATCGAGACGCTAGACGATCCGAAACAACTCGAGATCGACGCAACGGAAGCTGCCGCCGACGCGGAAGCGCTGCAGAAAAATTACGGACTACCCGCGCTGCAACGGCTTCCGTGAATGAATTGCTGATTTCTGATTGCGGATTGCAGATTGGAAGAAGTCTTCTGTGATTCCCCCTCCGCAGCCGTCGAAAATCAGCAATCAACAATCAGCGGTCAGCAATTTGTTGGGCGCGATCTTTGATTGGGACGGTGTCATCATCGATTCGGCGCGGTTGCATGAGCAGAGCTGGCATCGACTCGCGGGCGAGCTTGGGAAAACGATTGCTCCGGAAAGTTTCATTCGCGGCTTTGGGATGAAGAGCGCACGCATCATCGAAGAGATTCATCGTTGGGCGAGCGAGCCGGAAGAGATCGCTCGCCTAACGAATCGCAAGGAGGCGCTCTATCGCGAGATCGTTGCGCAGAGCGAGATCGCCCCGTTGCCAGGCGTGGTGGAATGGCTCCAGCGGCTGCGGGAAGCGGGCGTGCCCTGCGCGGTGGCCTCTTCCACGCAGCGCTTGAACATCGACGCGGTGCTGGAGCGGATCGGGCTAAAGCAAGCCTTTCGTGAAATCGTTTCCGCGGAGGACGTGCTTCACGGGAAACCGCATCCGGAAGTTTTCGAAAAAGCCGCGGAACGCCTCGGCATCGGGCGTGAGCGCTGCGTCGTTTTCGAAGATGCCCACGTCGGCATCGAAGCTGCGCGCGCTGCCGGCATGAAAGTGGTGGCCGTTACGACCACGCATCGGGCCGAGCAGCTTTCCGCGGCAGATCTCGTCGTTAGGCAACTCGACGAACTGACGGTGGACCAGGTCGCGAACCTCTAGACGCTTCGCGCTGCGAAGTACGGGTCTGGCTTTGCCGGCATTGAAGCGCATGGGCAGCAGGCTGAGCGGTCTGCTGGGCTGGTCGGCGAATCATCCGCTGTTATCCCCGAACGAAATATCTACTTCGCGCGCGGTCTGCACCATCTGGCTCGAAGGTTGCACCAGTCGCAATCGATTCACCGCATCGGCGATCGGCACGTGCTGCACTTGGTAATTTTGATAGCTGACCATCGAGCCAAAATGCCCTTCGTTGGCGATCTGGACCGCCTGCACACCGAAGCGCGTGCCGAGGATGCGATCGAGCGTCGTCGGTGCGCCGCCCCGTTGCAGGTGGCCGAGAACACAACAGCGCGTTTCCTTGCCCGTGCGCGCCGCGAGTTCGTGCGCCACGACGTCGCCGATCCCGCCGAAACGATATTCGCCCACCTCCGTTTGATGCAACACTTGCTGGCCATCTTTCGGCGTCGCGCCTTCTGCCACCACTACCATTGAGCTGAGGTTGCCGGCTGCGTCCCGTTTTTTGATGAACTCCGCCAAGCGCTCGTAATGGAAAGGTATTTCCGGGATTAAAATCGCGTCCGCTCCGCCCGCGATGCCACCATGGAGCGCGATCCAGCCGGCGTGCCGGCCCATCACTTCGAGCACCATGATGCGCTTGTGACTCGTCGCGGTCGTGTGCAGGCGATCAAGCGCATCGGCTACCGCGGCGACGGCGGAATCGAAACCGAAAGTCATGGCCGTGGCTTCAAGGTCGTTGTCGATCGTTTTCGGAACGCCGATGCAATTGATGCCCGCCTCCTGCAGTTGCAGCGCGGTCGTCATCGAGCCATCGCCCCCGACGATGATGAGGACTTTAATCTTCAAGGCCGCGAGCACACCGCGCGCTTTTTCA
>JBBSGS010000064.1:0-12764 GCA_038253875.1 Chthoniobacterales bacterium
ATAGAGCCCGAGAAAAATCGCCTCCGCGAAAAAGGCGAAACCTTCGAGCGAAAACGGCATCCCGATGATCGCGCCGGCATGTTCCATAAAGCCCGGCCAAAGCAACCCGAGCTCAAACGCGAGCACCGTCCCGGAAACCGCCCCGACCGCGAAGAGAATGGCAGCGCCGCGCGCCCAGCGCTTGCTCAGCTCGAGGAAAACCGGCTGGCGCTTGCGCAAATAAACCGCCTCCGCGATTGCCATCAACAACGGCAGCCCGACGCCGAGGACGGCGAAGATAATGTGAAAGGCCAGCGACATGCCCATCTGCGAGCGGGCATAAAGAAAATCACTCATCTCCGAGGAGAACAAACTCGCAGATTTTTGGTTCAAAGGCGATCCGCGCATCACCCCGGCAGCTCTCAGCCAGATGAAAAAGATGGGCGAAGACCCGGTCATCGTCGCTCTGACCAAAGGCGATGACGGCGTTTGGCGGGGCTTGCGCGACATCACGCTCCGGCCGACCCCAAGGTAAGGCTACGACCGACTGAAGTTTGTCGAGAGTCTGCCTAACGACTTGCGGACGCGGTCAGAGAGAGAGCGTCTCGCGCAACCTTGCCGGCAGTTCTACGCTTTCCGGCATGAAGTTGCCGACCATCAACGAGGGAAGACAGCGGCCTAGAATTTGTGCGTTGGTCGTCGAGGCGAGATCGCCTGTTTCCCCGAGGTCATTGAGAATGATGCCCGCGCATGGCAAGCCGGCGGCTGCGATGCTCCGGACGGTGAGAAAGATGTGATTTAAACAGCCGAGTCGGTTGTGCGCGACCACGATCACCGGGAGCTGCAAATCAGCAGAGAGATCGCTCGAAAAATAATCGGGCGTGATCGGAACGATCCAGCCGCCCACGCCTTCGACCGCGACAAAATCAAACCGGCTCTTCAGCCTAACGAACCCGTCGCGCAGGTTGGCGAGGTCGAGCGTCCGGTTTTCCAGAGTCGCGGCCGTGAGCGGCGCGGCCGGAGTTTCCAGCCAGAGTGGGTTGATTTCATCAATCGTTAGGCCGGGAGCGCTCGCGGCGAGGAGCAGCTCCGCGTCGTGCCGGTCGCCGCAGCAAATCGGTTTGTAGCCAACAGCGCGAATCCCCTGGGCCCGCAGGCGCGAGAGCAGCCAGGCGGTGAAAGCCGTTTTGCCAACGCCCGTATCCGTGCCGGTGACGAAGATGCTCACGCTGCCGCCTGCCGGCCCGCGAGCGAGCGCAACATCGATTCAAAAACCTTCGCGCCGTCGCTGCTTCCCAATCGCGCTTCGCAGGCGCGATCCGGATGCGGCATCAGGCCAAAGACGTTGCGCTCGCGGTTGCAGATGCCGGCGATGTTTTCCAACGACCCGTTCGGATTCGCGGCCGCGACCACGCGACCGGCCGGGTCGCAATAGCGCAGGAGGACCTGCTGCCGTTCGTTCAGGTCGCGCAAGGTTGTCTGATCGGCAAAATAGCAGCCTTCGCCATGGGCGATCGGGAGTTGGAGCAAATCGCCCACCGCGAGGCCGTGCAGAAAGGGGGAGTTGATCGTCTCCACCCTTGTGCTCACGAGATCGCAGACGAAATGGAGCGAGCGGTTGCGCACGAGCGCGCCCGGCAACAGCCCCGCCTCGCAAAGAATCTGGAAGCCATTGCAGATGCCGATCACCAGTTTTCCTGCTCGCGCTTCTTCGACGACCGCGCGCATGATCGGCGAGAAGCGCGCGATCGCACCACAGCGCAAATAATCGCCGTAGGAAAATCCTCCGGGCAAAACGATGGCGTCGCATCCGCCGAGCGAGGTTTCCTTGTGCCAGACATAATCGGCTTCGATCCCCTCGATCCCGCGGAGCGCGGCGAGGCAATCATGATCGCAGTTGGAGCCGGGAAATTGGACGACCGCGAACTTCATCGCTTTTCGTTAGGCATTTCCAGCCGATAATCTTCGATCACGGGATTGGAAAGGAGATCGCGGCAGAGCTCACGGAGCTTCGCTTCGTGAGCGGCGGCGTTGCCGTTATCCGCGAGCTCGATCTCCAGATAACGCCCGATGCGGACGTCGCGCACAGCCTCGAAACCGAGATGGTGCATCGCTTCCCGCACCGCCGCCCCCTGCGGATCGAGCACCGTCTCTTTCGGAGTGACAAAGACTTTGACCTTCATCGCTGCACTATGAGCCGGAAGAGAAAAGATTGCGACTCCAGCGCGGGCTCGCGCTTTCGCCGCCGACAAAGTCGCCTACACTTTCGCCGTTATGGCAGACCAAATTCTTGCGGGCAAAACCGGCGTCGTCTTCGGGGTGGCGAACAAACGGAGCATCGCCTGGGCGATCGCCAGGGCCTGGGCCGCGGCCGGCGCGAAGCTGATTTTCAATTATCAAGGCGAGCGCTTGAAGGAGAACGTCGAAGAGCTGGTGAGCGAGTTTGGCGAAGGCACGCCGCTCTGGCCTTGCGATGTCTCGAAGGACGAGGAGATCGCGGCGTTCTTCGAGAAAGTGCGGGGCGCAACGGGCAAGCTCGATTTGCTCCTTCACTCGGTTGCTTTTGCGCCGAAGGAAGCGCTCGAAGGCGATTTCCTCAGCACCACCCGCGAAGCCTTTCGGACCGCGCATGACATCAGCGCCTACTCGTTAGTCGCGCTCGCGCGCGAGGCCGCGCCGTTGATGACGGACGGTGGGAGCATCATCGCGATGACCTACTACGGAGCGAAGAAGGTGGTCCCGCATTACAACGTCATGGGCGTGGCCAAGGCCAGCCTCGAAGCGAGCACCCGTTATCTCGCCTACGACCTCGGCGCGAAAAAAATCCGGGTGAACTGCATTTCGGCCGGGCCGGTGAATACGCTCGCGGCCCGAGGCATCAGCGGCTTCTCCGCGATGATGAAGCACTATCAGGAACGCGCGCCATTGCAGCGGAGCTGCGATCCCGCGGAGATCGGGCAGACCGGATTGTTTCTCGCGAGCGATGGCGGCGCGGCGATTACCGGCCAAGTGATCTACGTCGACGGCGGGTATCAAATAATGGGGATGTAAAGGGAGCCCGCGACTCGAATCTAGACATGCGGCCAGTTTGACGTCGGCCTTTTGCGCGCCTAACCGGGCGGCCAGGCGAGCGCGCGTTTGCCTAACAAATGAACGTGGAGATGAGGCACGCTTTCGCCGGCGTCGGGGCCGCTGTTGATGACAACGCGGAAGCCGCTCTCGCCGACCCCGAGATCGCGCGCCACTTTGCTCGCGGTTAAAATCAGTTTGCCTAACAATGGCGCATCCGATTCCTTCGCTTCGGCCAGCCGCGGGATGACGCGCGTGGGAATGATGAGCACGTGGACCGGCGCTTTCGGATCGACGTCGTGGAGAGCGATGACGTCGTCATCTTCAAAAACGATCTTCGCCGGGATTTCGCGGGCGATGATCTTCTCGAAGATCGTCATCGAATCGAGCAGACCAATTCTGCAACCCCGGATCCGCTCGAAAGCTTTTCCCGGATGAAGCAAGCGACCTCGCCGCGCAAGGCATCGCACGAACGCGTCCAGGCTTTGGCGCCGCGCAGATGTTTGATCGCCGGTTGCAGACCAAAGAAGTGAAGGCTGGTCGCGCCGGTGGCGGCGAGCGCGGCGACGCGCTTTTCGAGCAGGTCGAAGAACGCGAGCTCGTAGCCGTCGCCCGCAGCTTCCGCGATTTCGAAAAGCGAAATGGAAATCGGCGGCGGCGCCGGCCGGAAATGCGGCACGATTTCCTTGTAGCCGATCACTTTCAAAACGTAGCGCACGGTTTGATTGAGCTGGCTGAAAGCAACGACCGATTCGTCATTCCGCAGGCGCAGATAAAACGTGATGCTCTCCGTGACGTGTTCGGTAAGCCACCAGCTCGGATAGCCCGCGCGATCGGCGGCCTGGGTGATCTCCGCCTGCAGCCAGTCGCGGCTGAATTCGAAGAGCTGACCGGAGTCAGCGCGCAGATAGGGAAATTCTTCTTTAAACGCGACCATTTTTTACCGGCTCATTGAACAACTCGCGCTGGAGCGCGTCGGGTTTGATGCGGCGGGCGAGGGCTTGAATCTCCTCGACAAAACGATCGACGCTCTCGAAGCGATGATGCACAGAGGCGTAACGCAGATAGGCCACTTCATCGGTGTCGCGCAGTTTTTCCAGGACTTTGTCGCCAATCTCGGTGGAAGATATTTCGCTGCCGCCTGTCTCGATATCGTGCACGATTTCTTCGACCATTTCTTCCAGCCTAACGAGACCAACCGCGCGTTTCTCGCACGCTTTCGCGAGGCTCGTGGAGAGCTTGCGCCGATCGAACATCTCATGGGTGCGATCGCGTTTGATGACCCGCAGCTGGGCGCGCTCGATCTGCTCGTAAGTGGTGAAGCGAAAGGCACAGTGAAGGCAAACGCGCCGACGGCGAATGCTGGAATTATCGCGAGATTGCCGTGAATCGATAACCTTGTCGTCGTTGTTTCCGCATTTGGGGCAACGCATGATGTAGCCGAGAACTGACGTGACACTACACTTGGTAGGCGAGCGCAGCGCAAGCGAATTTCGGCGCGTTGCGCGCAAATAGTTTTGAGGAGCGTCCGCGGCGATAGATTTTTGTGCCTGGAGCGCGCCGCTCTGTCGGCGCGAGTTTTAAGACGCGATGACGGAGCATCGCGCTCCAGGCGCGGCATCGGGTAGCCGGCAACGTGCGAGCGGACTAGCGGGGCGGAAACTCGAACTCGGCCTTTTTCTTGTCTTTCGACATCGTTAGGTAAGCGCTGAAGTTCGAACCGCGCTTCGAGACGAAGCCTTCGATCAATCCGGTCTTGCCCAACTCCACCAAACGTTCCGCGTCCTCGGCGGAAATTTCTTTGCCACAGAGATTGCGCTTCAATTGAAAGACGACGCGCGGCGAGCCGTCCGCTTGCGGCTTGGCGACGACGAATGCGTCCTCGGTCTGGTAGAGATCGCCATTGTGGATTTTGCTTTCGCTGAGCTTCACCGCTTTCGTTAGGTCGAGAGGCGCCTTCACCCTGCGCGGAGCGGCTTTGCCGTTTTTGCTGGCGCCTTCACGCGGTTTCCGCGGGGGAAATTCCCAACTGATCTTGGGGCCTTGCCTAACGAGAAAAGCATCAAATGGTCGGCCTTTTTTCGAGGTAAATTTTTCGATCAATTCGGTTTTTCCCCGCGTCGCAAGCTCGATGGCTTGCTCGCGCGTGATCTCTTTCTGGCACATCAAGCGGCCGACTTTGAAAGTCTCTTTCCAGTCGCCGGCTGTGCGCTCGCGCAGGACGAAGCTGGTCGGCGCTTCGCAAAGTTCTGCGCCGGTGGCCGGATCGGTCCAAAAGGGAACGAGCGTGTTCACATCCACCTTGTTGCCGAAATCCAGCTCCGCTTTCTTGCGGCCGGGGTTTTTCTCGTCATCGACGATTTTGATTTTCGACGGGAACCGGTTGCCCGTTTTCGCGGAGACAAATCCGTCGAGCGGACCGATCTCGCCCCGCACGACGAGTTGGCGGGCTTCCGCTTCCTCGATTTTTCGGCCGCTCATGACCTTGTAAATCATGAGGATGCCGTCTTGCGATTTGTAGCCGCGCAAGGTTTCGACCATCGGCTGCTTGTCAGTCGGCGAAATGATGTCAGTAACGCGGGAGTTGGAGTCGTCCTCTTCGAAATTTTTCGTGCGCGCGACGATGCCTTTCGTGACCTCGACGATCTCCGACATGAAGTCGCGGCGCGCAAATTTGCCGTGCTCCATCTGGCGCAATTTGTATTCCCACTCGCCGGTCATGTCGGGCTTCGTTAGGGCGTCGGCCCGGACGGCGGAAAGAAATTGGAGGAGCGATTCTGCCTTCGTCGTCGGCACGAGTTCGCGCTGATTCCGCTCCATGTATTTTTGGTTGATCAGCCCGTCGATCGTATCGGCGCGCGTCGCCGGCGTGCCCAGGCCGCGCTCTTTCATCGCTTCCGCCATCTCTTCGTCGTCGACCAGTTTGCCGGCCCGCTCCATCGCGGAGAGGAGCGTGGCTTCGGTGTAGCGGGGTGGCGGTTTGGTCGTCTCGGCGTGGAGCTCGGCGGAAAGGGTTTTGGCCTGAGCGTTGTCTTCGTTCGTTAGGGCAGGCAACGCTTTCGCGTCGGCGGAATCGTCGACCGTGGTCTTGCCGTAGACTGCGAGCCAGCCGGCCGCGGTGAGGACTTTGCCCTCCGTCTTGAAATCATGCGCCGGCGCGACCGTGCTGATGCGCGTGGTGACATCAAATTCTGCCGCCGGGAAAAAGGTGGCGACGAAACGCCGCGCGATCATGTCGTAAACCCTGCTCTCCATTTCATCGAGATTCTTCGGTTCGGTGCCGGTCGGAATGATGGCGAAGTGATCGGAGATCTGCGCGTTGTTGAAGATGCGTTTGTTCGGCCGCACCCAGCCGTTTTCGAGGACGGTCTGGCCGTGCTTTGCCAGATCTCCGGGCAGGTTGCCTAACGTTTGCCGGCAGGTGGCGACGTAATCTTCGGGCAGCGCTCGCGAATCGGTGCGCGGATAGGTGATGACTTTGTGGCGCTCGTAAAGAGCCTGCGCGATCTGCAAGGTGCGCCGTGCGGAGAGGCTGTAGCGGTTGTTCGCTTCGCGCTGCAAGGTGGTGAGATCGTAGAGGCGCGGCGACGCCTGGCTCGACGATTTTTTCTCCTCGCTGACTTTTGCCAGTGGCTGACCCTTACAAGCGGCGACCGCGGCTTCCGCAATCGCTTTGTCCCAGAGGCGATCGACGCGGTCGTGTTCGTCTTTTGCGTCTTTCTTGAAATTCGGCCGCTGCAAAACGCCTTCGTAGGTGCCTTTTGCGATTTCGAATTTTGCCGTCACGCGCCAATACGAGCGGGGCTTGAAATTGCGGATCTCCAGCTCGCGATTGAAGACAATCGCGAGAGTGGGTGTTTGCACGCGGCCGACGCTGGCGACGTTGCCGGCGCGCGAGCCGAAGATGCGTTTCGTCAAGGCGCGGGTGCCGTTGATCCCGATGAGCCAATCGCTCTCGCTGCGGGAGCGTGCGGCGTCGGCGAGGCCGGCCATTTGCTCACCGTCACGGAGTTTCTTGAAGGCCTCGCGGATCCCTTCCGTGGTCATGGTCTGCATCCAGGCGCGTTTTACTGGGAGTTTCGACTTCGAAAGTTCGTAGAGATTGCGGAAGATGAGTTCGCCTTCGCGCCCCGCGTCGCAGGCGTTGATGACGGTATCGACGTCCTTGCGATGGAGGAGCTTTTTGAGCTGATCGTAGCGGCTCTTCGAATCGGCGATTGGTTTCAGCCCGAATTTTTCCGGGATGATGGGAAGCGTCTCCAAGCGCCAGTAACCGTATTTCTTTTTGTCGATGTCCTCGGGCATCTCCAGCTCCACGACGTGACCGACGGCCGAGGAGATGACGTATTCGTCGTTCTCATAGTGATCGCCCTCTTTCGGGACCTTGCCGAGAGCGCGGGCGAGGTCGCCGGCGACGCTGGGCTTCTCGGCAATGATGAGGGTTTTGGCCATGAAGGGATGCCAACTAGACCTCGTTGGCGTTCTTTGCAAGTCGGAGGAGCACGAAGCGCGCTCGCTACGACAGCTTCACGAAATATTTGCCCGGCAGCTGCTTTACCAAGCGTTTCAACTCGAGACGGAGGAGGACGGAAGAGACGGTCGCGGCCGGCAGGTCGCAGTTGGTCGAGATCTGATCGATTGGAGTTTCTGTCGGGAGGATCGCGTCGTAAACGCGTCGCTCGGCATCGGACATCTCCGGCAACGATCGCGCCTTTTCGGTGGGAAATTTTTGTTTTTCGGGAAGCAAGATTTGCAGGTCGTCGAGGATGTCGTTCGCGTCCATGACAAGCTTCGCGCCTTGCTGGATGAGACGGTTGGAGCCGTGTGCGGTCGGCGCGTTGATGTGACCGGGAACGGCGTAAACGGAACGACCTTGCTCGATCGCTTGCGAGGCGGTGATGAGCGCGCCACTATTGAAGCCGGCTTCGACGACGAGAATGCCATGGCTCCAACCGCTGATGATGCGGTTGCGCATCGGAAAGGTCTGGCGATCGGGCTCGATTTCCATGGAGAACTCGGAGACAACAGCGCCGTGGCCGTCGCGGATCTTTTCCGCGAGCGCGGCATTTTCCGGCGGATAGAGTTTCGTTAGGCCAGAACCGATCACGGCGATGGTGCGGCCCTTGGCGGCCAGCGCGCCCTGATGCGCGGCGGTGTCGATGCCGCGAGCGAGGCCGCTCACGATCGTTAGGCCGGAATAGGCGAGCTGGTAAGAGAGCTTCTTCGCACACTCCGCGCCGTAATGGCTGGTCCGGCGCGAACCGATCACGCCAATGGCATGTTGATCGCGCTCCGTCAGCTCGCCCCAGACGTAGAGGACGATCGGAGGCGCATGAATTTCTCGCAGCTGACGCGGGTAGCTGGGCGAACTCGCGGTGATCACTTTCGCCCCGAAGTCGCGAATGCGCGCGAGCTCCGCCGGGAGGTCGACCGTGCTTTCCCAGTTGGCGATCTCCTCGGCGACTTCGTTCCCGATGCCGTCGATGGCGCGCAGCTCGCCGCGTTTCGTCGCAAGAATGCGCTCCGGTGTTTCAAAAACCTCAAGCAACTTTCGCAAACGCACCGGCCCCATTTTCGCAACCATGTTGAGCGCGATGCAGGCTTCGGTGCTGTTCATGGTCCAAGGATTTCGTGAAGTTGCTGTGCGAATACTTCGTAGATCAGCGTGCGGTGCGCGGCGTAGACGCAACGAATCTGACGCGTCCTTCGCTCCGAGTGATAGAAAAAAATGATGCGGTAACGCCCGACGCGCAGCCGGTAGAAGCCTTCCAGATTGCCTTCCAGCGCTCGAACGTCGCCTTTCTCCTGTTCGAGTTTTCGGAGCGCTTCTCTCACGGCCCGGCGCGGTTCCGGCGCGAGTGATCCGACGAAATCGAGAACCTGCTGCTCGAGCTCAATCTTCATCCAAGGCCGCGAGTGGGAAATATCTTCCTTTTCCGCCACGCGCCCGTCGGATCGCTTCCATTGCCTTGGGGTCAGCCATGATTTCTAAGGTCTCCGCGATCCCGGCCATACGCTCCGCCGAGACGATGTAGGCCACCGCTTTTTCCCGGCGCGTAATGATAATTAATTCGCCATGGGCTTTCTTTAAGAGAGCCGGCAACGCGGACTGTGCTTCAGTTACAGAATACGTAGATGACATCGCGAAAAACTATAGCTCAAACCTACAGAGTTTGCAGGAAATTACCGCGATCGATCAAAGACGCGTTGAGCAAGATGCAGGCTAGGGTGCTGTTCATGAACGGGCAAAGCGGCGGAGGAAAATCCCCGGCGTCAGAGACGGCAGCGGCGAGACGCGATAATGCGCGAGGTCGCGCGTAACGATGAACTCGGCGTCGCCGGATAAACCTGCGGCTACCTGCAGCGCGTCTTCAAAATCGCGCATCGGCAACGTGAGCGCCCGTCGGACCTCCGCCGTTCCGCCGCCTAAAACGATCGCGAAACGTAACATCTCAACGAGAAAATCTCTGGCGTTCACATCAGAACGCGCGCCACGAAGGAGGTAGTAAAGATTCGACACCGTATGCCAGGCGACTAACGCGGATGCAGGCCTCGCCTGACACCAATCCGATACCGCGCGGCTCTCTTCGTAGAATGGCACCCGATCAAGCGCGATATCCAGGAGCACATCGGTATCGAGAAGAAATTTCAATCTTTCGTCCTCAGGTATTTTCGGCGCAGATAAGTCAAACGCGCATCAGCTGAATTCGGCGGTGGCATTTTGAATTTTCCTCGCCATTTACCGGCGAAAGATTCAACGCCGAGACGGAGGAACTGCTGCTCCACCAGATGGGAGAGTGAGACCCGCTCCTTTTTGGCGTAGGCCTTGGCATGGGCGATCGCGTCGCCGTCAATCGTCAGGGTGAGCTTTTCTTTCATACACGTGCAGATTGCCATCCACACGTGTGCCGTCAATTTCTAAAACGGAATCTCGTCGTCGTCTGGCTCGGAGGGCGGAGCGCTTTTTGGCGGCACGGAAGAGCCGCCATGTGAACTGCCGCCGCTGCTGGCGCGTCCGCGCGGCGGCTCTTCGGATTCGTCGCTGGCGCCGCCCCCACCAGGTCGGCCGCCGAGCATCTGCATCATCTCGCCGATCACTTTTAGCTTGGTTCGTTTCTGGCCTGAGGTTTTGTCGTCCCAGGAATCGAGCTGAAGCCGGCCCTCGATGAAAATGGAACGGCCTTTCTTCAGGTATTCGCCCGCGACTTCCGCGGTGCGACCCCAAAACGTCACATCGACGAAGGTGACTTCCTCGCGCTTCTCGCCGTTATCGAGCGTGTATTGCCGGTTGACGGCGATGCCGAGATCGGCGACTGCGCTGCCTTTGGGCGTGTAACGCACCTCGGGATCGCGGGTCAGATTTCCAAGGAGGAAAACTTTGTTGTAACTGGCGGACATGCGGCTGTTCTAGCGAAGCTACTTCGCCTCGGCCATCTTCTTTTTGGCCGGCTGCGCTTTTTTCTCGTGCAGCTTCTGGTAATGCTGCCGGTAAACTTCCGGGTCGAGCTTTAACTTCGAGCGCAGCTTGGTGATGAGCTGCGAGTCGGCGTGGAAAATGAAGTTCACGTAGAAGCCCGCTTCGAGCTCCCCCGCGACGTAGGAAAACGGCCGCTTATCCATCTTCTGGACCTGCTCCACTTTAGCGCCTTCTTTTTGAAATTCGGATTCGAGACGGTCCACGATATCCTTCACTGCATCCTCTTTACCCTGGGTGTTGAGCACGATCAGAGCTTCGTAACGATTGGTCATAATTCTTGGTTTTTGTTGAAAGCATTCATCGCAGCATTTGCTCCTTTGTCGATGGCGCACTGCACCGCCGCGGCAGCACGCACGAGGGTTTCGTCGAGCAGTTTTTTTTCTTCTTCGAAAAATCTTCCGAGCACGTAATCGACTGCGCCTTCGACAGGCGCGGCGCCGATTCCGACCCGCAACCTCGGTACGGCCTCGGTCCCAAAATGCTCGAAAATCGAATCGAGTCCGTTATGTCCGCCTGAGCTTCCCTCCGTCCGCACCCGGAGCCGGCCGAGAGGCAAGGCGAGGTCGTCGATCACCACGAGAATTTCCGCGGCCGCGATTTTGTAAAAGTTCGCGATCGCGGAGAGCGGCTCGCCACTGCGGTTCATGAAAGTTGCCGGCTTTACGAGAATCACGTCACTCTTCGCCCAAGCCGCACCCCATTTTTCGGAATAATCCCAAGGGAGTTTGCGATCGGCGGCGAGACGGTCGAGCACCATGAAGCCGACGTTGTGGCGCGTCCTCTGATATTCGCGGCCGGGATTTCCCAAGCCGGCGACGAGGCGAATCGAAGCGGTTTCTTCGTTCACAACCGCTCCGGCACAGGGCCAGAAGTTACTTCTTCGCTTCCTTCTCTTTGGCGCCGCCCGCGGCCGCTTCCGGCTCTTCCTTCTTCGCGGTGATCACTTCGGGTGCGGTCGGCGCTTCCACCGTGGCGGCAGGCGCTTCTTCCACCGTCGGAGCGAGCACCGAGAACGCGGTTAGGTCCGGCGGGACACTGGTCGTGACACCCCCGGGCAGCTTGATTTCACGCACGTGAATCGAGTCGCCGATGTTGAGGTGCGACACGTCCACGATGATGACGTCCGGAAGATCGCGCGGCAGACATTCGATTTCGAGCGAACGAACGTTCTGCTCGAGCAAGCCGCCAAAAGTCTTCACGCCTTCCGCGATGCCGGTCGGCTCGAGCGGAACGTCGGCCTCGATCATTTCGTCCATCGAGACGGCATGGAAATCGACGTGCAAAATGTCGCCGCCAAGCGGGGAATGCTGCACTTCCTGAATGAGTGCAAGACGGCCGCCACTATCCCCATCGATCTCCAGCTCGACGAGAATGTTTTCACCCGACGCATGGCTGAGCAGGTTCGAGATGTCGCGTTTCGCGACTTGCAGCGGCTCTGGTTGGGTTTTGCCCCCATAAATCACGGCCGGCACGGAGCCCTGCGCTTTGATTTTACGAACGGCGGAACGCCCGAGGCCGGAGCGGCGGGTCGCGGTAAGTTTTACTTGTTTGGCCATAGTATCAATTCGCTGGGGTTTTGCCGTTATCGATCTTGAAGAGCGACGAAACGGATTCGTCATGATGAATCCGTTTGATGCTTTCGCCGAGCAACTCAGAGACGCTGAGCACCGTGGTTGTAAATCCTTCCACGGCGCGCACGGGCGTGCTGTTGGTCGTTATTAATTCCTTAATCTGGGAGTTTTGCAACCGCGCGATGGCTACATCGGCCAGCACGGCATGGGCGACGCCTGCGTAGACGTCGAGCGCGCCGTTCCTTTTCAGAATCTCCGTCGCGGACGTGAGGGTGCCCGCGGTCTCGGTGAGGTCGTCCACCAAAAGCACATCGTGACCCTCCACCTCGCCGATCAAATACAGCGCCTCTGTCTCGGTCGCGCTTTTGCGCTGCTTCGCCACGATCGCCAGATTCACGCCGAGCGCCTGCGAATAAGCGGAGGCCATTTTCAAACCGCCGACGTCGGGCGAGACCACGACGGTTTTGCGGTTCAACCGCTCGCGCAGGTAGCGGATCAATACCGGCAGCGAATACAAATGATCGACTGGGATATCGAAAAACCCCTGCACTTGCTGCGCGTGCAGATCCATCGTGAGAACGCGACTCACGCCCGCGGCGGTGAGAAGATTCGCGACGAGCTTCGCTGTGATGGGGACGCGTGGCTGATCTTTACGATCCTGCCGCGCA
>JBBSGS010000065.1:0-12692 GCA_038253875.1 Chthoniobacterales bacterium
GAAACCTCCGCTCACGCCTAACGACAGCCAACGGGTCAGGCTTGCCGCGACCGCCGCGGTCGTGCGCAACGACAGGATGCGCGCATGCTGAGTCTGCGCGCCGTAGCTGGTGCCGCCCCCGAGTCCGCCCGCCGCATCGAGGTAACGCCAATCGGCATCGAGGGTGAGATCCGGAATCACCGCCAGGCCGAAGCGCACCGGCCAGTCGTTAGGCGAAGGGATTGCGACCGCGCCGCTGGCCACGAATCCGCTCCTCGCACTCCGCCCTTGCGCCTGAAACTCGCCGCTCAGAAGCGCGCCGGCAAGCGTGATCGCCAGTTCCGCCTTGGGCATGGTGGCGAGCGCGGCAGGATTCGAATCCATCGCGCTGAGGACGCTGCCGCTTTGCGCCGCTTCCTCTCCCCCGAGCGCTGCACTGCGGGCGTCGGCAGCGTTGTAAAATCCGCCCGCCGAGGCGCCCGAAATAAGCGCAAACGCGACACCCGCAGCCGTCAGCCAGACACGGTATGATTCTGGGTGAGGATGCATCATCTCTCTTCGCAAACTCCGCGCCCCGATCGGTGGGCTAGCCAGCGCACTCTTCCCACGCGGGTAATCGAACCGTGAATGTCGCGCCCGCCCTCAGTTCGCTCCGGCACTCGACCGCGCCATGCATTGCTTCGACGAGGCGTTTCACAATCGAAAGCCCGAGACCGGTGGAAGATTCGCCGCCGGTCGGACGTGCACTGAGGCGGGTGTATTTGCCGAAGAGCTTCGCTTGATCAGCCTCGCTGATGCCAGGCCCCTCGTCCTTGATGGAAACGAAAATGCGCCCACCCTCGCAGCCCGCCTTGATCAGAACGCGCGTTTGGGGCGGGGCGTATTTGAGCGCGTTGGAGATCAAATTATCGAGAATTTGCACGGTCACGCTGCGGTCTGTGCGTGCCCAGAGCTTCGGTCCTGCGACGGTCACGATCTCGGTCCCTTTGCGCGTGGCGTTGATTCGGTTCTGTCCGATGCTCTCCGCAATCAAGGGCGCGACCTCGCAGCGCTCGATCTCGCAAGAGAAACGGCCTTCCTCGACCGCGTTGGCGTCGAGCAGATTGCTGATTAAATCGCGCATGCGCGTTCCAGCGTTATAGATCGCGCTCGCAAGCGAGTCCGGATCCTCGTCCTGCTCGTCGCGCAGCATTTCCGCACACGTGATAATGATCGTTAGGGGATTGCGCAAATCGTGCGCGGCGATCCCCATGAACTCAGTCTTTTCCTTGTTCAAAATGCTGAGCCGTTCGTTCGCCGCCGCCGTCGCCGCGAGCGCGTCGGTCATTTTGCCGAAGGCTTGTTCCCGCCCGTTCTCGAAGATCAAACCGAGGCCAAACATGAATGCGATCAAGCCGAGATAACCGGCGGAATCAACCAGCGGTCGCCAGGCGGGATCATAGGTAACCGGCAGACGAATTTCCGCGAGATCTGCGCCCACGACCGACGCAGCGGCCGCAAAAGATATGATCACCCAAACGCCGGCCGCTCTTTTGCCGACGAGGAGAAGCGCGCAGAGCGGGACACTGGCGAGCCACGCGACCGCATGGCCGCGCAGACCACCCTCGAGGTAGCAGAGCGCGGTGAAACCCAGCGCCATGATGCCCGCAAGAAGATTCCCGCCGAAGGGAACGGAGCGGAAGGCTCGCATCAAGAATGGCGTCGCCAGAAATCCGAGACTGCACACCGTAACGATCGCCGCGCCCCGCGAATGATCGATGAGAACATAAAATGCGGCGTAGAGCATCCCAAAGAAAAAACCGTGGAAGCCGAACCAGGTCGCGAGCCGCGCCCGACGGCCAAGTTCGGGATCGGTGAAACAGTTGTCGAAGAGAAAACGGGCGATTAGCGGTCGCGTCCGCTGGAAGCGCCTCTGGCGTCGCCACCGGACGGCGCCTTCTTCCACGATGGAGAGGCTGCTCGGCGGCATCGTCTCAGATTGCAGGGTTGGGCTCGACATAGGGATGACGCGACGCGGAACCCCCTTGCCTGAGCAACAAACGGGCCGGTCACAGTGTGTCAGTGTTTTTCGATGTGAACGCTTTCGCTCTGCGAAGCGCGGCACTGCGCATTCATTCCCACGACGAGCATTGTCCCCGTTGCCAAATCAAAACTCGCGCCCGCGAAAGGGATGCGTCCCCAGCGCGATTCGCGGAAAGCCGCTACCTTTGTTCGAAAAGCGTGGGGCGCGCCACGCGCTCGCCTTTGAGCATGACCAGCGAAATCGAGGATAAGGCGTGGACGTCCTGAAGCGGATTTCCGTCCACGATCAGTAGCGTCGCTTCTTTTCCTTTTTCGATCGTCCCGACACGCTGGTCAGCGCGGAGCAGTTTGGCGGCGTTGGCGGTCGCAGCTTGGAGCGCGACCACCGGAGGAATTCCCGCCGCGGTCCAGAGCTCGATCTCGTGTTGCACAGTCGGTCCGTGGAGAACGAGAAGGTTTCCCGCATCCGAACCGGTCACGAGCATGACCCCGGCGTGCCAGGCCTTGAGCAGATTGCGGCTCCCCTCTTCCATTGACAACGGGTAATGCGAAAGCCCTTCACGCATCGATTTTGTCTCTGAGCTGTTCGCAGCGTGCTCCGTGCCGGTGAGCAATTCTTTTGTCGTGACCTGTTGGACTAACGAACCTTTGAGCAGATCAACCTTTCCCTTCGCAAAATCCGAGAGCCCTTCGACGACGCTCAGGGTCGGATCGAGCGCGATGCCCTTCGCTTTCATCTCCGCGATCGTCGCATCGGGAATCTCGTCGCGGAAAGAACCGTGCTCGACGGAATCCGCGCCAAACGACACTGCGTCAATGACGTCGCGCGCGTCGCCGGTGTGGATGGAGGCGGGCAATTTCTTCACGTGCGCCTCCTCCACGACCGCGCGCAGGAGATCGAGATTCATCCGCTCGAAGGTGTGACCCGGGACGCCGGCTTCGAGGATTCCCTTGATCGCGTCGACGCCCTTGGCGGCAAGATCGTCGACCTGCTTCCGCGCTTCCGCCTGCGTTTTCGGGATGCGCAGAAACTGCGCGGTGAATCCAGCGCGCGCCATTTCCGGCATGTTCTTCGCGTATTCGGTCCCGTGACCACCTTCCGCTGTAAAGAGCGGACCGCAGAGGAAAAGTTCGCTGCCGAGTTTTTCGCCGCTGTTAAAGCGCTGGCGTAATTTCAGCATGTCATCGACCTTGTCGCCCGCGCTGCGAACCGCAGTGACGCCGCAATAAAGATAAGCTTCCAGCTCGCGCTCGTTGGCTTTCTCAGGATCGAATTTCGACCAGTCGTCGTAGAACCCGCCGGGCCCACCGAGGTGCACATGCACGTCGATTAGACCCGGTAGTAGCGTTTTGCCGGCGGCGTCGATCGCTTCGGCGTTGAGCGATTTTGCATCCGGCGAACTGCCCTCGTAAATCTCCGCTATCTTCCCACCCCTAACGAGCACCGCACCCGACTCGATGACCTTGCCGTTGCCGACGAAGATGCGCGCGTTCTGGATCAGCCATGTCTGGCCGCGCCGGAGATCGCGCGCGAGAATTTGCGCCTTCACCAGATCGTGCTGGCTCCACGCCTGATAAGCGCCGAGGAAAAAGAACGGAACGAGCACGACCAGCACCCAAAGCTTAGCGGAGGCGCGGAGTTTTTCATCCTTCTCCCAGCGGAATAATTTTGTCGCGATGAACGTGGCGACCACGGTGGTGAGGAGCAGGGCCACGACCGCCTGCCAGTTCGCCGCAAGCGATTCGCCGCGTTGGACGATGCCGCCGATACCGGTCATCAAATAAGTCGCGGGAATGAACTGGGTGACGTTCTGCAGCCAATGCGGCATGTAGGTGATCGGAATGGTCGCGCCGCTCAGGAAAAGCATCGTCATGTAGATCGGCTGGATGAGGATATTGCTCTCCTGCGAGGAATTGACGACCGCGGCGATGATCAGGCCTAACGAGCGAAAGGCGACCGCACCGAGGCAGACAAAAACGAGGAGCGAGATGAGCTGGCTGGGCATGGCCATGCCGTAGAACTGGTGCGCGAGGAAAAGGATGAGGAGCACGCTCGGCAAAAAAAGGACAACCCCGGTGATCATCGAAGCGCAGAGCAGAGGCACCGGCGTGATCGGCGTGACTTTGTAACGGCGGAGAACGTTCTCTTCGCGCTCCTGCACCGCGCGCATGCCCGCACCGAAAAGCCCGTTCCCGAGGATGCCGAGGACGATGACCATCGTCACCACCTGAAGAATGGCGAAGCCCTGGCGGGCATCAAACATCTGGGCGAAAACGAAGAAAAAGATGAGCGGGAAAAAATAATTGAAGAAGAGCACGGCCCGGTTCCGGCGGGCCAGTTTCAGGTCAATTTTGAGGAGAGCGAGAAAGGCTTTCATTCGTTAGGCGCAGTCACCCGGAGGGCCGCTCCGTTGGAGTCTAGCCCCGGCTATTTTTCATCAGTCCTAATCCCGCAATCGTTTCCCAGTAAGCTCGATGAAAACATCCTCAAGCGTTGGGCGATTCAGGTGCACGTCGTCGATCTCAAGTCCTTGAGCATCGATCGATTTGATCATCTCGACGAGCGTCTTCGCGGCCCGACTGGAGCTGACCGAAATCTGCCGCCGATCTTCGCTTACGATCGTGCGGATTGCCTCCGGCCAGGCGGGCAACTCACCTGCCAGGAGTGGTTGGCCTAACGAGATCTCGATACTCGACTGGATCGTACTTTTTTCCTGCAATTCGCGCGGCGAACCGATCGCGATAATCACGCCGTCGTCGATGATGGCGACGCGATCGCATAGCCGCTCCGCCTCCTCAATGTAGTGCGTCGTCATCAGGATCGTGCGTTTTTCCGCGCGCAATTCCTCGACCAGATCGCGAATCTCGAGGCGCACTTGCGGGTCGAGTCCGGTGGTCGGCTCGTCGAGGAAGAGCATTTGCGGGTCGTTGATGAGCGCGAGGGCGAGGGCGAGGCGCTGCTTTTGTCCGCCGGAGAGCGTGGCGTAACCGGCCTCCCTTTTCTCCCAGAGCTGCAGGCGACGGAGCAGCGCATCGGCATCGACCCTCCGCGTGTAGAAGGCACCAAACAGCTCCATCGCTTCGTGCACTTTGATTTTGTCGGGGAGATTTGTCGCCTGCAGGCAGACGCCAATTCGATTTTTGAGCGCCTGCTTTTGCCGGTCGGGATCGAAAGCAAGAACGGTAACCTCGCCGCCGCTGCGCGGTCGCAGGCCCTCGAGAATCTCGACCGTCGTTGTTTTGCCCGCACCGTTAGGCCCGAGCAGGCCGAACACCTCACCCGGCTGGACTTCGAAATCGATCCCCTTCACAGCCTCCAGCGAGCCATAGGATTTGCGCAGTCCGCGCACGGAAATAGCGGGATCGCTCATGGCCGCGTCGCGCGAACCTCCGGGTAGCGCACACGTCTCGTGTGCTGGTCGCGCTGTTCCAGCGCGACGAACTTTTCTTGAAGCGTGGACGGCATGAGCACCGGCAATTGGAGGGAAAGTTCGCGACGGTGGAACACCGTCGCCAGCACACGAGACGTGTGCGCTCCCCGGCAGGGGCCCGAATTCAGCCCGGTCATGATGATTTGCGCCTAACGAGTTGCGATATTCTCACCCCCAGAACAATGACTGCCACGGCGCCGCAAAGCTTGGCGAAAAGCTCGCCATGTCGAGTGTAAAAGGTCAAGCGGGGCGAGGCCGGCACCGCGACGGTACCAGTGAGCACGCCGTCGGTGAAAGTGCTGCCTCGGGCATCGGTCAGGACCTGGGTGACACGGCCGAACTCGTTGACAAAACAGGTTACGCCCGTGTTCGCGGCCCGCGTCATTGGACGGCGCGTCTCGACACAGCGGAAAATCGCGTTGGCCAGCTGCTGTTGCGAGGCCGCGGATTGAAGGAACCAGCCATCGTTAGTCACGTTGGCGAGCAAAGTCGCGCCGCGCAGCACAAACTGCCGTGTCAGTTCGCCTAAGGTGTCCTCGAAACAAATCAGCGGCGCCACCTGTACCTGATCTTTCGTTAGGCGAAAAACCACCGGCTCTTTGCCCCGGGCGAAATCACCTGGCACCTGATCGCCCACGATTCGCGCAATGAACGGCACCGTCTTCCGCCCCGGCACGTATTCGCCATAGGGCACGAGGTGGAGCTTCCGATAAACCTGCGGCTTGCCCGCGCCTCCCGGAATGAGCAAGGCGGCGTTGTAAGCCCCCTGGTCATCCTCATCGATCGAACCGAGCAGCAGATCCGACTTCATCGAGGCTGCGACGCTCATGACGAAGCGATAATTGCTCTCGTCTTCGAGGACCGGCCCGGGCATCGAGCTTTCCGGCCAGATGACGAGATCGGGCGGCGGCCGGGCGGCGAGCGCGAGCCGGGTCAGGCGCGCGAACTGGGAGAAAGTCTTGTCCTGAAACTGCAAAGAGAATTTTTCCTCGCGCGGCACATTCGCCTGCACCGCCGCGACCCGCAGCGGCCGCGTGGCCGGCCGCTCCTGCATCGCGCGAATCCCGTAGGCGCAAAGACCGACGATCGCGGCCATCGTTAGGGTAAAATCGAAGTGCGGTCGTCTTTGCCGGACTTTCGTTTCGATGATGAAGCGCCGCACCGTCGCGACCGCGATGACATTCACGAACACGACCGCGAAGGTCAGGCCGGCGACGCCGGTGAATTCGGCGATCTGGATGATCGGCAGAATATCGTGCAAGGCGACACCGAGCCCGTTCCAGCCCCAGCCGGAAAACATCCAGCTGCGCACCCACTCGAGCGCGGTCCAGGCGCAGGCGAGGAGAAAGGCGAGCCCCAAATTCCGCAGCGAACTGAGCCAGGGCGAGCGCGCTTGCGGCGACGACTCGTTAGGCGAAGGCGGCGGCCAGGTGTGCCGGCCACGCACCGGCGCGGGCAAAAGTTTGCGTGGTCGCACGAGCCCCGCGAGCCAGCTCCAAAGCGCAAAATAAACGCCCATGTAAAATCCCAGCAGTATCAGCCCGGGCACCGTCACCGTGTGCAACCAGGAGAAAGCGCTCCAGAAAAAAACCAAGCCCGCGACGTAACCAAGAAAGAGATCGCGCAGTCCGCGGTGCTTCGCCCCCTCGCCGGAAAACCAGACCGCCGCGAGCAGCGGCGTGAGCGCGAACCAGCAGGCCCATGACTGCTGAAACGGCGCAAAGCAAACCGTCGCGAGCGCGCCGCTCAACATCGCCGCAAGCCATGGCCACAATTTCAGCAGCCAGCCGGCTGCGCGCTTCGCCTCGGGCATCGAAATCAGGCACGCCGCTGCCGTCGCCCGGTATCGCTGCTTTTGCGCGACGGATAAATCGCGCCGCGCAGATCCCGCGCATAAACCGGATTGACCCGAAACGAGGCCAATTCCAGCGCCTCGATCGTGCGCACGTTCACCTTGTTCGAAAGCACGTAACCCTCCGTCATCAAGCCGGTGAGCGCGTCGAGCAGCTCCGCGCCCTCCATCGAATCCATCCGTTCGGCGAGCTGTTTGCCGCTCATCAGAGCACCGCTCAGGCCGAGCGTTTTCAGCAGGGTAATCTCGCCGCCATTAAGAGTTATGTCGCTCATATCAGTCATTTTCATCATCTGCCGCCCGATGTCGAGTCGCCGCTGCGATCGGCGGCGGTTTGTAGACGCCTCCCTCTGGGAGGCGCGGGTATGATCTCGTTTACTCGGTTGAGCAGAGCGTAAGCCCGCGCTTCGCAGAGCGAAGCGTCTACAAAGCGACGCCCTTCTGCGCATCTTCCTGCAGCCACACCCAGAGCGCGTCCAGTTTCTCGGCCAGCTCCGTTTTAATTGCGGCCAACTCGTTAGGCGAAAAACTGCCGTCTTCCGGCCGCCGTTGCGCGAAGAGGTAATATTTGATCTTGGGCTCCGTTCCCGAGCCGCGCACCGCGATCCGGGTTTTGTCGGCCAGTTCGAAGATCAACATTTTCTCCCGCGGAATCTCATCGCCCTCGACATCGTGAATGGATTCGGTCGCGAAATTTTTCACCGCGGTCATCTTGCCGCCGGGCATCTCCCGAGGCGGATTCTCCGTGTAACTGGCGAGGAGTCGCTGAATTTTCGCGGCGCCTTCCGCCCCTTCGAAAGTGAGGGCGCCGTTTTTTTCAAGGTAAAAACCGAGCTCCGCATAGATCTGATCGAGCAAACCGTCAATCGTTAGGCCGAGCGATTTCGCGTAGGCCGCCACTTCGCAAAACATGATCGCGGCGCCGTTGGCATCCTTGTCGCGGACGAAATCCGCTCCGCTGTAGCCGTAGCTTTCTTCGCCGCCAAAAATGTAAAACGCGGAATGGGCGAGGCGCAGCCGCCGCGTCTCCTCCTCGGGTAGGTCGCGATAATTTACTCCGGCCGGCAGCGACACCGCGCGCTCATACTTCAGGAGTTTTGCTCCGATGTATTTAAATCCGGTCAAGGTCTCGACCAGGCGCAGCCCGAATTTCTCCGCGATCGCTTTTTGCAGATCGGTGGTGACGAAAGTCTTGATGAGCACGGCGCGCGCGGCGTTTTCAGAATTGAGCACGCCCTGGTCGAAGAGCGTCCTTACCCGGTAGTAAGCGATGAGCGAGCCGATTTGGTTGCCGGTGAGCAGCTTCATCTCGCCCGCGACGCTCCGCACCGCCACGCCCATTCGGTCGCAATCCGGGTCCGTCGCGATGACGAGGTCGGCCTGCAGCTTTTTCGCCAGCTCGATGCCGAGTGCGAGCGCCTCCGCGTTTTCCGGGTTGGGCGACTTGACTGTCGGGAAGCGGCCGTCGAACCCATCCTGCTCGACGACCACGTCGAACTTGAAACCGAGCCGGGTGAGCAACGGTTTGATGATAACGCCGCCGGTGCCGTGGATCGGCGTGAAAACGATTCGCAGGCCGCGCTGTGCGCGCACGAGCGCAGGCTCGAGCACGAGGGTTTCGAGGCGCGCGAGGTAGGCTTCGTCCACTTCCCGGCCGAGAGTGGTGATGCTCCCGCGGTCTTCGTTAGGCGCGACGGCTGAGACCGAATTGACTTTTGCGATGATCCCGCTGGCGTGCGGCTCGACCACCTGCGCGCCATCATTGAAATAGACTTTGTAGCCGTTGTCGTGCGGCGGATTGTGGCTGGCCGTGACCACGACCCCGGCGCTCGCTCGCAACCAGCGCACCGCGAAGGACAATTCCGGGGTGGAGCGCGGTCCGTCGAAGACGCAGGCGTCGCATCCGTTTTTTGTCGCGATATCGGCAGCGAGCTGGGTGAATTCGCGCGAGAAAAACCGGGTGTCGTGCGCAATGACCAGCTTCGGTTTTCCGCTCAATTTTTCGCGCGCGAACCAATCGTGCAGATAATCGACCAAACCTCTGGTGGCGCGGCCGACGCTGTCGAAATTCATTGCGTTCGTGCCGACGCAGGGGAATTCCGGCCGGCCGAGATCGTTAGGCCGGCCGCGCTCGGCCTCCGTCACAATCCGGCCGATCGTGCGACCGCGAATGCCGCCCGTGCCAAAGGCGAGCGTGCGAAAAAAACGATCGTTGAGTTCCGCCCATTCGCCGGCTTGCGCCAGTTCGGAAATGGATTGCGCGGCGATCTGTGAGGTCGATCCAGCAAGGGTCGCGCGAATATTCGCGGCGCCGGATTCGAGTAACCTTCCCTCGGCGACGACGTCTGCGAGGACTGTTTCTTCGTGGGGCATCATCCGACTTTTCGGGTGCCCTCGAAGCTTTGCAAGCAACTGTCGCCGCTAAGGCACGCGAGGGCGGTAGCTGCGCCCAAGTGAATCACGCCAGTTACTCTCAGCGCTTTTAAACTCGAAGCCGTCGTCGCGATCAACGACCCGAATCGCCGTGGCCTCTCCTTTTTGCAGCACCAGACGCCTGCTCGCGCGCGGCCTGAAAAGCTCCCCTGCGGCAAGCAGGTGCCGACCCGGCTTTACGTAAATGGTCATCACTTCGCCGGACGAGATTCGCGCGATCTGGATATGGTCGAGGTAAAGATTGAGTCCCGATCCTTCCACGCCCCGCTCTCGGATGAGGGTGACCGCGCAAACCCGCCGATGCGACGGCTTCAACAGAGAAGGCTCGAATCTTCGCGCCGCAGGCACCGAAGTGTAGTGGGGGCGGGCGAAGGGTCTGGTTGAGCAACCGAGGAGGAGGCTAACGAGACTGAGAGTGAGAAAATATTTCTTCATTTAACGCTTCCTTTCATATTTCCAATTGTGGGTTTTGCCTTCCGCGAGCCATTCGACGGAGGTCGCGACGCGCCGGCGACGAGTCTCGTCGCGTTTCGCCTCGGTTACCCACTCGATATAATCTTTGCGCTTGCTCGGGCTAAAGTTCTCGAATGTTTTCCGCGCGCGCGCATTTCTTTCCAGCGCGACTGTGAAATCAGCCGGCGCCGCCGGGACCGTCGGCCGCTTTTTCGCCGATCGCGCTACTTGAATGCCGGCATCGTTGAGCTCCGCCGCTTTTTGCACATAAGCGATGAGCGTGGCGTCGTTAGGCAACTCCGAGACGTGGGTGAGCCGGCCGAATTGCCCCATGGCTTCCTTCTGCCCACTCTTCTCGCGATCGAAGAGAAGCGCGTCCTTCCAAAATCCAAAAACGCAATGTTGCCTGAAGGCCGCCATCCCGGCGATGTTGCCCTTGTAAACGAAATGGGGAAAACCCCACTTGATCGTCTCTTCCACGGCCGGGCAACCGGCATGCACCACCTTGCGCAGCCGGCGCAGGATCGGCCTCGCAAAGGGAGCCGCCTCTGCGATGTAGGTATCTATTTTCGGGTCTCTCGTGGCCATGCGCTTTCGCGTCGCTGCAGTCGGCTTAACGATTCTTCGCGCGCACGGCAAGCAAAAGTATGTGCACAAGCCGTCGAGCGCCAACTAACGCATCCCTGACAAGCCGCACTTATGCGTTCGTTAGGCGCTGGGTAAACCGGTTATTCGGCGTTTCCCAGAGACGGAGGCGGACGAGCCGTTGGTCGAGTTGCTGATCAAACTTTGGCCAAAGAGCTCGCACGATATTTTCACCCGTCGAGGGCTTTTCTCGAAATTCGTCCGTTTCCCGGTCGAGATGTTTGTCCTGCCAGGGCCGGAGCGCGTCCTCCACTCCGCGGAGCAGGTCCGCGAAGTTGTAAAGCGTCCCGCTGCGAGCGTCGTAGTCGCCAGCGATGGTGGCCTCGGTGAGATAGCGATGCCCATGCCCCTGAAAATTATTGCACTTACCGTAGAGCGCGAGATTCGCCGCGCCGGTTAACTCCCGTGCATCCAGCCGATGGGCCGCGCTGAACTGCCGCTGCAGGCCGAGGAAGTATTTGTCGCCCGTCCGGTATTCGGCAAAAAAATCCTCCCGCTCGTGCAGCCGCACCCGGTCGATGGGCCACTCTGCTGCGACCCGCTCGTGGAGATATCGCGCCAGACTCTCCGTTGTCATCGGACGGTTCGTTAGGCGGGGAACCTCGTGATTGAGATGCCTGTGGTCGAGTTCGGCGCGCAACGATTCCACGACACGAGCGAGGTCGTGTTGCGGAATGAGTGACTGCGCCAAATCGGGCGCCGCACGGCGAAAGGTGAGGCGGGCACGGTAATGATGCCCATGACCATGCGGCGAAGCCGCCACGCCGAAAAGCCGGTCGTTTTCCTGCGGGCTGAGATGCGGCGACATCGTCTGGCGCGCCGCGGAAAACTCGAACCAGTAATTTCCTTCGACGATCCCACCTGCATACCAGGTCGCGCTGCGCTCCGGCGTTTCCTGCAAATGGCAGGCGACCAATTCCGCCCCGAGGTCGCCGAAGAGCGGCGCAACTTCAAGAAAAAGCTGGCGCGTGATACTTTCCGCGGTGGGCGGCTGCGCGCGGAAAGCGGGATGATCTTCGTTGAGGAATTTGTGATCGAAACGCGCGTGCAATATTTCCTCCACGCGCCGCTTGATCTCGCTAATGTTCACGAGCATCCCCGTCGCGGGATTAACCGCTCCTGTGAAAACAAAAAACGCTACGTAATTGCGCCCGGTGCCGTAACGCGCCGCGGTTTCCGCTCCGAAGGCGGCGCGATTCTCGGCCTCCGTCCAGGCGGCGGAGAAGAGGCGCCGCGAAGCGGAAAATTCGAGTCGCTTGCTGACCGTGAGGAACATCGACGGCGCGTCGATCACTGGCTGAGCAAGGCAAGGAACTCGGTCCGCGTGCGCGCGTCATCCTTAAAAACGCCGCGCAAGCTCGAGGTCTTCATCACCGAATTTTGTTTCTGCACCCCGCGCATCATCATGCAAAGATGCTTTGCCTCGATGACCACGGCCACGCCTAACGGATGAAGCGCCTGCATCAAGGCGTCGGCCACCTGAGTCGTGAGTTGCTCTTGGATTTGCAGCCGGCGCGCGAAAACATCAACGATCCGCGCCACTTTCGAAAGCCCGATAACCTTGCCGTCGGGAATGTAAGCGACGTGAGCGCGCCCAATGAAGGGAAGCAAATGATGTTCGCACATCGAGTAAAGCTCGATGTCTTTCACCATCACGATCTCGCTCGAGTCGGAATCAAAAATCGCGCCGTTGACCACTTCATCGACGGTCTGGCGGTAGCCCTGGGTCAAGAACTCGAAGGAGCGCGCGGCGCGGCCCGGGGTTTTGGCGAGACCTTCGCGCTCGCGATCTTCGCCCACGGCGTCGAGCAACTCACCAAAGCTGCGTTCTAGTTTCTCCAGCCGATCTTCCTGAAAGTGATTCTGCTCTATCGTTA
>JBBSGS010000066.1:0-12668 GCA_038253875.1 Chthoniobacterales bacterium
AGGATCCGGTTTCTACATTACCGATTATCGGAGCAACTCGTACAAGGAGGGCGCGAAGAGCGATTCGCCTTCCGGCGGAGAAAAGAAAAGCGAAGGGGCCGCGACCAAGCCGGAGAGCAAACCAGCGGCCGGCACCCCGCCCCCTCTGGCGCCGAAAAAGAAAGAGTCAGACTCGTGACGAAACTCGTCTGTCCCGACTGTCGCCACGAGAACGAGCCGGAACGTATCTATTGTCACAACTGCGGCAGCCGGCTGGACCGCAGTGCGATAAAAAAGGAAAAGATCGAGAGCGAAGAAAACGCCGAAGGGACACATGATCGGCTGAAAAAATTATTCGATCCGGCGCGCGGCCGTTCCAAAGCCATCGCTGTTAAAGCGATTAAGGTCATTCTCGGCGCGTTAGCTCTGGCAACGCTGATTGAGCTGCTCTCGCCGCCCGATTTGCCGGCACAGGTGAAAAGCGAGTCTTTCGCGCCCATGATCAGCATGGATCTCCTCTCGGCGCTTGAGAGTCACAACCCTCCCCGGCTAACTTACAGTCAGGCACAGGCCAATGAGTACCTCATCTCCTCGATTCGCCGCAGTAATAGTCCCGCCAAGGAAGGTTTTTTTCCGATTGAACGCATCTTTGTCCAGTTCGCTGAAGGCATCTGCCGGATCCACGTCGCCTATCACTTTGTCGGCCTGACGCTCTTTAACGGCTCTTACTACCGCGTCGCGGTGGAACAGGGAAAAATTCTAGCCTCCAGCGAGGGCGGTTATCTCGGGCGAATGCCGATACACCCATGGCTCGTGCGCCACCTCGATTTCCTTTTTCAGAAGACCTGGCAGACGCTCGATCGCGAGCACAAGCAGGTCGCCAGGCTCGCGGGCATCGAGTTTCATCCACAGTCAGTGACCCTGATCACTGGCCGCTAGGATTAGCTGTTAGCGGCGAGCCAGCGTTGAGCCCAGGCCCATGGTGGAAAGCAGTTGGTCGTCGATCTGTCCATCGACCCGCAGGCCGTTGGCGCGCTCGTAACTGCGAATCGCCCGACGCGTGCCTTCGCCGACGACGCCATCAATCGAACCGTGGTAGTAGCCAGCCCGAGCCAGATGTCGTTGCACCTGCGCTGCAACCGAAACCCGGTCTTTCCCTTCGCTCTGGTACCGGTTCCTGCCGTCGCCCTGGCCGACCACGCGTCCATTGTAGACCCCTTGCGACTCGTAACCGTAGCCACCGCCGGAATAACCGTAGCCACCGCCGGAGTAACCGTAGCCGTAACCGTATGGATACCCGTACCCATAACCATAGTATGGATAACCAAACCCATAACCGTACCCGTAGTAGGGATAACCAAACCCGTAGCCGTAATAGGGGTATCCGAATCCGCCAACGAAGACGTTTACTCTGTTGCGGCCCCGAAAGAAGCGATCGTCGCGATCATTCCCTCGGTTCACGGTCCCGCCTCGATGAACTACTGGCCCCGGACCGCCTCGGCTGAACCCCGCCCCGGTACCGCCCCGGCTGACCCCTGCTGGTGTCCCGCCACCATTCCCGCCCGGGTTTCCTCCGCCACCGCGGCGTTGCGCATTAGCGGGCGCGGCCAAAGCAAGCAATCCAACGGTTGCGATAGTGAGTGAAAGCAACATTCCTGTTTTCATATTTTTATCTTCCTATTTAACCTCAGAGAATATAGCACAATTAAACGCATTCTGCGGCTGTTTCCTCTGCAAAAAAGTACGCTCCTTGTTCGACTCTTGTGCCTTCCAAATTATTCATCGCCCTTGCCGCTTTTCTTTTTTTCAGCGCGGGTCATGCCGGGGCGGGGTTTAAGGCCCACAGCACCAGCACTTCGCGGCAGTTTGTCGTCTATGGCACCGAGGTGCGGGTGCGCGGAGCGATGTGCGACCTTGCGGAGCGGACGAAGTCGCACCTGCTGCAGGTTCTTGCTCTTCGGGACAACTGGAAAACTCCGCTCCTAATCAACCTCGACTACCCGCAGATCAACCTGCCCGAGATGCCGCTCTCCCATCTCGAATTCAGCCAGACTGGTTGGGGCCTGAAATTGCAGCTAAATCTTCTCGTCACCACCGAGCTGAACGGGCGCGAGGTTCAGCGCGAGTTACTCCGTGCGATCCTAATCCAAATGATTTATCGCCAGCGAATCGGCCTGCTCGTCGGGAGCCGTTATACCGTTCCGCCCGATTGGCTGGTTGACGGCATTTTGCAACTCGCCCCCGGCTACGACACCGATGAGGGCGCGCAACTGCTCGAGACGATGGTGGCTACGGACAAAATCGCGCGGGTTGAAGAAATCGTGAAGCAACGGCGCGATCTCCTCGAGCCGCCGTCGCGCAAAATCCACGACGCCTACTCCATGGCCTTGTTGCAGTTGCTTATCGATTCGCCCAACGGCCGGCCGAAGCTCGTGCAATATATTACCGACCTGCCGGAAGCGCCTAACGACGCCATGGCCGATTTGCGGGCGCATTTTCCGGCCATCCTTGGGCATTCCTCCCGCAAGTGGTGGTCGCTGAGCGTCGCGCGCTTGTCCGCGAGTGATCGCTACGAAATCCTCACCGCCGCCGAGACCGCCCAGCGGCTCGACCGGCTAATGCGCATTTCCATTCCCGGGCCGGATGGCAAGGCCCGGGATTACGCTTTGGGTGATTACGCGGCTTTCTTGAAGCTGCCCGCGGCGCGCGGCGCACTTGGGCAGGTGAGTCAACAGTTTCTGCTTCTGGCCGCCCGCGCGCATCCCGCCTACCGATCGATCGTGCAGGAGTGCTATGACCTGACGCTGCTGCTCGGGCGGGGCAAGACGAGGAAGTTGGCGGAGCGGCTGGCGCGCCTGGCTCGCGACCGGATGATGATCGAGAGGCAAGGGCGCGACATTGATGATTACATGAATTGGTTTGAAGCTACGCAGCTTAAAACCATGAGCGGCGCCTTCTCCGAGGCGCTCGAAACTGCGAGCGCAACGGAAGAAGCGCCCTCGCGCCGACGGGATCCGATCTCGGTCTACCTCGACTCGATGGAGGCGAGCTTGTGACAGAAATGTTCTAAAGGTTGTCCGCCTGGTCGCGGAGTTTCTTCTTCAGCCCGTCATGGCGCGCATCCTGGATTTGATCGAGAAACTTCCGCGCTTCGTTCTTGTCGCCACGCTTCAGGCTGACGCGAGCCAGTTGCAGGTAGGCAAAATCTCTCTGTGGCGAAAGCTTGAGCACATGCTGCCAGGCCGCCGCCGCCTCCGCCCAATCCGGATCGGGCAGTCCGAAAAAAGTTTCGGCGTAGCCGCGCGCATATTCCATATCGTTAGGCGAGAGCCGGCTTGCTTCGCGGAATTCGGCGAGCGCGCGGCGCAAAAGGACGGCGGTGTCGATCTGCCAGGCCGCGGTCAGATCGCGGCGCAGGAGGAATTCCACATTCGCGAGATTGTAATGGTAAGCCGCGACATCACTCGCACGATCGACCGCGCGCTGAAATTGATCGGCCGACTGGGCGGCGCGTCCCATCCGCAGATACGCTCCGCCTAACGAATTCGCGATCGCCGCGTTTGCCGGGTCGAACATTTGCGCGATCCGCCAATGGGAAACCGCGGCGCGCATTTGCCCGTGATCGGCGAGGAACTCGGCATAGGCCAGATGCGCAGCCGCGGAATCGGGATGCTGCTGCACCTGCTTTTCAAACGGCGTTTTGGCATGTTGTTCCGCGGCATCCAGAGCCAGCTCCTCGGCCCACGTCACACCGGCGAGAGCGCAGAGCAAAATGAACGCAAGCGCCGTCCGCATGTCCCACTCTACACCATTTGCTCCCGTTGCAGTTGCTCGCTATCATAGCGCTCGCGCTCGCCCCCGGAGCGTCTCTTTTCCCATGCAGAAAATCGGATTTGCTGAAGCCCTCGATTCCATCCTCGCAAGCGACAGTCGTTTTCACCGCGACGCTTATGTCTTCCTGCGCGATGCCCTCGATTACACGACCAAGCAGCAAAAGAAAGCGCGCGGCGCGGCCGTCCGCCACGTCGCCGGGCCAGAGTTACTTGAAGGCGTCCGCCTTTACGCGGTGAAGGAGTTTGGGCCAATGGCGTTGACGGTTTTTTCCTACTGGGGAATCAACCGCTGCGAAGATATCGGGCACATGGTTTTCAATCTCATCGGCGCCGGCATTTTCGGGAAGACCGAGCAGGATTCGCTGGAGGATTTCAAGTCGGTTTACACGTTCCACGATGCCTTTGTGAAACCTTACCTGCCAGACGCGGCGAAGCCGTTCGCGCTCTTGCCGCCCGCCTTGCCCGCACCGGAAATTTCCTGAGGCGTCGCGCCATGCTCACCACGGCCCACCTGAATCCCGCGCCGCCGGCAAGCTCGCCGGCGATCACTTTTCCGCCGGTGACGGCGCGGCAGTGGACTTTGCCTAACGGCCTAACGATTATCGTGCAAATCGATCGCAGCGCCCCGGTCGCGAGCGTGCAGGCCTGGTGCGGGACCGGGAGCGTGGACGAAGCGGAGCATCTCGGCGCCGGTCTCTCCCACATCCTCGAGCACATGCTTTTCAAAGGCACGAAGACGCGCACGACGAGCGCGATCGCGCAATGCGTGCAGGATGAGGGCGGCTACATCAACGCCTACACCTCGTTCGATCGCACGGTTTACTGGATCGATGTGCCGAAGGAAGGGGTCCCCAGCGCGCTCGAGATTTTGTCCGATGCGATGATGAATTCGACCTTGCCGGCAGAGGAATACCTCAAGGAACAGGAGGTCATCCGACGCGAGTTCGCGATGAGCTTTGACGATCCCGATCGGATGATCGGCCAGCTCATTTTTAAGACCGCCTACCTGCGGCATCCTTACCGCCTGCCAGTCATTGGCGCCATCCAGGTCTTCGATCAGCTCACGCAGGAAAACGTGACCGACTATTACCGGGCGCGTTACGTGCCGAACAACCTAACCTTTGTCGTGGTGGGCGATGTCGACGCCGACGAGGTCTACGCGCAGCTGGCGGAATTTTACAAAAGCTATCCCGAGCGGTCGCTCACGCCGGTTTACATCCCAGCGGAACCGCCACAGCTCGGGCGCCGCAAGGTCCACGAAGAATTCGCGACTGAGCTGACGCGTCTCGCGCTTTCCTGGCACATCCCGGAAATCACCCATCCCGATGTGCCTGCCCTCGACTTGCTCGCGACCGTGCTCGGCGACGGGCGCAGCTCGCGACTTTACCGGAAAGTGCGCGAGGAAGCCGGCCTCGCTTTCAGTGTCGGCGCCTTTTCTTATACGCCCGGCGATCCTGGTCTCCTGGGCGTGGACGCCACTATGGAACCGGTAAAGCGCGTCCCGGCCGAAGAGATGATTTTGCAGATCGTCGAACAACTGACGCGCGAGGGCGCCACCGCTGCGGAGCTCGCGAAAGCAAAAAAAATTGTCCTCAGTCACTCGTTAGGCGGACTTACCACGATGCGCGGCCAGGCTTCCGATCTCGGAGCGAACTGGCTCGTTTGCCGCAATCTCAACTTCACGCGCGACTACCTCGCCGCCGTGCAGAAAGTCACGCTCGCGGATCTGCAGCGGGTCGCGGCGAAGTATCTGGTCGAGGAGAATCTGACCGTCGTTTCCTTAAATCCACGCGGATCGCTCGCGGCGAAGGCGACCGAAGCGGTCGCGATTTCCGCGGGTGAAATTCAGAAATTCGAGCTTCGCAGTGGGCTTCGATTACTCGTTAGGGAAGATCCGCGGTTGCCCCTCGTTTCGATGGTCGCGGTCTTCCGCGGCGGACTGCTCGCGGAGACCCCGGAGACAAATGGCATCACCCGCTTGCTCGCCAAGGTTCTCCTCAAAGGCACGGCCACACGCACGGGAGAAGAGATTGCCGACATGATCGAAGCCGTCGGTGGCAGCATCGGTAGCGACGCCGGCAACAACAGCTTCAGCGTTTCGCTCGACGTTACCCAGCCCGACCTGGGCCTCGGCGTGGAGTTGTTGTCCGACGTCCTACTCCACGCCACCTTGCCGGAAAAAGCGATTGCACGGGAAAAGGAAGCGCAACTCGCCGGGATCCGCGATGAAGAGGAACGACTCACCACGGTGGCTCGCAATATTTTGCGTGCGGCGCTTTTCCCCCAACATCCTTACGCCCTCCGCGGCAAGGGCAGCCCGACCTCCGTCGCCGCGATCACTCAGGCGGAACTTTTGCGGTTTCGCGACCGTTTTCTCGTCGCGAAGAACGGTGTCATCTCCGTTTTCGGAAACGTGCAGGCCGGGGAGGTAAAACAGATGTTCGAGCAAGCTCTCGCCCCCATGCCTCCCGGTGACCTCGCTCTGACCGATGTTCCGCATCCGCCGGACGTCACCCGTACTATTTCCGTGGAAGAAAACCGCGAGAAAGCGCAAGGCGTGCTCATGGTCGGCTTTCGCGGCGCGGACATGTTTAGCCCGGATCGCTACGCGCTCGAGCTGATCGACGAGGCGAGCAGCGATCTCGGCTCCCGCTTTTTTGTCCGCATCCGGGAGCGACTGGGGCTGGCCTACTACGTGGGGGCAAGCCAGATGCAGGGCTTGGTTCCTGGCCTGTTCGCTTTTTATCTCGGTACCGACCCGCAAAAGATCGAACAGGTAAAGGCAGAGTTGCTTGACGAAATCGCCAAGCTGGCGGCGGCTGGCCTAACGAGTGAGGAGCTTACGCGGGCGAAAAGAAAACTGATCGGCCAGCAACGCATCTCCAATCAGAGCAACGACTCCTTCGGTTACATGGCCGCGCTCGACGAGCTTTACGGTCTCGGTTTCGAGCATTACAAGGAATTGGAGCGCGAAGTGAATCTGGTCACGGTGGAAGACGCGCGGCGCGTCGCCGCAAAATATTTTCAACAACCCTACGTTCTCGCCACGGTCCGGCCGTCGCGACCTGTCACTTCTCAACCCTAAACTCTCAATCTTCCCATGGCCGAAGTTCAAACAACCACTCAATCCGGTGAACTCACCCAGCGCTTCATTGAATTCGTAATGATGCAGGCGCAGAATGCCGCGCTTTTCCTCGGCCAAATCCCCAATCCGCAGACCGGCAAGGCTGAGATCAACCTCGAAGTCGCGCGCATGTTCATCGATCAACTGGCGATGATCCAGGAGAAGACGCGGGGCAACCTGACGACCGACGAAACCACCGTCCTGCGCAACGCGCTATCCAGTTTGCAGATGGCGTTCGTCGAAGCTTCGGGAGGGAAGAGCGGCGGATTTCCTTCCGAATCAGCAGAGCCGCTGTTGGGCACCGAAACTACGCCTCCCGGCGCAGCCTCTTCCGAGCCGACCGAATCCATCTCGACGCCGCCTCCGAGCGCTTCGCCCGAGTCCGAGTCAAAAAAGAAATTTACCAAAAGCTACGGCGCCTGATCCGAGGCGGCGGTCGCCGGAGATGTTGCGATCTCGTTAGGCCGCCGGAAGAAATGTGACGCGCTTCTGCGCGCCAACATGCGGAGGATGTCCGTCCGAACTGGACGGAATGGGAACGGAACGAGAAATCATGCCTAACACGAGAATTTTTGAGAAGGGTCGTCCGCGGGTCTGCCCAGTAATTTCTCGGCCAGGCAACGCACAAAACTTGGCGTGGTTCGTTGCGCGGGCAATCTTTCGCTATGATCGCCTGGCGCGCTTTGGTTCTGCTGCCTTGTCTGTTGGTGGCGACCGGCCTTGCCGCGGCGGAGCAGAGGGAAGCGCTCTCCGGCTACGTCGCGATGCAGATGTCGCGCGGCTCGGAGAATCATCTTCTGCTGCACGCCAGGATAAACGAGAATCCGGTCACTCTCCTCCTGGACACCGGGGCCGATGTCAGTTTCCTGCGCGCGGATCGCGGGAAACAGCTCGGATTGCGCGTTCTGGATGAAACGGTGCGGAGTGCAGGGAAGGCTTTTCCGGTCGGCGAAGTTTCCGATCTCCAGGCGGGCGACGCCCATTTTAGGGAACTCCGGTTCGCGCTTTACCAGAGGTCGGATATTGGTGGCGCGGTCCCAGGGGAAGCGGCTGGCGCCGCGGATGGGTTGATTGGGCTCGACTTGCTGCGTCGCCATGGCGCTATCATCAATTGCCACTCGCAACAGCTTTTTTTTCGAAAGGAAGGCGGGACTAGCCTCGATCTCGCTCGGGCCACCCGCGCGATAGGTTTCCGCCAAGTGCCAATTGTGGCCTATCAACACTACTTTCTCTCGGTACCTTGCCACCTGACGGGTCGGCTCGGCCGGATGATTCTCGACACCGGTGCGTTTGTCACCACTCTGGCTGATGACGCGGTGCGCGCTCTCACCATCAAGACTACCCCGTCGCGTCTTACCGCGCGTGGGTTGGACGGCAAGGTGCGCCCGGTCGCGCTGGCGCAAGTGAACGATCTGCGGATCGGGGACGTTGCGATCGCGCCCCAAGCCTTCGCCGTGATCGATTTCTTCGACTCGAGAAAACAGATGCGCGCCTTCACGGGCATCAATCGCATCGAACGGTACGCCGAGAAAGATTTCGCACCCGGCGAACGAATATTTGGATTGCTCGGCAACGAGCTGCTCGACCAACGCCGCGCGATCATCGACTTGGGAACCATGAGCCTTTTCCTGAAATAGGAATCTGGCGCGAAGAGACGCCTGAAGGTCGCGCTGCTGAGCAGCGCCCGCTAGAGTCTCGACCCGACCACGGCGAGTCTCACGGAATCGCTGGACTTTCCAACATAATACAGCGACACACCGCCCGCCCCGTAGACGGGATAAAGCAGATACGGAACGCCTTTGATGGAGATGGGGTTGTTCGCGTCGATCGAACCAACCCGGGAATGATCATACGACATGACGGAGACGTAATCGCGACGATCGAAAACTGTGGTGGCGTCATCAGGGCGCCCCTGTCCACGATAGGTTGCAGCGGTGGTATAGGAGTCAACCATGATCGGCTCGACAACGTCTTCGCCCACGCCACGGCGGAGCTGAAAGGCGATTTCGCAGGAAGGGCCGCCCCACTGGTTGAGATTGATCGAGTGGCCGTAGGAAACATCGAAGACGCGGACCTGTTCGCCTAACGACTCATCCTGGCGATCACGCATTGGCTCTCGTTTTTTGGACGCCTGCTCCTGTGCCTCGAAGGCGCCGGCTTCCACTGTGGAGAGAGCAAGGTTCGCATCCCGCAGACTGCGCATGAGGGCCTCATCTGCGCCCTGCGATTTGAGGATATTCTCCTGCGGGGCGCTCAGTGGATGCAGAAGTTTGCGGGCGCGCACTTCTTGCAGGATAGCGGGATTGGTTTCATGGGAGCGGACGAGGAGCGACACTTCGCTGAACTCAATCGGACGGGCGCTCGATGAGAGGGGCGCGAGCAGCGACAGGCATGCGCCGACGGCAAGCAAAACGTGACGGAAAATCCTTGTCATGGCTGCAGGCCTATCAAAACGATGCGACTTTGACAAGGCATAAATTGCCGCTAGTTTCCCCGTCCGTCGCCGCCCCCGGAAGGAAACTCAGGAGAGCAAATCGCTCGTTGGAACTGAAAATCATCATGCAAAAAAATCGCAGCAAACGTTATCGCGCCGCCGCTGAGCAGGTGGATCGCAACAAAACTTACAGCTTCTCGGAGGCGGTCAGCATGTTGAAGAAACTGCCGCCGACAAAGTTTGATCAGACCGTGACGATGTCGCTTCGGCTCGGAGTGGACCCGAAGCAGTCCGACCAGATGGTGCGCGGCACTTGTCCCCTTCCACATGGCAGCGGCAAGCAGGTGCGAGTGCTGGTATTCGCCCAAGGCACTGCGGCCAAGGCCGCGAAAGAGGCCGGCGCAGAATACGTCGGCTATGAAGATTTGGTCAAGAAATGCCGGGAAGGATTTCAGGATTTCGACGTGGCAATCGCGACGCCGGGGACGATGGCCGAGGTGCGCAAACTCGGAAAAGTGCTCGGACCGCGCGGCCTGATGCCTAACCCGAAGATCGGTACCGTTACCGAAGACACGGCGAAAGCTGTTCAGGAAGTGAAGGCCGGCCGAGTCGAATTCAAGCTCGACAAAAATGGCAACGTCGCTGTGCCACTGGGTAAATTTTCTTTCGCCGAAAATCAGCTGGTGGAAAATGGCACGGCCATTATCGAGGCCGTGGTGCGGGCGCGTCCGGCGACAGCCAAGGGCCGTTTTGTCGAAGGCATGACGCTCGCCGCGACGATGTCGCCGGGGTTGCCGGTAGATCCTTCCCCGTATCTGGGCATCTAAATTTTCGCAACATGAGACCTGAAAAAGCCAACATCGTTTCGGACTTGTCCGAGAGACTGAATCAGTCGCCGTTCCTTTTGGTGACCGATTATCAACGGATGAAAGTCGACCAGTTCGCCGAGTTACGGAACCGCCTTGCCCCGACCGGCGCAGAGGTGCACGTGGTAAAAAATAGTTTTCTCAAGCGCGCCATGACTGCAAGCGGACTGCCCGACGTGGCGAAAGAACTGAGCGGCCAGACTGCGGTCGTGACCGGCAACAGCGATGTCGCGCCCGTCGCGAAGGTGCTGAAAACTTTTGCCGCCGAATTCAAGATCGCGACGCTGAAGATCGGCGTCGTCGATAAGAACGTCCTAACGACTGCGGAAGTGGAGTCGCTCGCCGATCTCCCGCCGCGGGAAGTTTTGCTGGCGCAACTGCTCGGTGTGCTTTTGGCCCCGGCGACAAAGCTCGTCCGCACTCTGAGCGAGCCGGCCGCTTCGCTCGCACGACTTTTGCAGGCCAAAGCCGAGAAGGAAGGCCCGCGGGCGGGGGCTGCGGCCTAACGAATTTCGTCCGGCAGCGGCCGGACGAGGAACAACAACAAACACTGTCCGGATCGGCGGCTGCCGATCGTAATTTCCCGGAGGCTTCCGGGAGCGGCGATCGGAGGAAAATAAAATGGCAGATACAAATGCAATTGTGGAGCAACTCAGCGGTCTGACCGTTCTCGAGGTTGCTGGATTGGTGAAGCAGCTCGAAGAAAAATGGGGCGTGAGCGCAGCAGCGCCGGTCGCGATGGCGGCGGCGCCATCTGGCGGCGGCGGTGCGGCCGCTCCGGCAGCCGAAGAGAAGACAACTTTCGACGTCATCCTCAAGGAGATGGGCGCGAATAAAATCGGCGTAATCAAAGAGGTGCGCGCCGCGGTGCCCGGGCTCGGCCTGGCGGAAGCCAAGGCTCTCGTCGAGGGCGCGCCCAAGACGATGAAGGAAGGCGTGACCAAGGAAGAAGCCCAAGAGATCAAGAAAAAGGTCGAAGCGGCCGGCGCCAAAGTCGAAATCCAATAATGTCGTCCGGCGGAAGGTGCGGCGTTTTTCGAAAAAACGCTTGCGCCTTCCCGCTGGATGGGGAAAGTGATCGTCCCTCTTTTTCAAAAAGCAGTCTCCCACTTATTCTTACCCGCTCTCGACGGTCCAACCCAAGATTGGCAACAAAACAACGGAGGTCGCGTTGACCGACCGCTGTTTTGCTGCTACTTTTTTTCCCCGCGATTCCCGGCTGATAACTTAATCCTCAGCCTCCGCACGATCTGCATCCAGGGTCGTTGCCGGTATTTAACCATTGGAGATTGGTGCCACCAGTTATGTCTGAACGTCCTGTAGAGCGTATCCATTTCGGAACCATCAAAGAGGCGATAGAACCGCCCAACCTGATCGAAGTTCAGCTCAATTCCTACGTCGATTTTTTGCAGAAAGACGTGCCCCCGAGCAAGCGGAAGAACACCGGTTTGCAGACTGTTTTTAAAGAAGTCTTTCCGATCGAAAGCTATGACGAAAAGGCCACACTCGATTTCAGCCACTACGAAATCGGCGAGCCGAAATTAAGCGCACTCGAGGCGCAACGCGAAAGCCAGACTTTTAGCGCTCCGCTTCACGTCACCTTTCAGCTCAAGGAGGAGAAGGGGACGAAAGAGGAGAAGGTCTACATGGGCGAAATCCCGCTCATGACGCCACAGGGAACATTCGTCATCAACGGCGCCGAGCGCGTGGTCGTCTCGCAATTGCACCGGTCGCCGGGCATCGCGTTTGAGTCGAGCATTCACTTGAACGGCAAAGTCCTCTACAGCTTCCGCATCATCCCGGACCGCGGGTCGTGGATCGAGGTGCAGTTCGACACCAGCGATCTTCTTTACATCTACCTTGATCGCCGCAAACGCCGACGGAAATTTCTCGCCACGACTTTCCTGCGCGCCCTTGGCTACGGCCCGGATGAGGAAGTGATCAAACTTTTCTACACGATCGAAAATCTGAAATTGAGCGAGAAGCTCGACGAAGAAATACTCGCGACCAAGGTCCTGACTGCCGACGTCCTCGACGGCGAAGTGACCGTCGCGCGCGCCTTCGAGCCGCTCACTCTGGCGACCGTGCGCCAGATCATGGCGCTGGGCCAGAGCGAGGCAAAAGTGATCGACATTTCGCACGATGATACCGTGGTGAAGGCGTTGAGAAAAGATCCAGCGCACGACCAGGAAGAAGCGCTCAAGGACATCTATCGCAAACTCCGCCCCGGGGACCCCCCCACGGTGGCGAACGCGCGCGCCCTCCTCAAAAGGCTCTTTTTCGATCCCAAGAAGTACGACCTCGGTCGCGTCGGTCGCTACAAACTGAACCAGAAACTCGGCATCGATGTCGACCTCGGCGAGCGCATCCTGACCGACAAGGACTTCATCGCGGCGATTAAGTATCTGATCAATCTCCGTCGCGGCGAAGGC
>JBBSGS010000067.1:0-12656 GCA_038253875.1 Chthoniobacterales bacterium
GAATGTGACCACCGCGGTGGCACGCGGCGATCTCTCGAAGAAGATCACCGTCGATGTGCGCGGGGAAATCCTCGAGCTGAAGGACACGATCAACACCATGGTCGATCAACTCAGCTCCTTTGCGGCCGAAGTGACGCGCGTTGCCCGCGAAGTCGGCACGGAAGGGAAGCTCGGCGGCCAGGCGGATGTCGAGGGCGTCGCGGGCACATGGAAAGATTTGACCGACAGCGTAAATTTCATGGCCGGCAATCTAACCGGTCAGGTCCGTAACATTGCCGAGGTCACGACCGCGGTCGCGAATGGCGATTTGTCGAAAAAGATCACGGTCGATGTGCGCGGAGAAATCCTCCAGCTCAAGGACACGATCAACACGATGGTCGATCAGCTGCGATCGTTCGCCTCCGAAGTGACGCGTGTCGCGCGCGAAGTCGGTTCGGAAGGCGCGCTCGGCGGACAGGCGCGGGTCGAAGGCGTTTCCGGCACGTGGAAAGATCTGACCGACTCGGTCAACTTTATGGCGTCGAACCTAACGACGCAGGTGCGTAACATTGCCGCCGTCACCACTGCCGTCGCCACGGGCGATCTTTCGAAGAAGATCACCGTTGATGTGAAGGGCGAGATTCTCGAACTGAAGAACACCGTCAATACGATGGTGGATCAATTGAACTCTTTTGCCTCGGAAGTGACGCGCGTCGCGCGAGAGGTCGGGACGGAAGGAAAACTTGGCGGACAAGCCGTTGTGAAGGGCGTCGGCGGCACGTGGAAGGATCTGACCGACTCCGTGAACTTCATGGCCGGCAACCTCACGAACCAGGTGCGTGGCATCGCGAAGGTCGTGACCTCGGTCGCGAACGGCGACCTGAAGCAGAAGCTGCTTGTCGAAACAAAAGGCGAAATCGCGGAACTGGCCGACACCATCAACAGCATGACCGACACGCTCGCCATCTTTGCCGATCAGACGACGACGGTCGCGCGCGAGGTGGGGGTGGAAGGAAAACTCGGCGGTCAGGCGCACGTGCCCGGCGCATCCGGAACGTGGCGCGATCTGACCGACAACGTGAACCAGCTCGCCGCCAACCTAACGACGCAGTTGCGCGCGATCGCCGACGTCGCAACCGCGGTGACGAAGGGTGATCTCACCCGTTCCATTCAGGTGGATGCCGCGGGCGAAGTTGCGTTCGTCAAAGACAACATCAACGAAATGATCCGCAATTTGAAGGACACGACGTTGCGCAACGACGAGCAGGATTGGCTCAAGACCAACCTCGCAAAGTTCACCCGCATGCTTCAGGGGCAGAAAGATCTGATCACCGTCGGCCGTCTTATTCTCTCCGAGTTGGCGCCGGTCGTCTCCGCGCACCAGGGAGTCTTCTACATGATGGACGCGACCGTGATGGATGGGGACGTCTCGGAACCGGAGCTGAAGTTGCTCGCGAGCTACGCCTATCGCGAACGCAAAGGCGTGAACAATCGCTTCCGTCTCGGCGAAAGCCTCGTGGGCCAGGCGGCTTTGGAAAAGGAACGCATCCTACTCACGAATGTGCCGTCCGACTATGTGCAGATCAGCTCCGGTCTCGGGGAAGCGAAGCCGATGAATATCGTCGTCCTGCCGATCGTCTTTGAGGGCCAGGTGAAAGCGGTCATGGAACTCTCCTCGTTCGAACAATTCAGTCCGACGCATCAGGCTTTCCTCGATCAACTGACGGAAAGCATCGGCATCGTCCTAAACACGATCGAGGCGAATACGCGCACGGAAGATCTGCTCAAGCAATCGCAATCCCTCGCGGGCGAGTTGCAAAGCCGGCAGGAAGAGTTGCAACAGACCAACCAGGAACTGGAAGAAAAAGCGCGCCAGCTCTTCGAACAAAACGAGGAAGTCGAGCGCAAGAATCGCGAAGTCGAGCAGGCGCGGCAGGCGCTCGAAGGCAAAGCGCAACAGCTCTCGCTCACCTCGCGCTACAAGTCGGAGTTTCTCGCCAACATGTCGCACGAGCTGCGCACGCCGCTCAATAGTTTGCTCATTCTCGCCGACCAGCTCTCCTCCAACCCTGAAGGAAATCTCACCGGCAAACAGGTGGAATTTGCCCGCACCATTCGTGGCTCCGGTCGCGATCTGCTCAAATTGATCAACGACATTCTCGATCTCTCGAAGATCGAATCCGGCACGGTGAGCGTGGACGTCGGCGAAGTGCGCTTCGAGGAAATGCGGCAGACGATGGAGCGCACGTTCCGTCATGTCGCCGACGGCAAAGGCCTAAGTTTCAATATCGAGGTGGATCCGGCTTTGCCCCAAGCGATCGAGACCGATGCGCAACGACTCGACCAGGTCCTGAAGAACCTGCTCTCGAACGCGTTCAAGTTTACGGAACGCGGTTATGTCAACCTGCGCGTCGCCCGCGCGACCGAAGGGTGGAGCGACGACCGCATCTTGTTGAATCGCGCTTCCGACGTGCTCGCGTTTTCCGTAAGCGACAGCGGCATCGGGATCTCAGCCGATAAGCAGGGAACGATCTTCGAGGCCTTTCAGCAGGCCGATGGAAGTACCAGCCGGAAATATGGGGGGACGGGACTGGGTCTTGCGATCAGTCGTGAACTCGCGCGGCTTCTCGGAGGAGAGATCAGGATTGAAAGCGAAGAGGGTCGCGGCAGCACCTTTATCCTTTTTCTGCCCGAGACCTACACGGCGCCGGTTTCGCAGGGAGCCCCGGCTCCGTCGCGCGCAATGGCTCCTGAGGCGCCGCACGCGCGACCGGTTGAGATGCCGGCGGACGTTTCCATTCCGGATGACCGCGGCAATATTCTGCCGGGTGAGCAGTCGATCCTGATCATCGAAGACGATCGGAACTTCGCGCAGTGGTTCCTTGATTTGGCACACACCTTCGAATTCAAGGTGATCGTGAGTCCCAGCGGGCAATCTGCGCTCGCGCTCGCGCGGGAGTTCGCGCCGACCGCCATCTCCCTCGATATCAGCCTTCCCGACATCGAAGGATGGAAGGTTCTCGAGCGGCTGAAATCCGATCTGAGCACCCGGCACATTCCGGTCTTCATCATCTCGGTGGCCGAAGAGCCGCAGAACGCGCTCAAGTACGGCGCGGTCGATTTCCTCACCAAACCGGTCGACCAGCCGGGGGTGGAGAATCTTCTGCGGCGGGCGCGGACTATGGCGGAAACCGCCGCGAAGAAATTGCTCCTGATCGAGGACAACGACACCCAGCGGAGCAGCATTCGCGAACTGATCGGAAACGAAACGGCGCACATCGTGGACGCAGCGAACGCAAAGGAAGGATTGGAGGCGCTCGGCCGTCAAAGCTTCGATTGTGTCGTCCTCGACCTGATGTTGCCCGACATCTCCGGCTTCGATCTCATCCAGAAAATCCGAGCGCAGCACGAACGTTTGCCGATCATCGTCTATACCGGGAAAGATTTGTCCGCGGAAGAAGAAGAGAAACTGAATCGCGTCGCGCAGACGGTGATCGTGAAAGATGTGCGCAGCCCGGAACGGCTCTTCGATCAGACGGCGCTCTGGCTGCACCGGGATGTCTCGAAGTTGCCGGAGGCGAAACGCGCCATGCTCACGGCTCTGCACGATCCGGACGCCGTTCTCGCCGGCAAAAAAGTGCTGATCGTGGATGACGACATCCGGAACATTTTTGCCATGACCAGCATGCTCGAGCGATACAAAATGAATGTGCTCTCCGCGGAAACAGGCAACGCGGCCATCGAGTCGCTGCAAAAGGCCGACGGCGTTGATCTCGTCCTAATGGATATCATGCTGCCGGAAATGGATGGCTATCAAACAATGCAGGCGATCCGAAAGATGTACGGCTTCGAACTGTTGCCGATCATCGCCCTCACGGCCAAGGCTATGAAAGGCGACCGCGAAAAATGCATCGATGCGGGGGCGAGCGACTACATCGCAAAGCCTGTCGATACGGAGAGATTGCTCATGCTCCTGCGCAACTGGCTACACCGTTAAATGGCGCTTTCGATCCAGAGCAACGGTGCCGCGCCGGCCGACGAGAAGGTCAACATCCTGATCGTTGACGATCGTCCCGACAAGCTCCTCGCGCACGAGACCGTCCTCGCGGACCTGGATCAGAATCTCGTTCGTGCGACCTCCGGCCGCGACGCCTTGCGTTGCCTTTTGCGGCAGGACTTCGCGGTCATTCTTCTCGACGTCAACATGCCCGGGATGGATGGCTTCGAGACCGCGGCGCTCATCCGGCAGCGGCCACGATCCGAGACCACGCCGATCATCTTCATCAGCGCGGTCAACGATACTGAGAACCATGTCTCGCGCGGTTACTCGTTAGGCGCGGTCGATTACATCCTCACCCCGGTGGTGCCGGAGATTCTTCGCGCCAAGCTCGCGGTCTTCGTCGATCTCTTCAAAAAGACCGAACAGATCAAACGTCAGGCGGAAGAGCGCGCGATTTTCCTCCGCGAACAGGCTGCGCGCGCGGAAGCGGAAGCGGGTCAGGAGCGCCTCGGCTTTCTCGCCGAAGCGAGCAATGTCCTCGCCGGCTCCCTCGACGTCGAAGAGACCTTCCAGAATCTGGCCCGCCTGGTAGTGCCGCGACTGGCCGATTTCTGCATTATCGACACCGCCGGTGAGGATGGTGCGCTCCAGCAAGTCGCTGTCGCGCATCGCGACGCCGCGGAAGAGCCTAGGCTTCAGCAGTTGGCCGCGCTTGCTCCGGCGCGCGTTTTCCGGACGGGAAAGTCGGAAATTTACTGCGAAGTCGACGAGGTGGCGCTGAGCGACCTCTTCGAGAAAGAAACCGACCGCGAACTCATGCGGCGGCTCGCGCCCTCCGCCTATATGGTGGTACCGATTCGCGGGCGCGACCGGGTCCTCGGAGCGATGACGCTGGTCAACGTCGGCCGGGAGCGGCCCTGCACCCCTAACGAACTCTCCCTCGCGGAAGAGCTTGGGCAGCGCGCGGCCCTCGCGCTCGAAAACGCCCGTCTCTACAAAGCGGCGCAAAACGCCCGTAACGAAGCGGAGCGGGCGAATCTCGCGAAAGATCGCTTCCTCGCCATGCTCAGCCACGAGTTGCGCACCCCGTTGATGCCGGTCCTCACCTCTGTCCTCGCGCTCGAGAGCGACGAGAACATTTCGCCCGAAGCGCACGAATCCCTGCAAATGATTCGACGCAATGTGGAGCTGGAAGCGCGTTTGATCGATGACCTGCTCGACCTTACGCGAATCAGTAAAGGCAAGGTGCAGTTGAGCCTCGAGCACGTGGACGCGCATCTCTTGTTGCGCAGCGCGCTCGAGATTTGTCAGTCCGAGATCACGAGCAAAAAGCTGACGCTGGAGACCGACCTGGCCGCGTCCAAAGTCGACCTGCTCGCCGATCCTGCGCGCTTACAGCAGATTTTTTGGAACCTGATCAAGAACGCGGTCAAGTTCACGCCGGAATCGGGTCGGCTTGCGATCAGCACCATTAACGATGAAGAGGGCCTGCTCCGCGTGCGGATCAGCGACAGCGGCATCGGCATCGATGAGGCGTCGCTTCCCAAAATTTTCAAGGCCCTCGAGCAAGGTGAACGGTCGAAAATGGGCGGGCTCGGTCTTGGCCTCGCGATCACAAAAGCGCTGGTTGAAACCCACGAAGGCCGAATCACCGCCGAGAGCGCGGGGCAAGGGAAGGGAGCAACTTTTACAGCTTATTTTCCGGTAGCCGAACCTACCGGCGCCAAGGCTGCCAAAAGCGTTCTCCTCTCCGATCACGAGCGAAAGTCGATGCGGATTTTATTGGTCGAAGACCACGAAGACACGAACCGCTCACTGACCAATCTGCTCCGGCGGCGTGGTTACCAAGTGAAGTCGGCAAACAGCATCAGCTCGGCGCTGCAATGCGCGGCTGAGCAGCGGTTCGATCTCCTCGTCAGCGACATCGGGTTGCCGGATGGAACTGGCATTGATTTGATGGCGAGATTGAATACAGAGCACTCGATGGTGGGCATCGCTTTGAGCGGCTTCGGAATGGAGGAAGATATTCGCAGAAGTCACGCGGTTGGATTTCGCCAGCACCTTGTGAAGCCGGTGGACCTTAACAAACTTGACGCAGTGATTCAGGAAGTGGCCCTCTCAAGATAATTCAGGCCGTGGGGTCACGCAGGAGCGGACGCGCTCCCCGGCATTCGGGGGAGCATGGGCGCCCCGCGAGGCGCGTGACACTGCGGGCGGGGGGCGCCCGCGCTCCGCGGATTCGGAGATTCGTTACGCAGCGCTTACAGCCGGTGCCGGTAAAGGCGCCGCTGCCGCGAGCCGGCCGTTGATGAAGTCCACGATCTGCTGCACTCGTTCGCCGCGCCCGCGCTCGAAGAGAAAAATGGAATTTGCACGCCGGCTGCTCTCCCCGCCGATGAGCAGGTTTTCGGAGAGAAACTTCGGCTCCCTTGTGGTGACGCCGCCCTCGAGACCAATGGTCTGTGCTCGGGCACGCCAGCCGTGGCGGGCGATGAACAGAAGTTTCGCGGCGTCTTCGTTTGTCGCCACCAAAACCCCGGAGGAATTGGCGGGCAAACCGCGGACCCGCCTGGCGATGCACGGCACCGCCCAGGCGACGGTCTCGCCTAACAAATTTTCCCGCGCGAAAGCGGAGGCGTAACGGGAGGAGAGCGACGTCGGGAGAGTGGAGGAGGCCTCGCTATCGGCGGGGCCGTTCAGTTTTTTCCAAATGAGCCAAAGCTTCACCCGCACCGCCCGAAAAACCTTCGGGGCGAAATAGAGAATGATCGCGAGGACGAGAACGAAAATTCCGAGCGCCCAGATCGGGTTGTAATGAATAAGAGCGAGGCCGCCGAGAACCGCGACGTCTTCGAGCAGACTGAGCCCGACATTGGAAAAGGGCTCAGGCGATGTGTTGGCCACGAGGCGAGTCGAGGCCTTTGCAGAATGGGTGACGAGACTCGCCCCACCCGCTGCCAGGGCCACGGCAAGATCGACCGCCGGGGAGGTCTGACCGAGGACGCGAATGGCGAGGAGGGCGCCACCAATCGGGCGAATAATTGTGTGCACGGTGTCCCACGCCGAGTCGACCCACGGGATTTTATCCGCGAAAAATTCCAGGACGTAGAGTGTGCCCGAAATCCAGAGGATGAGCGGATTGCCGAGGAGAGCGAGCGACTCGTAGGCCGGACTGAGCACGATCCAATGCTCGTGAATCGCCAGTCCGGTGACAAAAACGGTGAGGTAAAGGTTGAGTCCGGCGAGGCAGGCGAGGCCGAGCGCGACGCCGAGGAGCTTCAGCTGGTCCACGCCAGAATTATGCGGGCAGGCGGGGCGAAGTCACGAGCTTTCGGCGCGACTTTTTTAGAGAGGGTAAACGGGATTACTGGATTAAAAATCTTGTTAATCCGGCTAATCCTGTCTTTTTCTGCCCATGCTCGACATCCGGCTCATCCGCGAACAGCCCGACTTCGTCAAAAGCCGGCTGGCCACCCGGGGCGGCGGCGAAGAGCAGAAGATCGATGAAGTCCTCGCGGTCGACGCGGAGCGGCGCAAACTGGAAACGGCGCTGCAACAATACAATGCCGACCGCAAACGGCTGAGCAAAGAGATCGGCGGGGCGCGCAGCCGGGGAGAGGATTCCGCTGCGGCGGAAGAGCGGGTCCGTAAGATAGGCGATGAAATCGCGGAACTCGTTAGGCAAACGGGCGAGGCGGAGGAGCGGCAGCGCGATTTGTTGCTCAATATTCCCAACCTGCCTCACGCCGACGCCCCGATCGGAAAGACGGCCGCGGATAACCCGGTCGTGCGCACCTGGGGCGAGAAGCCCGAGTTCAATGGGCCGGTCCTCGATCATGTCGCGCTTGGGGCGGCGTTGCATCTTTTCGATGTGGAACGGGCGGCGAAACTAAGCGGAAGCGGGTTCATCTGCTTTACCGGCGCGGGCGCGCGGCTGGAGCGGGCGCTGATCCAGTTCATGCTCGATCTGCACACCCGCGAACACGGTTATTTGGAGGTGAGTCCGCCTTTTCTCGTTAGGCGCGATTGCATGATCGGGACGACGCAGTTGCCGAAGTTTGAAGAGGACATGTACGGCTTCGAGGATGGAGCGATGTTTCTGGCCCCGACGGCGGAGGTGCCGGTGACGAATCTGCACCGCGAGGAGATCCTCGTGGCCGCGGAGTTGCCGAAAAAATATGTCGCTTACACGCCCTGTTTCCGCCGGGAAGCCGGCTCGGCGGGGCGCGAGACGCGCGGGATCGTGCGCGTGCATCAATTCGACAAAGTGGAATTGGTGAAGATCACGACCCCGGAAAATTCCGCCGCCGAACACGAAGCGCTGACCGCCGATGCCGAACGAGTTTTACAGTCGTTAGGCTTGCATTATCGGGTGATCGAGTTATGCACGGGCGACGTCGGTTTCGGCTCGGCCAAAACCTACGATCTCGAGGTTTGGTCGCCGGGGCAAAATGCTTATCTGGAAGTTTCGAGCTGCTCGAACTTTGGAGATTTCCAGGCGCGCCGGATGAATTTGCGGTTCAAGGATGCCGAGGGGAGAAACCGCTTTCCTCACACCCTCAACGGCTCCGGCACAGCCTTGCCGCGTCTTTTCGCCGCGCTCGTGGAAACGTATCAGCAGCCCGACGGATCGATTCGAATTCCAGAAAAGCTTCAACCTTATTTCGGCACCGCAATTGTAGACGTTTCGCTCTGCGAAACGCGGGGGTGAGATGGATCGCAAAGTTGCCCCCGCAACCCGCAGACCCGCGCCTCACAGCGGAAGGCGTCTACAGAGAAGAAGCTTTGTCTCGTTAGGCAGGCGGTGGCGGTTCCGCGAAAAGATCGAGCTGGCCGGGCTCGTTAGGCAGAATTGTTTCCGCCGACGGCAAGGACAGCTCAAAGCCGAGGCGTTGCGCGAGCCGCTGGCAGGTGGCGGGCGCAAAACCCTCGTAATGATTGTTCACGAAAGCCCAGACGCTGCGAATTTCATCGAGCTGGCGCTGGATGCGCAGCGCCCAACTGTCGAGCGCGGCTTCGCGTTTCCAGAGCAGCTTATCGTAGTGATGGACGCGTTTTCCTTCGCCGTCGTATTTCGTCTGGGTGTGTCCGAGCAGCCGGAGGTAAAGGAAGTCGGTGGTGAGCGGCTGAAATTCGAAGGGGGCAAGGTTGCGCTCATTGAGCGGGCTGGTGTCGGACCAGACCCAGCAGAGCCGATGCTTTTCGAAAAGCCGGATGAAGTTAGGCCGATGCCAGCCGGGATGGCGGAACTCGACCGCGAATCGAAAATCGCCCGGGAGTAGCGCGACGAAATCGCGAAAGGCCGTTTTCTCCTCCTTCGGCCCGTAGGAGGGCGGCAATTGAATCAGGATGACCTGCAACTTCGGCGCCAGCGGCTCGAGCGCGTGGAGGAAGGCGAGCAATTCCGCGCGGCAATCGTGCAGCCGCCGTTCGTGCGTGAGGGCGCGCGGTAGTTTGCAGGCGAAGCGGAAGTTGGCGGGCGTCATCTCGACCCAGCGCCGGGAGGTCGTCTCGGCCGGGGCGCTGTAAAAAGTGGAGTCGATCTCGACTGCCGGAAAATAGCGGGCGTAAAATTCGAGCCAGCGACTCGTCGGCCAATCCGCCGGGTAAAGCGGGCCGCTCCAATCGTCGAAGCTCCAGGCGCAGGAGCCGATGCGGACTTTTTGCTGGTCGATGAGATTCAATTTCGTGGACGCGCTTTGTTTCCTCCTCCTCGTCCTCTTAATCGAGAACTGTTCGAGCACGAGCACGATTTATGACGAAGAGGACCTGGCGCGAGCTGTCGTAAGCCTATCGAATGGCGGTGAGCGAGTGCGCTTTTCCAGGGCCTTCGAGTCGGGGAAGCAGCGGCGCGCGAGTTGACGGGGCAAGCAACGTTCATTACCCTGCGAATCCCAATGAGCCGCCGATTTCGCTTCCTCCTTTTGACCGCCGTGGCTTGCGTGGCCTTTCCGCAGCGCAGCCCGGCTCCGGTCATCTTTCGTCCGAACGAAAAGGTAAAATATCAGGCGCCGGGGGAAGAGGAGATCAGCGGAAACGCCGAGCAGCTTTTTCAGACCGGGCAGCAGGCGGAGCAGGGAGGAAACCGCGGGCGTGCCCTCAAAGCCTACCGCACGCTGGTCAAGAAACATCCCAAATCGAACCTCGCTGCCGGCGCGCTTTTTCGTTATGCGAAAATCTTGGAGGGGAACGGTGACTTCATCAAAGCCGCCCGCTCCTATCGGGCCTTAATGGAGTTTTATCCGAACACCGAACATTTCGCGGAGGCGATCGAAGCGCAGTTCCGCATCGGCGAGCTCTACGTCAACGGGAAAAAGATCAAACTGCTGGGCGTTCCGTTAGGCACTTCGATGGATGACGCCGTCGAGATCTTCGCCGCGATCGTGCGCAGCGCGCCCTATGGCCGTTACACTGCGCGGGCGCAATTCGATATTGGGCGGGCACGCGAGAAGCAGGGCTCGGGCGATCTCGCCATCAACGCCTACCAGGCCGTGGTGGAAAAATTCCCTAACGATCCGCTGGCGGTCGATGCGCAATATCAGATCGGCTACATCTGGTTGAAGGCGGCCAACGGCGGCAGCTACGATCCAAACGCCACCGAGCAGGCGCGGACCGCTTTTCAGGATTTCCTCTTTCGTTTTCCGAAAAGCGAAAAGGCTCCGCAAGCCCAGGAGAACTTGCGCAAGCTCGAGCAACGGCAGATGGGCAATGCCCTCGAGGTCGCGCAATTCTACGACAAGCACAAAGAGTATAGGGCCGCCGTCATTTATTATAATGAAGTGATCCGACAGCAGCCGGGATCACAGGCGAGTGCGGTAGCCAAGCATCGCATCGACCAACTCCGAGCGAAGGTAGGAGACGCCAAGCTGCAGTCGGCGGCCACGCTCGCGGAACAGAACGCGAAAAAGAATCCGCCTAAGAAAAGGATCGCCCAGGCGCCCCCCGGGGCGCTCCCACCGCACGAGGAACGTGAGCCCGCCCGCCCGGAACTGCGCGCCGATCCGAACGACATCGCGCCTTTACCGCCTTCGAGCGATTCTCTTCCGCCGCCTGCTTCGGTTGATGCTGCAGCATCGCCTCAGGCTGCGGCCACACCCGAGCCTTCACCTACGCCTGAGGCTTCGGCCACTCCGTAGGTGAGAAAGCTTTGCGCCGCGGCGCTGCTCGTCTTTTCGTTAGGCGGCTGCGCCGGTTATCACATCGGTCCGGTCCAACCTTATTACCTGCGCGCGGTCCACTCCCTCGCCGTGCCGACCTTCAAGAACAACACACTCATCCCGCGCATTTCCGTGCTCGTCAGCGATAGCGTGATCAAACAATTCCAACAGGACGGCACCTATCGCATCGCCGGCAAGGAGCAGGCCGATGCCATCCTGATGGGAGAAATCGAACGGATCTCGCGCTCGCCCGCGCGCTCCGTGCGTGGAAACGTCCTCGCGACAGTAGAGTTCAATCTTATCCTGCAGATCCATTACTCACTGGTGGATCGCGCCACCGGCAAAGATCTCGCATCGTCGGTCGCCTACGGCACGACCAGCTTCTTCGTTGGCGAGGACATCACCACGGATGAGCGGCAGGCGATCCCGCTCGCCGCCGAAGATGTGGCGGTGCATCTCGTTAGTCAGTTAAGCGAGGGCTGGTGAGCCGTGAAAGGCGAAGCGCAGCTCTGGCAGATCCTGAATGACAAACTCGAGACGCTGCAGGCCGGGGGGCGTTTCCCGGAAGCGATCCGCGTCGGGGAGACCGCGCTCGGACTGGCCAGCCGAATTTTTTCGGAGAACGACCCGTCGTTAGGCAAAAGCCACGAACGGCTCGGGCAACTTCTCGACCAGCAAGGCAAACACGAACTGGCAAAGCCCCACCTCGCCCGGGCGCTGCGGATCGCGGAGCACGCCGACCCCGCCGATCAAAGCCTTATCTATCGCCGCGCGCGCCGTCTGGCTTATCTCTGCGAGGTGCTCGGGGAACAGGAAGCCGCCATCGGGTTTTTTGAAACTGCGATCCGCGCCGGCCTCCAACTCGACTCGATTGCGCACACCGATCTCGGGGCGCTGCTCAATAACGTCGCCTTGATCTATCGCAAGAGCGGCCGGCAAACGGCGGCGGAACCGTATTACCTCCAGGCGCTCGAGCTCTACGAGAAACAGCTCGGGCCGGATCATCCCGACGTCGCCGCGGTCTTGAATAACCTTGGGGTCTTTTACACGAACGAGCGGCGTTATCCGGAAGCGGAACAAATGCACCGGCGCGCTCTCGCCATCCGCACCCGGGCGCATCCTGCCGGGCACGCCGACATCGCGCAATCGCATTGCAACCTCGCGGTCGTCTATCATTCCCGCGGTGACTATGCCGCCGCCGGGGCGCTTTATCGCGAATCGCTCGGCGCCTGGGAGCAGCTCTCAGAGAACCCGCCGGAAGACTACGAGATCGTCGCCTCGAATTACGCAGATCTGTTGCGATCGTTAGGCAAGGCGCGCAAAGCGGCCTCGATCGAAGCGCGCGCGCGCAAGAAGCGCCGGCACTGATTGGCGCTTGCGGTCGCGGCGGCGGCGGGCACTTTACCAGCCCCGCGACCCAACGCTCACGTGGCGGAATGGCAGACGCGTACGGCTCAGAACCGTATGGGGAAACCCGTGGAGGTTCGACTCCTCTCGTGAGCACGCGGCTAAAGTCGGTC
>JBBSGS010000068.1:0-12647 GCA_038253875.1 Chthoniobacterales bacterium
CCCATGCCGAGCAACGGCAGCCAGCGCCTGAAGCCGACGAAAAACACCGCGCCGACAAGCAGGATGGAACCGAGCAGAGTGACCACGATGTCGTGACGCATGCTAAGCGAAATCTCCGCAACGTAAGCCGAGCGCCCGGTGACCAGGACTTCGAGCGGCCCGCCATCCCAGCCCTTGCTCGCGGACGCACGGAAGGCGTTCACCTTTTCCATCAGCGCCTGGCAGGCAAAGGCGTCGAGCGTCGCTTGATTCGTGACCGCGAGAAAAATCCGCAGCGTCCGATCGGGCGAGGCGAGCGGCTGGCCTTCCTGGAGCGCGGCGTTGCCGGCGAATGGCTTCAAGGCGGGCGCGATCACGCCTAACGGATCGAGTTGGAGCTCAAACTCGGTGCGTGGCGAGCCGGCTTCGATTTCCTGATGCAGGCGGCTGAGTCGCGCTTGCAGATTCGCCGGTTGCAAAATGGAGATGGTCTGGGCAAAAGCCTGCCGTTCGAGATTGAGAAGCAATGGAACGGCCAATCCCTGGAGATCGTGAATGCCTTCCGGCGTTTCCATCGGCGAGCCGCTGAGGACACGCGTGGTCCAGGGCTGGGCGCGCAGGCGCTCGGCGAAAACGGGCGAAAATTCCTCCAGCTTATCGACGTCGTTAGGCTGGCAGAGGAGCGCAAAGGTGAGCTCGCGGGTCTGCGCGAAATCATTGTTGTAAACCTTAAGGCCCTGGACCGATTCGAATTTGCCCGGGAGGAGGTTGAGCACTTCGCTGTCGAGCGTCATTCGGGTGATGAGCACGTAAATACTCGTCGCGGCGATCAACCCGACCGCGAGCCAGAGAAGGCCGCGACGCTCGGTGACGAGGCGGGCGACGAACTTCGAGTACGACATCAGCAGCCGCCTCGCTCAGAACGCGAAAGTGAAACTGTCGGAGCCAACGCTCTGACGGACGAGAGAGTTGGTCCGTTCCCGCAGCAACACTTCCCGCAGGGAGACCCAACCGCGCAGGTGGACGGGCGCATTGTTAGGCGGCCCCGACCACGAACCGCGGGCGAGGGGACCGCTCACGCGCACGAAGTTCGCGTCCTGGCGCACCGTGAGAAGGGTCACCCCGGGGCCTTTGGTAAAGGTTAATTCAAAGTCCCCGGCGCTCGAATAGCGGACAAGCACTTCCCCGATGAGCGATGTTTTCGGGCTGTGATATTGCAGCTGGCCAATGCGGATCTGCCAATCCGGCTCGGGTTGCGCGAACTGATGCCGCATCGTCGCGCAACTCGTTAGGCAGAAGAGGAGTGCGAGCGCGCAAAAAACGGCGCTGTAGCGGAGCGGGGTGACGGCAGTTTTGTTCAAGGCAGGACAAGTTAGCGAGACTGGGGGAGAAGCAAGCATGGAGACCCGAGAGGAGGCGCGAGTTGCGCGCTGCGTCGCGCGGGTCGACAACCCTGGCCACAGCGGGGACGCCAGCGGCTGCACAGACGCGGGTCGGGAGACCCGCGCTACTGATTGGAGATGGTCGCGACTGTACCGTCGATCTTGGTGAGGTTGACGGTGAACTTTTCCGCGTAGGTCTGCGCCCGATCCTGCAGGATGCTGATTGCGATAGCCTCCCCGAGTTGGATGGATGAGTCGGTGTCGCTCCGCCAGTGGACGCCGTCGAGAATGCCGTGACCGAAGGAGACGTTGTGCGCGACCTTGTTCAGCTCGCCATTGACGGTTAGCTGTCCCGCATCGCTGCCCGTGTAGGGGAGAAGGGTTTGCCCGTCAGCGCTCGGGACTACCGGGTTAGGAATGACAAAATCGCCGTCGAAGAAAAACTTGAGGACGGTAATACAAGCGCCCGCGACTGTGCCATGTCCGGTCGGATAGGCGGGATGGGTGGGCGAGCCTTCGGGATAAGCCATCGCCAGGAAGTAGTCGCCAAATTTTGTTGAAGCTGCTTTGCACGGCTTGTGAGTTGAGAACGTTATCGTTCACGCGCCCCATCAAGGTGTGTCCGTGGCCCCGTAGGATTTGGCGGACGATCGCGCCGCCCGACTCGGGACGATGCCGGAGGTGTACCAGCCACTTTTGATACCAGACACTGTTAAGGGCGGGCCGTGCTACGGCCGTGGTGGTGGCCGCGAAATCCGGTCCGCCGAAGGTGCCGAAACCGTTTTGCGTCCTGGAACCGACATAGGGATTACCGGGATTACGTGGGACTCTCATGGTGCTAAGCGCCAGGAAAGCGACAAAGTAAGCCTGAAAGAGCACGTCCACTCGGGTATAAGCTCCCATATCGCGGCCGTTACTGAGGAAGCGTGGCACAGGATCGATCTGGGCGCTCAAGCCCGTGTCGATACCGTTTTGGACTTGCTGGAAGGTCACCCGGTCGGTCATAAAGTCGCTGCCGTTAATGTAGGTGGTCAACTTTTGGCTTAGCGGCTGTGCCCCGAACGAGGTGGGGGTGATCATGAACTGCGAGACGTAGGGCCCCACGGTTTCGCCCGGGTAAGAGCCGCGGAAAAGCAGGTCCGGCGTGACATGGCCGTTGCTATCTCGCGGACCTGCATAGGTCGGCATGCTGGAAAGTTCCTGCGTCGCAGCTACCGCCGTCGGATGCGAGGCGTAGTCAACGAATGGAATATCGCGCAGCAGCGAAGCCCAGTAGAGCTCGATAAGTTCCGTCCCATACTCTTCACTCGCAAGAGCAGGCGCAGGCGGGACGACGACTTGGCTGATTTGATTGGCCGGAGAGGGCGCATTGCCAAACTGGGCGTCATCGGTTCCTTCCAGGGAAAAGGCGTACGACCCCATCGGACCATTTAGCGTCCGCGTGCCGCCGATGATGATGTTCTCGAAATCTGCAAACCTGCCGGTGTTCAAAGCGTGCCTGAAGCTTTGGTAGGCTTGCGGATTGACGACGCCGATTCGGTCCTGGAGAAGACCCTTGCTGTAGGTGCCGGACTTATCCGGGTAGCGCTCTTCGTCGCCGTTCGTGGTGTGCCGGGGAACTGAAATTTTGGCTTCTGCGATCGCGGTTGCCCTGCGCAGCGCAAAACTCTCCCGCACTCGTGGATCGGAATGACCAGGAAGCGCGGGATCGCCAATAACGAGACCGGGATTTTCGGATTGGGCAGAAGCGATCGCGGTTTTGCCCAGGATTGCGCCTCCAGCAAGAGCCGCGCTTACCTGGCTCAGAAACCTGCGGCGGGTTGGGCCTTGCTCGCTTGTGGGTTTGTCGGTAGGGGACACCGGCTCACCTTGCGGTGATCCGGAAGAAGTATCATTTTTCATCGGTCAGCGCCTTCTGGGCTGAAACTTTTGAATAATTGGGCGAGGATTTTTGGAATTTCTGAAGATTTCGGTTCTCTAAGTCAACTCAAAAAATTCTGGATGGCATTTGGCTCAATTCCGGGTAAGGCAGGAGGGGTCGAATGACACGATGCTTCAAGCGATGGGGGACATAGAACTGGGCAAGGTCCTATCCAACGCGCCAAGACATCTCGTGGCTTTCGCGGAGCGGACGGTAAACCTTTCCAAAGAGGAGAAGGGCATCCGGCGAAGCGAGATGTTTTTTCTCTATGCTGCAGTCGCTGATTTCGCGCCGGCGCGCATTATCGAGTCCGGCCGTGCGCGTGCGCAAAGCACGCTTGTGCTTTCCTGGCTCTTTCCGGCGGCAAACATTATCAGCATCGAATCGGACCCCGCTTCGCCGGATGTGGAGGTGGCGGCGGAGCGGCTTAAGGCCCAGCGGAACGTGGAATGCCGTTTCGGCGATTCGCGTCTGCTATTGCCGGAGCTTCTGCGTGGGGGCGATGTGGTTCTGATCGATGGGCCGAAGGATTTTCGCGCCCTCAAGCTTGCCCTTAGTTTGCTGCACACGGGTAAGCCTCTGGCTGTCTTCGTGCACGATCTGTGGCTGGGAACGCCTGCGCGGAAGTTTCTCAATCGTCATCTGCCGTCGGCGTTCCTGAGCGATGCCGTGGATTGGGTGCGAAGTTATGCGGAGTTGGATTCCGATCGCCGGCAACCCCCGGCTTTCCCGGGAAACGCGCGCATCGTTTACGGCGCGACGCTAGGCTGTTTGCCGGCCAGGGAGGAAAACTATTCCGTGCGACTGGTGCAATGCGCGCTGGCCCAGGGGATCGATCGTCTCCAGTCGACTGCGCGGAAAATTCGCGGAGAGTCACTGGCTGATCGCCCCGCGGACTTCACCGTCGTCACCTAACGAGGAAAGTCGGACGCAGAGTTATAAGGAGAAGGATCGCTGACCGTGACTGCCAACAATGAATAAACTTTCGTCAACCGAAAAATATTCACGGCGCTCAATGAGGAGGGATTCGCCAGTCCAAGGCTCGCTCGGGAAAATCGCGGAAGGATTCGAGGCCAGCTTCATCGTGCTCGACCGTGACATCTTTACCATTAGCGCGAGGGATATCGATAAGACCGTCGTGGAACAGACATGGATGCTGGGGGAGAAAGTTTACCAACGCCAGTAGCACGGCACTCTGGAATTGATGCGCCATTCCGATACCGCGCCACGCGCGCCACGACCCGCTGAAGACAAACCGGGCTAGTCGTTATGGAATTGTACCAAAAAAGTATTGACAGAGCAGATGAAAAAGGCGCACGACTAAGCCGCCAAATTAATCAAACTCTATGAAAAGGTTTACCACGCTCACTCGAAATCGTTACTTCTCACTGGCGCGGATCGCAGGTGCGAGCGGACTCATCTTTGCGGCGGGAGGACTCGCTCTGCTCGCTGTGACCACTCCGAGTGGGAATGTGAAGGCTGATCAGCGCGCCGGTACGGTGCAGGGATCGCTCAGCTTTTCCAACACTGCGTTGCTACGCGCAGATGGGGACAGCGAGCCCGCCATTTCCATCCATCCGAACGGCACTATGGCCATGACTGCGTTATCGTGGAAAAAATTTGTGACCAATTTATGGTCGGGCCCTTTCGGCTCGACGCCTACCTATCGCGGCGCGGTGGACTCCGGGCTCCAGCTTCCCGGCCGTCGTCTCGTCTTCGGGGGCGGTGATGCGGATGTCGATCTCGGCTCCACAGGCACGTTGCACGCGACTACCCTGATCTTCCTGACTCCTCCCACCATTGCTTCGTACACCCTGGACGTTTCTGCCATCACCTGCGGGAACGGGACCTCGGCCACGCTTTCCGTGCCCGGCGATTGCACGTCGCAGATTATTGACACGGCGGGCGCCGACCGTCAGTGGATCACCTCGGACCACCGGTCGGTTTACATCTCCTATCACGACTCCGGCAATAGCACGCTCATCCACGTGCAGCGTTCCGACGACGACGGCTACACCTGGACGCGCGTGCACTCGCCCATCCCGGGACAGGGCCGCGTCACCGGTAACGCGACCTTTAACAACGATCAGGGTCCTATCGTCGCCGATCCGTTCACCCATAACGTCTACGACATCTATGCCGCAGGCGAACCCGGCATTCAGAAGGGAAGCAGCGCGGACTTCAACAATATCTATGTCTCGCGCAGCACCGACGGCGGTAATACCTGGAAGGCGAACCTTGTCTATCACGCGCCGTTGTTTACTGCGCTGAATAACGTATTCCCGGCACTGGCGGTCGATCGCACCAATGGCAAGCTATACGCAACCTGGTCGGACGCACATACTGTGTTCTTTTCGACCTCGAGCGATCAGGGATCGCACTGGACCCCGGCAGTGCCGGTGAACATCGCTCCGGCAACGACCGCCCTCTTTCCGTGGGTCGCGGCTAACTCAGGCACGGTTGACGTGGTGTATTACGGGACCCGCGCTGCGAACAAAGATGTTACGACCGCCGTCTGGAACACCTATGTGGCGCAGACCACCGACGACGGCGCTAGCTTCGTGCAGAGCAAAGTTAGTAATCACTCCAATCACCTCGGAGTGATCTGTACGTCTGGGACTGGATGCGCGCCAGGCACGCGGAATCTGCTCGATCTGTTCGAAGTGGCGATCCATCCCTTCAATGGCAAGGCAGCGATCATCTACACCGACGACACCCTTACGACAGACAGCTCAGGCAATCCCTTGCCTCAAGTCGTCCTGGCCCAGCAGAACTAGGCCCGAGCCCTTTTGCAAGGGGCCGAGCGGCGCGATCCTAAGACGAACGCGAAGTCCTATTTTTACCAGCACTCCCCGCCGACATATTCGCCGGCATGAACAGCCGGTCCACGCAGGGCGAAAGCGACAATATGACCGCGATAGAGCCGAGGGGCCTTTCAAGTTCCTGCTGCCAGGCTTGCCGTGGGCCGTGAAATAGGCGTAATACTGGCCTGTCGGGAGCGCGAGCAGCAAGACTGAAGATGGGATTTGCCAGCTCGATCTCACCGTAAACGGGCCTATAGCTCAGCGGTTAGAGCAGGGGACTCATAATCCCTTGGTCCCAGGTTCGAATCCTGGTGGGCCCAGGTTCATTGCCAATTTGCGAATGGAAAGCCCGGCTCCGCCCATCTCGCTTCCTTACCGGTCGATCGCCATTTTACTTCGCCGCGTCGGCCGCTTCGCCTGGCTTGGGGTTGAGATCACACTTCTGAGCGCGCTCATTCTAGCGACGCGTTGCGCGAATTACCGAGACGTCTTCGTAGGCGGTAAGGTGTACTTCGTCGACGCCGATTGTTATTCGCGCATGAGCCGCGCGCGCCTCGTTGCGCAGCACCCGGGATTGATCGTTAGGCATCATGATTTCGAAAATTATCCAGCCGGGACCTCGCCCCATACGACCGCGCCGCTCGATTACCTGATCGCTGGCCTGGCGGCTCTCCTGGGGCCATTTTCTAGGCAACCCCTCGATCTTGGGGGCGCTTTTATTTCGCCGCTGCTGGCTTTGTTAGGTGGCTGGTTTCTTTGGTGGTGGTCGCGGCGTGCTGAGGTGCGTTATCGATGGGCGGGTCTGTTGCTCTTTGCGCTCAGCCCGATACTTGCGCAGGGCACCCGGCTGGGGCGGCCGGATCATCACGGGTTACTCATCCTTCTCGTGCTCGTCGCCCTCGCGGCAGAATTGTCGCTTCAGCAGCAATTGTCGCGACGATGGAGCGTGCTGAGTGGGTTGAGTTGGGGATTGGCGCTATGGGTTTCGCTCTATGAACCGGTGCTCCTGCTCGCGGTCCTTTTCGGATCTTTTGCCTGCACGGCGCGCGCTCTTTTGCTGGCGCGACCGCGTTGGATCGGCTGGTGCGCGCTCGGAGCCGTTGTTCTCTTGGCGGCCTTGGTTGAGCGGCGCTGGCCGCAATTTCCCGGCTCCGAAATGCATTCTTATTTTCTCCATTGGTCCGCGACCATTGGCGAGCTGAGTGCGGTGCGCCTAACGAATTCAATCTGGCTGCAATGGTTTGGAGGTTTCATCGTTGTCGCGCCGGTGCTGGCCATTCCGGCGCTGAGACGCGGGATCCTTTCGCCCTCTTTTTGCTCGCTTCTCGCGGTGACGTTCCTGCTGACCGTCTGGCAGGCGCGCTGGGCCTACTTCCTGGGCGTCGTTCTCGTCCTCACTATCCCTTTGTTTCTCGGCGTCGTTAGGCAACGCTGGCTCGCCGGGTTGCTTGCGGCGCTCGCGTTTCTTCCCTGTCTGCACGCTTGGGATACGGAAATTTGGCCTAACGAGCAATTTTTGGCCCGGCGGGCGGAGGCGCGCCGAGAGGCGGAGGAATGGCGAACCATTGCCGCCGCGCTGCCGCAGGACCGCCGGGCGCCTTTCCTTGCGCCTTGGTGGCTGTCGCCTTCCGCCGCTTATTGGTCGGGACAACCGGCGGTCGCGGGCAGCTCTCATGAAAGCCTCGCGGGAATCATCGAAAGCGCGCGCTTTTTCCTGGGCACCGAGCCTGACGACGCTCGCGCGATTCTCCAGCGTAACGGCGTGCGCTGGGTTCTTGCTTACGACTCCGAGCGGGTCGGGCAAAATTCGGCGGCCCTTCTGGCCGTGGTCGCGCCACTGCGCCCGCTTTGCCTAGTCCTCGACCACGCTCCCTCCCGGGCACCGCATTTTCTCGCGCTCAAGGGGGGGAACAGCGCCGGCAAAGTCTACGAGGTTCGACCTTAACGAGAAAAATGCTGCCTTTTACAAGGCGAAACATTGACAGGGCAAGTTCCGGCTCTTAGTAATGCGTCGTGTTGAAGAAATTCATCCCGCAGAAGCCCCCGGTACCGAGTGAGAGTTTCGCCCCGGGGCCGAGCTACGAGGAAAGCAACCCGGCTCCCTCCCATCGGGAAGAAAACAAGACATCCGCAGTTCCATCACCAACGTTGAACGAGCATCAAAAATATATGGCCGAACATTCTGGCAAAGACGTCCTCTCGAGTGATGTCGAGATCAAAGGAAGCATCAAATTTCAAAAGGAGTTGCTCATCGACGGCAAAGTCGAAGGGGAAATCAATTCTGATGGCGTGTTGACCATCGGCGAGAACGCCGACATTCGCGGCGAGATCAAGACCAAATCGATCACCGTCTATGGCAAAGTGCATGGCAACATCACCGTAGGCGAGCGTTGCGAATTGAAATCGCGTTGCACTTTGCAGGGCGATTTGAAGGCGGCGCGTCTCGTGATCGAAGAAGGCGCGACCTTCATCGGCAAATCGGAAGTGACCAGCGGGAAAATGCCCATGGCCTCCAATGGCAGCCCCAATCGGGCGGACGTGCCCTCGCGGAACGAGGATTCGTCCCCGGCAGCAAAGCCGTTGGCCGGTCGAGTCTAACGGATAGCGCGAGTCGCTTTCGTGGCCAGGTCGCCTGCTAAAGTCAGTGTGGAATGTCCACACTGTGGCTTTAAGCAGGTGGATTATGCGGCAGCCCGCAGCTCGCTTTGCCGGCAGTGTGGAAAACATTTCGTCGCCGCCGCCGGGCAGGCCGAAGCCAAGACGGCGGCAGCCGGTAAAGAGGACCCGGGCGCACCTTCGTTCCTCCGGCGTTTTGAGGGCATCTGGCATCGGCCGCGCATCACCTCGGTCGCCTGCTACGACTGCGGCGCACCCCAGGAAATCAACTCCGCGGCCACCTCCACCATTTGTCCCTCGTGCAGCGGCCACATGGATCTGCGCGATTACAAAATCAACGCCAGCTTCAGCCGCCGCATTTGCACTTACGGCGAGGTGCACATCACTTCGACAGGCGATCTCAGCAGCAGTCAGGTCAGCTGCCGCGTGGCCATCATCGACGGCAAACTACGGGGTACTCTGCATTGCCACGAAAGAGCGGAGTTTCGTGCGCACGGGAAAATGCAGGGCAAACTGATCGCCCCCGAGGTCTTGATCGGGAAGAAAGCGAAGGTGCATTTTTTTCGTCAGCTCCAGGTTGGTTCGATCGAGATTCGCGGGGTGATGACTGGCGAGATCGTCGCCGAAAAGGTGGTCACGATTCGCAGCACCGGCTCGCTCGATGGCAACGTCGTTGCGCGCTCAATCAACGTGGAGAAAGGCGGGACCTTCACCGGGCAACTGGTGATCGGACGGCAAACCCTGGAGCAGGCGGAACTGCTCCCGGCTGGCAATGAGAAAGATGTTCCCGCGGCGGGCAAAGAACTGCCTCCGCCGGGTCACCCCTTTCCCTTGCCAGCTACCTCCTGATCGTGGACGGAAAACGCGCACCGTACCCGCGCAGTCCCTACGAGCGCCTCGGCGATTACGTTCATTTACCGCGTCTACTCGATAAGGCGCGGCTGCATCGCAAGGGTCTCCTCAACGGTTACAACTACAAGACCGTCGGCTTCGACAAGCATCTCCTCGCCTTTCTCAAGATCGATCCGGACGCTTTCGAGAAAGCAGCTAACGAACTGGAGGAGAACGCTACGGTTCTCGACTGGATTCGCGAGAACGGAAAAGCGCACACGCCGGAGGAAATCGAAGAATGGAATCAGGCGATGATCTCGCGTCATCCCGATACCGCAGTGAAGAAGGCACGCTTTGTCCATTTCCTGAAGGAAGCCGGCGGCGAAGGCCGCAAAGACATCCGCACCTACTTCGACCTGATCGAGTTCGACGAAGGCCGGCTGAAGTAATTATCGTTAGGCGGAGAAGGTGGTCGTCAGAAGGCCGCCACGGACAAAACGGGGTAGAGAATCCCACCGCCGTTGGTGACCTTCGTGTGAGCAGAATCAGCCGGCGAATTGCGCGAAAATCTTATTCGCTTCTTCCAGCGTCTCTTTGCTCCCAATGTCGAACCAAGTCCCCTTGATCTGATACGTCTTCACCGGACGCCTGGTATGGAGCCATTGAATGAAACGTCCTGGTTGATCGGGATTATTTCCAGCCACGATGTAGGTCGTGAACAGCTCCAGTGTCTCTGCCGCAAAATAATAGAGCGCGATTCCCGTGAGTGTGCTCTCCGGTTTTTCCGGCTTCTCCTCGAACTGCGTGAGCAGACCTTCCGCATCAGTCTTGATAGCGGAATATTTTTTCATCACCTCCAGATCGCCGACGTCGTAGATCGCCAGCATTGCGGCTGAGCCTTGCGCTTGCGCCGCAAATTCGGCCAGCGGCTCACTGAACAAGTTATCCCCCGCGACCACGATGAGCGGTTCCTTGGTCAACTCCTCACGATCGATCACCAGCCGAATGTCTCCGATCGCGCCGAGCTTATCCGCGTCCGTCCGCGAGCCGTCGTTAATGATTTTGAAAGTGAGCTGCGGCTGCGCCTTCTTGTATTGATCGGCCCACGTCTGGAAATTCTCCGCGAACTTGTCGTTCGTCACGATATAGATCGTGCCCAGATCCGGGATCGGCGTGAGATTGTCGAGCACCCATTCGATCATCGGTTTGCCGGCCACGTCGAGCAGTGGCTTCGCCTTTTTTTCGGTCAGGGGATAAAGGCGGGTGGCGTAACCGGCGGCGAGAATCAAGACGTTCATAAAAGCGGAAGCGGAAGGTAAGCGAATCTGCCTTCTGGGCAAAAAAGGATTCCGCGAGGAACAGACCTCGCAGAGACTGGATTCGCCTAACGAATAAGGATGGACAGGATTTACGGGATTAAGAGGATTTAAAGAAGTGCAGCCAGCGTCACGCTTCTCTAATCCAGTTAAATCCTGTTAATCCTGTCAATCGTTAGGGGGCGGGAACGGCCGCGGCCTGCAGCGCTTGCTGCAAAAGCTCGATTCGTTTCGGGTCGGTGATTTTGCCACGTGTCGATGCGTCGATCACATAGAAGGTGTCGATCGCGGCGCCCTTGTCGGTACTGATGCGCGCGAGCGTGATGTAAACATTCTGCCGGCCCATGCAGGCGACCAGATCGTAGAGCAATCCGAGCCGATCGGACGTTTCCACCTGGACCAAAGTAGAGGTCGGATGGCTTTTGTTCTCAATGGTGATGCGCGTGGGAAAATCGATCTCCGGCGGCCCTTTAGCGCCTCCCCGGTGCACGCTGGCGAGCAACGGCTGAAAGTCGAATTGCTCCATGTGCAGGGTGTTGCTCAGGATCGCCTCGACCAGAGTGATCTCGCGCGGATCGTTGACCAGGTCGAGCTTCTTGCTGCGCACGCGAAACACGTCCAGCACCAGATTGTCGCCGCGAATAAAAATATCGGCGCTTAAAATATTGACGGACGCGACCGTGAACGCGCCGGCAATCCGCTCAAGCAGATGCCACCGATCCCAAGTGCAGATGGAGACGACCGTGTGCCCCCGTTCCGGCTGTTGTTCCCAGCGCGCAGCAGGCGCCAGCGGCGATTTGTCGTTTGAATAAATATCGCGCCAAAGCGTGCGGAAGAGCTCGAGGTGAGCTGCTATTTCCTCCACGTCGAAAGCACGGAAATAATTGTCCGGCATGTAATCGAAGTGCGCATCGATCTCGTCGGCGAAATCGGGCGTCAACTTTTCTCCGACCGCCTCGCGCAACTGATCGCGCTCGATCCTGCTTTGCGAGAGGAACGCCTCTTGATCGAGGAGGTAACGCGACGCCGCGCGGTAGAGTTGCCAGACGAGCTGTTCCTTCCAATCCGACCAGGTCTCCGTCGTGCCCTGCCCATCTGCGAGGGTGACCAACATCAGGCGGTCGAGATTCGACTGCGATTTCACGATATCGGCGAACTCAATCACGGTGGCGGGGTCGTCGATATTGCGCTGTTGCGCCATGTTTGAGAGCGTCACGTGATGATCTACGAGCAGGACGAGCGTGCGCCTCTCCTCGGAAGTGAGCTGCAACCGGGCGGCGACCGCTTGCGCAAAAAGCGCGCTCGCTTCCGAGTGCGGGCGCGCGCCGACCCCTTTGCCGGTGTCGTGCATGAGGAGCGCGAGGTAGAGAACGAAGGGATCCGGGAGGGCGGCGAATAGTCTTCTGTAGGGCTGCAATTTTTCGCTCTCCGTTTCGAGCAGTTCATCCAGCTTTTCAATACAGACGAGGGTGTGCTCGTCGGCCGTGTAGCGATGAAAATATTCGTGCTGCACGAGGCAGGTCAGTTGCCCGAATTCCGGCAGGTAACTCCCGAGGAAATCGACCTCGTGCATCAGGCGCAGGACGCGCGCTCCTTCGCCTTTGCGGCTGAGCAGACGCCGGAAAATCTCGCGCGGTGCTTTGGCATAACGAAACTCGCGTGTGACCCAGCGCAGGCGCCGGCTCAGTTGATCGGTCAGCTCCGCGCTCAAGGTGAGATTGCGCTCCTGCACGTGCTCGAAAATTTTCATCAGCTGCTCAGGTTGCCTGCTGAAGAGTTGAGGATCGACCGCACGCAG
>JBBSGS010000069.1:0-11911 GCA_038253875.1 Chthoniobacterales bacterium
GCGATAGCCCTTGCGCTGGCTTTCGCGCAGCGCGCCTAACGTGTCCGCAGTCTCACCGCTCTGGCTGATCGCGAAGACGAGGGTGTCGCGCGTCATCGGGGTGTTGCGATGGCGGAACTCGCTCGCGAATTCCACTTCGGTGGGAATCTGCGCCAGCTGCTCGATCAGATATTCGCCCACCATTCCGGCGTGCAACGCGGTGCCGCAGCCGGTCAGGACAACCCGCCCGACATCGCGCAATTGTCCCGCGGTCATATTGAGGCCGCCGAGTTTGGCGGTGCATTCCTCGATGCTCAGCCGGCCGCGCATAGCGTCGCGGACCGAGCCGGGCTGCTCAAAGATTTCCTTGAGCATGTAGTGCGGGTAATCGCCCTTCTTGATGTCCTCGGCGGTGAACTCGACTTTGCTGATCGCGTGCTGGCCGCGCTCGCCGGCGAGCGAGCTGATCTCGAATTTGTCGCGTTCAACTGCGACGAGATCGAAGTCATTTAAATAAACCGCGTCGCGGGTGTAGGCGACGATCGCGCTCACGTCGCTGGCGAGAAAATTTTCATCCTTCCCCACCCCGAGGACGAGCGGACTGCCGCGACGCGCGCCCACGATGAAATCGGGAATGTCGCTATGACAAAGGGCAATGCCGTAAGTGCCGATGACTTGTTGCAAGGCCGAGCGCAGCGCCTCGACGAGCAATGCCTTGTGCCGGCTCGGATCGGCCACGCCCAGCGCTGAGTCGTCGTAAATTTGACCGACCAGATGCGCGAGCACTTCGCTGTCGGTCTCGGAGGCGAAATGGTGTTCGCCTTCCTGCAGGAGCGCGTCCTTGATCTGCTGGTAATTTTCGATCACGCCGTTGTGGACGAGCGCGAGCTTGCCGCTCTCGTCGAAATGCGGGTGGGCATTCTGGTCGGTCGGTTTGCCGTGCGTCGCCCAGCGGGTATGGCTGATCCCGTAATGACCGGCCGCGGGATTCTCGGAGATCAACTTCGAAAGGCCGGCGATTCGCCCGGCGCATTTGCGCGTCTCGACGTGATCGCCATCGACGATCGCCACCCCGGCGGAATCGTAGCCGCGGTACTCCAGCCGGCGCAGCCCATCCAACAAGATGGGAGCGGCTTCCGCTCGACCGACATATCCGACAATGCCGCACATAAGTTAGGGCGAAGCGTGGCATCGACGGCCTTCGGGCGCAAGGAAGGCGGAGCGTGACCGATTTCTACGCCTAATCCTGCTCCTGCTCTTGCTCTTAATCCTCCAGGGGACGGATGCCAAAGTCATCGATTAGCAGCAGGAGCAAGATTAGGATAAGAACAGGGAAAAGGCGGAATACATCGGCTTTCCTCTGCCGCACGATTCAATTACGCTCACTCTTTTGCGATGCCGCAATCACCTTCTCTTCCACCCGGGACAACCCAGCGCACTCTTTCCATCATCATGGGCGGAGGAGCCGGCACGCGCCTTTTTCCCCTAACGAAAGATCGGGCCAAGCCGGCGGTGCCGTTAGGCGGAAAATACCGCCTGGTCGATATCCCGATCAGCAACTGCCTGAACTCGGGGCTGCGCTCGATTTATGTGCTGACGCAGTTCAACACCATGTCGCTTCATCGCCATATCCAGGCGAGCTACAAGTTCGATAATTTTTCGCGCAGCTTCGTCGACATTCTCGCGGCGCAACAAACGCCCGCCAGCTCCCAGTGGTATCAGGGAACGGCCGACGCGGTGCGCCAGAATCTCCGCTATTTTCTCGAGCAGCCGTGCGATTACTTCCTCATCCTCAGCGGCGACCAGCTTTACCGGATGGATTTTCGGACATTGCTGCATCAACACATTCGCTCCGGCGCCGATATCACCTTGGCGACGACACCGGTGCAACGGACGGCCGCGTTGAATTTTGGGATCATGTGTAGCGGACCCGATCTGCGGATCACGCGTTTCGTGGAAAAGCCAAAGGAGGATGCCCTCCTCAACGAGCTGAAACTCGATCGTGAACTGCTCGAATCGATCGGTAGCGGGGCTGAGGAAGAGTTGTTCCAAGCCTCCATGGGCATCTACGTCTTCAATCGCCAGGTGTTGATCGATTGCCTCGAGAGCGACCTCGACGATTTCGGGAAACATGTGATCCCCAAAGCCATCGGCGAACGCCGGGTGAACGTCTTTATTTTCAAAGGGTATTGGGAGGACATCGGAACGATCCGCGCCTTTTACGAAGCGAATCTCGATCTCACCGATCTCGAGCCGAAGTATAGCTTCTTCGAAGCGCAGGCGCCCATCTACACGCACCCGCGCTTTTTGCCGGGGAGCAAGATCAACGGGGCAACACTCCGGCAGGCGATCATTTCCGACGGTTGCATCATTTCCGACGCCCACATCGAGCGGAGCGTGATCGGCGTACGCAGCATCATCCGCAGCGGCGCGACCATCCGTAATAGCGTCATCATGGGCTGCGACCATTTCGAGACGGCGGCCACCACCCGCCCTCCAAGCGACGTGCCGCCGATCGGGATCGGCCGGAATTGTGTGATCGATCGCGCGATCGTCGATAAGAATGCCCGAATTGGCGATGGGGTCGTCATTACGCCGGAAGGGAAACCAGAGAATGTCGACGCGGACAATTATTATATCCGCGACGGCATCGTGGTGGTGCCGAAGGATGCGGTGATCCCGGTAGGTTTCTGGATTTAGCTGGCGCTGTAGACGCTTCGCTCTGCGAAGCGCGGGACTGTTCGACGCAAAGAAGAGCAGCCAGGCCAATAACCGCGCCTCTCAGAGAGAGGCGTCTACAGAAGGCGTCCTCGGCTAATAGCCGCCTGTGCCGCCGACGCCGCTTCCGCCGAAGGGATCGCTGCTCCCGGTCCCCACACCGGTGGGGAGATTACCGCGGCCTTCCCAATTCGCCGGTTTGTTCCAAGGGATGGAGGAGGCGGCGGTCGCGTCGGGATCTCCAACCAAGGCCGTCTGCTGCGGTTTTTGGCTCGCGCAGGAAGAAAGAGCGGCGGAGGCGGCCAGCAGCGCGATCGTTAGGCCGCGCGGTTGCCAGAGGTTACGAATTTGTGTTTCCAGCATAAACAACGGTATCTCCAGGCTGCACCTGAACGCCACGCGCCAGGCTATTGGAGATGATATCGCCGATGGAGGTCGTCGGTTCAACCGAGGAAATGCGAATCTTGCCAATAAGGGAGCCCTGCCGCATCACGAGCATTTCGGAATTTGCGACCACTCCCTGACGGTTGCCGATGCCCAGCACGACAAAGTTATAAGCCTGATTGACCGCGAGAACGGTGCCGTGAACCCCCGGCGAATTCGCGGCCGACTGGCGTTTTCTTTTTTCCGCCTCCATCGCCGCGAGCCGGTCCTGCGCCGCTCTCATCTTCTCGGCGAGCAGAGTCTTTTCCTGCTCTGCCGCGGCCAGCTGAGTCCTGGTGTCGGTGAGCGCCGCCCTGAGGTCGTTAGGCGCGTCTCCCTCCACGGTTCCCGAAACCGTGCCGATGGTCGTTTCGGACACGCGTTTCTGCAGATCGGCGATTTGCGTTTCGTTCGCCCGGAGCTTCGCTTCGACTCCGGCTTTTTCGCTTTGCACTTTGCCCAACTCGACCTCGGCATTCTGCGCTTTCGCCGCCGCCTCTGCCGCCTGGCTTTTGACTGCCTCCAGATCCGTCTCGGTCGCTTTTAGTTTTTTCTGGCTCGCCACCCGGCCGCGATCTACCACGTCACGGGCCGAGGTCGTCGCCGCAAGTTCGTTACGCAGGGTTTTGACCTTGTTCGTATTCAAGAAGCCGAAGACGAGAGAGAGCGTCATCAGCAGCATGGAGATCCCGAGCAATATTTTGGGCATCTTAGCAAAGGGGCTGAATCATTTGGCCGAGGATTTGCGCTGTCGCAGTGTTTTAGCTCCTCTTTCCTTGCAATAGCAATATCCAATTACAGGAAATTGCGTGCCCCACTGCAGATCATCTGCACGGAGCTGACGGGTCCACGAATTGAAATTGCGCCCGGCGCGCTCCCGGCCTATAGCAACTCCCTCATGGGCCAACAACACCGAGTCACCGTCAAGCGCAAGCGCCGCAAAGCCTATCTCGAACGTCAGCGGGTGACAGCGGCGGCCGCGAGCACTCCTCGCCGCGCCCCCGCGGCGAAACCGCGCCCAAAAAGAGCGGCGGAAAAGGCGTCCTAGCGTCGCGTCACGGCGGCCGGTTGCCTCCTCTGGGCTGGCTGCTTTATCGTCGCCAGTGCGACCGCAATATCTTCTGGTCGACGGGCACAGCATTATTTTTGCGTGGCCGGAGCTGCGCCTCCTTCACACCCGCCGCACATCGCTAGCGCGGGAGGCGCTCGTCCGGCAATTGCGCGATTACCAGGATTGGACCGGCATCCGTGTCGTGGTTGTTTTTGACGGTCGCGGCCCCGCTGTTTCGCACGAAGCAGAGGCGGGCGAAATTCAGGTTTTTTATTCGCGCTCTGGTCAAACCGCCGATTCGATCATCGAGCGGCTCGCGAGCAAATACGCCGGGCGCTACCAACTCGTCGTCGCCACAGGCGATTACCTCGAACAGGAAACCGCTACAGCGAGCGGCGCCGAAACCGTCTCGCCAGAAGGTTTGCGCGAACTATTGCAGGAAGCGCGACCGCGCTAAACTCCGCTCCGCCGGCGCCGCGCAAGCGAGTCGCATTAGGCGGCCCCAAGAAGCGCCGGGCGCACCCGGCTGAGCGCCTCATGACGCGCTCGCTGGCGGCAGGTCGCGAGCACCCGCGAGAGCACGCAGTAAAGTTGTTCCACCGGCAGATTCTTGCTCACGTAGCCGTTTGCGCCGGCCCGCAGCGCACCGTGCATTTTATCCTCTTCATAGCCGACCCCGGTGAAGACGATGATCGGAAGGCGTGGTCGGACTTCCCGAATGTAGGAGATGAGCGAAATCCCATCGACCTTCGGCATGTTCAAATCGACCACCACGACTTCGCAATCTTGCCTCTCGAGCCAAGCCGCGGTCTGAAACCCTTCCGTCAAAGCGGCGCAAGTGTGCCCTTTTTGCTTCAGGTAAACGCTCAGGAATTTCGTGATGGCCGGATCGTCGTCGATGACGAGGAATTCAGCGCAATCGCGATCGCATAATTTCATAGGTGTAATAGCAAGGGGCCTTGGTGGTCGTTTATAATTTCTATAACAACCATAGCACTAAGCTTGCCAACTCCGTGGGCGCCTGCCTTTTTTTAGGAAAGGTGCGCCTAACGATTGCGCCCAGCTCTTGTAAACACCTTTCTCTGGGAGGTGCGGATCTGGGCGTAAAAGGCAGGTTCCGCGCAACCCACAGGCCCGCGCCACGCAGAGTGGAGCGCCTCCACTGGCAACAGAACCGCCAGCGTCAATTCGTTAGGCCAAAACAACCGCGCGGCAAACTTTTCGTTGAAGTGCCGGGACCGTCACTCCAGCGTAGTCCCCCGATGTCCCGCGAATACACGCTTCAGCGCGCTCCCTCTACGGCAACGATCAGCATCGACTATGCAGCTGAGTTGAATGAGCAGCAGTATGCCGCTGTAACCGCGGCGCCGGGGCCGCTTCTCGTCATCGCTGGGGCGGGCTCGGGCAAGACCCGCACGCTTACCTACCGCGTCGCCTACCTCCTCGAGAATGGCGTCGACCCGCGCAATATCCTCCTCCTCACTTTCACGAACAAAGCCGCCCGCCAGATGCTCGACCGCGTCGCCAACCTCCTCCCGGTCGACGCCAGCGGTCTTTGGGGCGGAACCTTTCATTCCATCGGCAATCGCATGCTCCGGAGACACGGCAGCGCGCTCGGTTTCTCTAGCGGCTTCACCATCATGGACCGCGAGGACCAGAAAGATCTGCTCAATTCGGTCGTCGCGAGCGCAGGCATTGATCCAAAGGAAATCCGCTTTCCTAAGGGCGACGTGCTTGCAGATATCTTCAGTTTCGTCGTCAACACCGAGCGTTCCATGGAAGAATTGCTCGCGGAAAAATTTCCCTATTTCCTCCCCCTTCTCGAACAAATCAAAGACGTCCACGCACGCTACGAGCGACGCAAAAAATCGACCAACTCGATGGACTTCGACGATCTCCTCGAGAAGACCCTGCGCATGCTCAAGGAACACGAGGAGATCGCGGCCTTTTATCGGCGGCAATTCCAGTTCATCCTCGTCGATGAATACCAGGACACGAATAAGATCCAGGCCGACCTCATCGACCTTCTCGCGGCCGAGCATCAAAACGTCATGGTCGTAGGCGATGACGCACAGTCGATCTACTCGTGGCGCGGCGCGAACTTCCAGAACATCCTCGCCTTCCCGCGGCGTTATCCCAACGCGCAGGTCTTCAAAATCGAGCTGAATTACCGGAGCGTGCCGGAGATCCTGCAGGTCGCCAACGCCGCCATCGCGCCTAACGTCCAGCAATTCCGCAAAAACCTCAGCGCGGTTCGCCTAACGAACTCGGCGAGACCGGCGGTTGTGGCGCTGAACGATGGCGGCGAGCAGGCGCAGTTCGTCGCTCAGCGCATTCTCGAGCTGCGCGATGAAGGTATCGAGCTGAACGAAATTGCCGTTCTTTATCGTGCTCATTATCACGCCGTCGAGCTGCAGCTCGAGCTCTCGCGCCGGGGCGTCCCCTATCAGATCACGAGCGGCATCCGCTTCTTCGAGCAGGCGCACATCAAAGATGTCGCGGCCTTCATTCGCTTCGTCGCCAATCCGCGCGATGAAGTCGCCTTCAAACGCATGGTCCGGCTCCTTCCTGGTATCGGCGGCAAGAGCGCGGAAAGCCTCTGGAAAGGCTGGGAAGAATCGCTCGACCAAAACGCCGTCGTCGTTTCCTGGGGCGACCGATTACGCCCGCTCTCCGTCGGCGCACGCTCCAGAAAATCCTGGGAGCAACTCGCCGACACCCTCGACGAGATCGCGCCGGACGGACAGCCGAATCCACCGACCGAAATGATCATGTCGATCGTCGAAGCGATTTACGACGACTACGCCAAAGCCACCTTCGCCAACTACGAGCTGCGCAAGGAAGATCTGGCCCAACTCGCCGCCTTTGCCCGACAGTTTAAAGACATCCAGGAATTTCTTTCCCAACTCGCCCTGATCAGCAACGTCGACGCGGAGCCGGCGGTGAATCAGGCAGGCGAAAAAGAAGCGGTCAACTTGTCATCGGTCCATCAGGCCAAAGGCCTTGAGTTTCACAGCGTCTTCGTCATTTGGTTAACCGACGGGATGTTTCCCAGCTCGCGCTCGCTCGAGACGCGCGACGCCATCGAAGAAGAGCGCCGCCTCTTCTACGTCGCGATCACGCGGGCGAAGGACGAGCTTTATCTCACCTACCCGCACATGCGTCTGAACGCCGGCTACGGCGACATGTTCCAGCGTCCTTCGCGGTTCCTCAAAGAAATCCCGCTGCAGTTGGTCGAAGACTGGAATGTCCGGCGGCTGTAGCGCTCGTTCTCGTTGCAGCAAACGCGCCACCGGATGAATTTGTCGCCTAACGAGAAGATCGCGGGCGTCCTCACGCCGCTCTTTGCTCTCCGCACCGAAGACGATCTCGGCATTGGCGACATCAAGGCTTTGCGTCAGTTCATCGAGTGGTCGCGCAAACTAGGGTTCCAGCTCATCCAATTGTTGCCGATCAACGAAACCGGCGGCGATCACAGCGCCTACAATGCCATCAGCGCGCGCGCGATCGATCCCACAACTCTCCATCTCGCGCCCGGCTCCCCCAAAGATTTGTCGGAAGAAGCCTTCGAGGAAGCGACTCGCAGCGTCGATCTCCCGACTTTGCGGCGCGGTTTCGTCCACTACGAAATCGTCAAGCCGCTCAAGAAAAAACTCCTTGAGCGCGCCTTCGCCGCTTTCCGGGAGCATCTGCCTAACGATCACTTCACCGCCTTCTGCGCCGCCGAAGAGGGCTGGCTCGATGACTACACGCTCTTTCGCGTCTTAATGGAGCAAAACGGGGAAAAGGAAACTTGGGATGAGTGGTCGCAGCCGGGAATCGCACTGGCCAGCGCATGGCTGAACTCGTTAGGCGAAGAAGCCCGGGGCGCCTTCGAAGAGCGGCGGCAATTCTTTCGCTACGTGCAATGGATCGCGCACGAGCAATGGCGCGCGCTCAAGTTATTCGCCGCAGAGCGCGGCGTCGCCCTGATGGGCGACATTCCCTTTGGGGTCAGCTACTACAGCGCGGACGTCTTTGCGCATCCCGACAGCTTTGCCCTCGACTGGTCTGGAGGCGCGCCCCCCGAACCCTATTTCAAGGACGACGCTTTCACCCAGAAATGGGGCCAGAATTGGGGCATCCCGCTTTATCACTGGAGCCATATGCGCGAGGACAATTTCGCCTGGTGGCGCCAGCGGGTACGCGGGGTGAAAGAGATTTTTCATGTTTTTCGCATCGATCACATTCTCGGGTTCTACCGCATTTATGCCTTTCCCTGGCGCCCGGCGCGCAACGCCGAAATCCTTCCACTCACCTGGGAAGAAATGCTCACCCGCACCGGCGGCCGCGAACCGCAATTTGCGCCGCGCGATGACCGCAGCCGAGACCATTGCGAACGCAACTGCCAGGAAGGCGAAGAATATCTCCGGGTGGTGCTGGAGGAAGCCGACGCCACCCGGGTGATCGGCGAGGATCTCGGCACGGTTCCGGATTATGTTCGACCCAACCTACGTTCGTTAGGTATCGCCGGCTTTAAGATTCCTCAATGGGAGTGTTATCCCGACCAGCGCCCGATTCCCGGAGAGGCCTACGAGCGCCTCTCCGTTGCGACCTTCGCGACGCACGATCACAAACCAGTCCGTTCATTATGGGCGGAAGCATTCGAGAAAAAATCGGAGAGCTCCGGGCAAGCCCGCGGCGATCTCATGAAAATGGCGGAGTTCGCCGGCCGGCCTCCGCCTAACGACTCAAGCGATTTCGGGCGCGACTTCTTCCCGGCGATTCTTGAGGCGCTCTTTCGCAGCGAATCCTGGATTGCCATCGTCATGATCACCGATCTGCTCGGCCGCAAGGATCGTTTCAATGTCCCGGGAACGGCCGCCAATTCCAATTGGACGCGCCGCCTGCACACTACCGTAGCAAAGCTCGGCCGTGGCCGCGCCTTGCAACGACAGCTCACCATCGTGCGTCAGCTCCTTCAAGCCAGCGGACGGTCATCTTGACGGCCACATTTGTCATCCCGAGCCGGCGCAGCGCGGCGAGTGACCTCGCGGCTGTAATTGACGCATGCACCCGGGGAGGAAAGCGCAGAATTTGACTCGCGGGGTCCCTCGTCCGTACGGCTCGGGATGACAAGTCACGCTTTCTTCGCTAAAGAACTTGCATGACTTCACCAATCAAAGTTGCGGTTACCGGCGCGGCTGGCCAGATCGGTTACTCTCTTCTCTTTCGCATCGCCTCTGGTTCCATGTTCGGGCCCGAACAGCCGGTCCACTTGTCGCTCATCGAAATCCCGCTCGCCCTTGGCGCGCTCGAAGGCGTCGTCATGGAGCTGCACGATTGCGCTTTCCCGCTCCTCAAAGGAATTACCCCGACGGCCGACCTCGACGAAGGTTTTCGCGACGTAAGCTGGGCGCTGCTCGCCGGCAGCATCCCGCGCAAGGCGGGAATGGAGCGAGGCGACTTGTTAGGCATTAACGGCAAGATTTTCATCGGCCAGGGCAAGGCAATAGAGAAAAATGCCGCCTCGGATATCCGCGTCCTCGTGGTGGGCAATCCTTGTAACACCAATTGCCTGATCGCGATGAACAACGCGAAATCGATCCCGCGCGACCGTTGGTTCGCCATGACTCGGCTGGACGAAAACCGCGCCAAAGCGCAGCTCGCGCAGAAAGCCGGAGTTGATGTCACGACGGTAACGAACATGACGATCTGGGGCAACCATTCCGCGACGCAGTATCCCGATTTTTACAACGCGAAGATCAAGGGCAAGGCGGCTGATCAGGTCATCCCCGACGAGGCCTGGCTGAAGCAAACTTTTATTCCCGCGGTGCAACAGCGCGGCGCCGCGGTCATCAAGGCGCGCGGTCTTTCCTCGGCCGCTTCGGCCGCCAACGCGGTCGTGGACACCGTCCGCAGCCTAACGACTGAGACTGCGGAGGACGACTGGTTCAGTGTCGCGGTCTGCTCGGATGGAAGCTACGGCATCGAGAGAGATCTGATCAATTCCTTTCCCGTTCGCTCGACCGGAGATCGCTACCAAATCGTGCAAAACCTTCCGATCAATGACTTCAGTCGTTCGAAAATCGATGCCACCGTTGCGGAACTGAAGGAAGAACAATTGCTCGTGGGCGCGTTAATAGGTTGAACCGACGTGTCGGCCGCAGCTAAGAGAGGTCGCTGACACAGACCTGATTTGCCTAGAAGCCATCTAGCACTGTTTAAAAGCCGGCGCAGCCGGAGCACAGGCTTCCAGCCTGTGTGGACAGCAGGCATCCTGCCTGCGTAGAGAGACTCGACAGCCAGGATGGCCGTCGTCCCCACAGCCAAGATGGCTGTGCTCCGATGGCCAAGCTTTTCAACAAAGCCAAGCCATCTCAAAAATGCCCGATCTTGCTTCCTACTCGATAGACGACATAGATCGCCACCATTTAGGGCGTGAGTTCTAACCCTTACGTTTTGATGACAGAGATTGCCACTGAGGCAGGGAAGACTAAACTCGTTAGCCTCACCTCTTGGAAACCCGCTTCGAAAATCTCGCACCAAAAATCGGCTCCGTACTCCGTTTGCACGGTGTAATCCGCGCGCGGGGAGTCGGGTTTCCCGTGATAGCTCGCTGGCAGGCCGCGCCGGGTGCGACTCATTCGGCCGACGACAATTGGCACGCTATAAAAGAGGCGGCCGCCTGGTTTCAAAACGCGTCGAGACTCCTTTAAGGCAGTCCTTGAGTTAGGGACGTGCTCGAGGGTGTCGGAATGAATTATTACGTCGATCGAAGAATCCTCGAAGACCATTTCCTGAAGGTCCAGCTCAGGGAAGCACTGCAGCTGATACCGAGGAAGAAGCTCAAGCGAACGAGAAAGAGTCCCGGCCGGGTTCACCTCCATCACCCAGAGGGCGCGAATTGCGGGATCGTTTCGGCAGAAATCTTCAAGGCTCCCGCTAAAGCCAAAAGTTCGAGTGACCGCCGCCGCCAGAGTCATGCAACGTAAATTGTTTTTGCACTTCGCGCAGCGAAATCCTTGTTGCAAATCAATGTAGCTTGCTTCGCTCGGGCTGAGGTCCCACTCCTCCACGAGCTCGGGCCACAATACCTTTTGGAAGTTGAATTCCCTATGGCCGCACGCTGGACAAAATTCCAGGAGGGAGAGCTGTGACGACTCCTCGATCTTGTTCAACACGGATACGCTGGTTCTAGCAAGAGGCCCTGCCCGGTGGGAAGCGAAAGAATCTTATTGGCTCTACCCTCCGCGAATCGATCCATCGCCACCTTCTGGGCGCGATAACCGCGATAGGCATAGTCATCGAGTAACATCAGCGCGCCCGGCACGAGGCGCTCCCAGAAAAACTCAGCCGCGGCCACTTCGGGCGGCGAACAATTCATGTCGAGATGGAGGTAGGATATCTCCTCGGCGCGGACTTGCGGCAAGGTCTCCGGAATCGCTCCCTCGACCAGGGAAAGATTTTTCCATTCGGAAAAGTTTGCCCGGACCTTGTCGCTTCCGTTGGTATAGAAACCATTGGCGAGATTGATGCGATTTTTTTCTACCGCGCCGGCGGCCTTGTCCTCGGGCGAAATGAAACGCTCGTCCATCCCTTGGAAAGTATCGAGAAGGTAAAAATGTTTGCCGAGACTGTCCCAGTCGAGATAACACATGATTGCGGAGCTAAGGAAGCCGCGGTTGACACCGCATTCGACGAAATCGCCAGGCAGCCGGCTGGCGCAGGTCGCCACCCAAAGACCGACGTGAACCCGCC
>JBBSGS010000070.1:0-11897 GCA_038253875.1 Chthoniobacterales bacterium
ATCGGCCCCGAAAGTCCGGATAACAATCGGGACAACCGCTACATCAATGATCTCGTCATCACGGCCAAGGTATCGAAAAACCTGACCTCGATCACGGATGTAAATTACCTTTACGACGAAGCGGCGGATGCGACTGGCTACAGCGTCGCGCAAAGCATTGTTTACACGATCAGCGACACGTTTTCTGTTGGCGGACGCGGTGAGATCTGGCGCGATGAGAACGGTTTCTACGTCGCTTCCTTCGCCGCCAATGATGACGCGAGCGACGCCCTTCGCGGCGGCGCTATGACCTTGGACAGGCGGACCGTGGGCGGGGGTCGCACGACCTACGGCGCGGTCACTGTCGGGGTAAACATTAAACCGCCAGTTCCAAAACCAGCTGCGAGTCTCGTGATTCGACCCGAGCTGAGGTTCGACCGCTCGTTGAATGACACGCGGCCCTTCAATGATTCCAGGGAGCGCAATCAATTCACCGCCGGCATCGACGTTATCCTCGGGTTTTAAAGAGCGAGATCGATCTCATTTCATGGGCATGCAAAAACCAGAGAAGGCTGTCCTTCCGCCTAACGAGACAAAGCGCCTGGGGCTCTGCGCCGGCTATGCCATTCTCGAGTGAGCCCAACAGGAATTTCGACGACATGGCGAGGCGCAGCATGCCACGCCCTCATCCACTGGTTTGACCAAATGCTAGATAAGCGAGATAGACGTCAACCGCACGGAGCAGTGAGTTTTGTTCGGCAGGGAAACCGGCTAACGAAGCGACAACCGGCACTCTCGACGATGAGTTCCCCCTTCCTCATAACGAAGAAGAACGGCTCGAAGAGCTGCGCCGTTATGCGGTGCTCGATACGCCGCCGGAGAAAGCGTTCGATAGCATTACCGAACTCGCCGCCCGCCTTTTCAAGGTGCCGATTTCGACGGTCACCCTAATCGACGAAGACCGGCAGTGGTTCAAATCGTGTTTCGGGCTTGAGACTCGCGAGACAGGGCGCGAGATCGCTTTTTGCGCGCATGCCATTTTATACGATGGCGTGACGGTTGTGCCGGACGCGCACGAGGATGCGCGCTTTGCAGAAAATCCGCTCGTCACCGGCCCGCCGCACATCCGCTTTTACGCGGGGGCACCCCTGCGGACGGGTAATGGGCTAAGTCTCGGGACGCTCTGCATCATCGACACAAAGCCCCGCAAGCTGTCAAAGGACAACGTGGCCATGCTTGCGAGGCTGGCGACGCTGGTGGTGGATGAGATTCAATTACGCCGCGAAATTGGCGAGCGCCGGCGGGTCGCTGAAAGCCTGCGCTTGCTTCAGTCGGCCGTGCAGCAGAGCAGCGAATCGGTCATCATCATCACGGCCGACGTGGATTTGCCCGGGCCCGAGATCGTCTTCGTGAACCCGGCCTTTACCCAAGTGACCGGTTACACCTCCGAGGAGGTCCTGGGCAAGACGCCGCGTATTTTGCAGGGGCCAAAAACGGATCGCACCATTATGGATGACGTTCGCGCCCGGCTCACCAAGGGCGAGGAGTTTGAGGGTGAAGTGGTCAACTACCGCAAGGACGGCAGCGAATTTATTCTCGCCTGGAACATCTCGCCGATCCGCGACGAGGATGGAAGGATAACCCACTTCATCGGCTTTCAGCGCGATTCCACGGAGCGCTACCACGCGGCGGCGGCGCTCCTCCAGGCGAAGGAAAAAGCCGGGCGCGCGAACCGCGCGAAAAGCGAATTCCTTTCCCGCATGAGCCACGAATTGCGCACGCCGCTGCATGCGATTTTGGGCTTTGCGCAGCTTTTGCAAATGGATAGCCCGAATGCCGAGGACGCAGAGAGCGTGGGGCAGATCGTTCGCGCCGGAAATCATTTGCTCGGCCTGATCAACGAAGTGCTCGACATCGCTCGGGTGGAGGCCGGCAAGCTCGCTCTCTCCCCCGAGCCAGTGAACGTGCGCGAGACGTTGGTGGAGGCGCTTTCGCTTGTGAAACCGATGGCCGCCGACCGGAGCGTGCACCTGGAGCCGCTCGCGGGCGATCTTGACTGCGAGGTGCTATCCAGTGCGCAGCGCTTCCGGCAAGTCATCCTCAATCTGCTCTCCAATGCCGTGAAGTTTAACCGTAAAGAGGGAACCGTCGCCGTCTCCTGCGAGAAGGTGGAAGACTGCCTGCGCATCACGGTGGCGGATACCGGGCGCGGCATCTCTTCAGAAAACATCGCGCGGCTTTTTGTGCCTTTCGAGCGCCTCGATACCGGCGATATGATTATCGAAGGCGCCGGTCTTGGGCTGTCGCTTTCCAAGCACCTCGTCGAAGCGATGGGCGGCCGGATCGGCGTCGAGAGCACCTTGGGCAAAGGCACGACCTTTTGGGTTGAGCTGCCGCTCATCCAAATCACACCCGCGGCTACCGCGGTAAATCTCGAAGCCCGCATTCCCAGCGTCGAGGAGTTGCCGCGCTCGACTGCCGCGCGCACCCTCCTCTACATCGAGGACAATCTTTCCAATCTCCGCCTCGTCGAGTGCATCCTCGTGCGGCGGCCCGAGGTGAAGCTCATCTCCGCGATGCAAGGCAGCCTTGGCCTCGAGCTCGCGCATCAGCATCAGCCCGATCTCATCCTGCCCGATATGCAGGGTGACGAAATCCTCAGTCAACTGCGCCTCGATCCCCGCACCGCGCAGATCCCCATCGTGATGATTAGTGCCGACGCCACCTCTGCGCAGATCGAGCGCCTCTGCGCCGCCGGTGCCAGCGACTATCTTACCAAGCCGATCGACGTGCACCGATTCCTCGCCCTTGTCGATGCAACCGAGCCTCGCAGCGCGGCGGCTGCCGCGCGATCGTAATTGTTTAGTCTTCCGTTCCCTACTCCTACTCCTACTCCCTGTGGGTCGGATCGATTAGGAGCAGGAGCATGAGGCCACTAAGAGGCTGGTCTAACGGCATCGGAAGTAACCAGCCTAACTACAATAAGAATCAGGAGAAGCACGAGCGGCAAAAATATCGGCAGCCAGAGCTGACGCTGAGCCAGCAGCGTGAGAGCGAGCAAGGCGTAACCCGCGCATAGCGCTATCGCACTTAGAAGCAGGGTTCCTTTGGAAATACGCCAAAGAAAAAAGCTGAGGACTACGGCGGCAAGGATGACAAGCCAGTCGTAAATCCAGGGCGCGCGGTGCACATAGGCGTTGCTCTGGATGGTCGCTATGGCGCTGGCAACGTTATTGGGCGGCTGCAGAGGATCACCGGCGACTCGGATCAAGACGATCTGATCCTTGAGGTCGCTGAGGTTATTCGTGGGCGCTCGATGGGATTCGCGCTCCTGCGCTGCGAGTAGAAGCTGATTCAAGTTCACTCGGCGTACGCGTCCCGCCGCCGCCGGATTGATTGTCGTGGTGCCGTCCTGATGGATCGGGATTGTCCATCCGTTAGGCAGGAGGATTCGCGAACCAAGTTTGATCTTCACTTCCGAGGGCGTGGCGCGCAGCCAGAGGATGATGGCCTGGAGCGGAAACGAGGGCACGATTTCCCCGCGGTATTCGAAGAGCATCGGCACCCGGATTTGATCGACGGAGGGATTGATAAATCCCGGCGTGGAGATCAGACGAATTTCGTCATCCGGGCGATGACTCACCCCGGCAAACTTGGCCAGGCCGCCACGCGGTCCGGTGACCTGCGAAAACGACGGAACATCTTCCGCCGCGAGAGTGTGTGGCCCAATTTCTCCCAGCTCCATGGCCACGAGGAGCTTTGGCACCCGCATCGCCTGGTCGAGGAAAACCTGCTCCTGAGCTTTGTCGCGATCGCGCCAGATGATGATCGGTTCGAACCCGATCACGGCCGGCTCGAAGTCGAGCACGGCCTGGATGAAGAGCGCATATTCCAGCGGCGAGAGCGAGCGCCATTCGGCCTCACCCAAGGCCGCCGGCTTCTTCACTTCCGGCGGCGTCATTTGTCGAAAGTCGTCCCGCCCAATCTCCACCAGCGTCACTCGGGCGGGCGGAAGCTGCTCCCCGGAATTCTGCATGAACCAGCTGAGAAAAACATCGTCCCATTGTTGCAGTCGCGGCTCGCGCACGATGAGGGCGCCGAGAAGGAAGATCACCAAAACAAGCCACGGCGACAAACGACGCATTGGCGCAGAAGCTAGGGAGCCAATCCCCGAATAACAAATTGAAATTCCCGCGCGCGCGGACGCGAAATGGAGCCTTTGCCGGCGAAATGTGGAGGCGGCCGTGTCGGCCGCTGGGCCGAAACGTGACTTGGAGAAAGACCGGGCGAGGCGTTCCTCCAGCGGGCGACACGCCCGCCGCCACACCGGCGTCCTCTCTGTTTTTGCTTGAGATCAGGCTGCTTGCCGCGGCACGGTGCGAATGTGTTGCCAGGGGCCGTTGAGAGAAGTCATGAACGCTTCACCGCGCGGTTGGAGGCTTTCAGTGATCTGGTTTTCGGTTTCAGTTTGTCGCTCCTCGCCACGCGGCTCGATGTGCCGGCGCGGATCGAAGACGTCTTTGACTCCACCCGCTGGTTTGCCATCATCGGGACGTTCGGTCTCGTCTGCCGGTTCTGGCTGGAACATTACCGCATTTTCCGCCATCGGTTTGTCGCGCAGATGTTTGATGCAATCGTGAATTTCGCCTTCCTGTTTGCGATCGCGGTCTTGCCCTATGCCGTGCAGACCTTCCTTCGCTTCGCCTTGTCCATCGCTTCCTTCGGGCTCTATGCGGGCGATTTCTCCTTGATCCTGCTCACTCTTTCCATCCTGCGGCTGCGCAGTCTCCGGCAACGCCGCGATGATCCCGACGTCGCGGATCGCCTGCGCGAATGGCGGCGCTCTCGTGCAACTGGCTTTCACGCTTTTGCTCGCTGGGATGCTACTGGCTCTCCGGTGGCACGGCGGAACCTTGCGCGCTGGCCTGCGCGACCTCGACGGCTATATGCTCGGGATCTTCGCCGCGACCCTGCTGCTCTTCCGCGCGTTAGTGCGACGCTTGCCCTCTTTTCTTGCCTGATCTTGCTCGCCGGGAAACCCAGTCCTATATTCGTTAGGCGTGAGGTTGTTCCTACTTTAATCCAATAGTGCTCGACAACTGTGGCAGGCACTGCAAGCGTTGCTCATGAGTTGGATAAACGAAGTCGCGAACGTCTTGCAGAACTATTCACAAAGCGGTCAGCCGGCCGCGGAGGAGGAGGTGGTGGCCTCTCACTTCCACCAGGTCGCCCAAGCGGCACCGCCCTCCGCCCTTGCCGATGGACTGGCGGCGATGTTTCACTCCGATCAGACCCCACCCTTTGCCCAGATGGTCGGACAACTTTTCGGCAGCTCCAACGGAACCCAGCGCGCCAGCCTGCTCAACACTCTGCTCTCCAGCGGCGCTGGCTCCGGTTTTCTCTCACAGCTGTCTCAATCGGCCGGTATTTCGCTCCCGGCGGGCCTCGGCAGCACCGCGCCGATCACCCCGGAAGCGGCGGCCCAAATCACGCCCGGGATGGCGCAACAAGCCGCGGCCCGTGCTGCGCAGCACGATCCTTCCATTGTCGAGCGAGTTAGCGAACTCTACGCGCAGCACCCGACTTTGGTTAAAACCTTGGGGGCGGCCGCGATGACGATTGCCCTGTCTCATCTCGCGAACCGCCGCCGCTAGCTAGCTCTAACTGTAGCGCTTCCAAGGACGAGACTTGTATTTCGTCAGACGCTTCTCGCAGCGCGGCGAGGTCGAGCTTCTTCATCTGCATGAGCGCATGCATGACGCGATGAGAGCGGGCCGGATCTTTTATCATCTCCCAGAGCGCCGCCGGCACGATTTGCCAGCAAAGGCCGTACTTATCCTTTAGCCAACCGCATTCTATCTCCTGACCACCCGCGGCCGGGAGCTTCTCCCAGTAATAGTCGATTTCCTCCTGGGTCTCGCAGTTCACTACAAATGAAACCGCCCCCGTGAATTTGAACTGCGGCCCACCGTTCAAGGCAACAAATTCGTTTCCATCCAGTTCGAACGCCACCGTCATCACCGAACCCTCCGGACCAGGACCCTCTGCTCCTTAGCGGGTCGTGGCCGTGACCTTCGCGTCTTTGAACACGGAGAGGTAGAAATTCACCGCTTCCTCCGCTTGATCGTCGAACCACAAAAATGGAGTAATCTTTTGCATGACTTACGGTGTTCGCGCTCGTTCAGTCCGCAAGCGGTAAAAGACAAGAAAGAACGCGGCAAGGCGCCCGGCCGAGTTGCCTGATGGAGAAGTTGACCGAAAGTCGGACCTACCAGCTACACTCCCAAGCGATGCACATCACCGACATCATGCGGAAGGATTCGCCGACGTTTTCCTTCGAGTTCTTCCCGCCGAAAACGCCGGAGGCGGCCGAGACTCTTTACCAGACGATTCGCGAGTTGGAATCGTATCTGCCGGATTTTGTTAGCGTGACTTATGGGGCGGGCGGTTCCACGAGAGAGCTCACCCACGATCTCGTCGAGCGCATCAAGAACACGACCAAACTAAACCCTATCCCGCACCTCACCTGCGTTTGCCATAAGGAGGAGGAGATCGACGCGATCCTGCGTCGCTATGCGCAGTCGGCTATCTCGAATATTCTCGCACTCGGGGGTGATCCGCCCCGCGGCATGCCTTACGACAAAGCGCTTGATTCGTTCCAGCATGCAGTCGACCTGGTGAAGTTCATTCGCCGCTTCAATGAAGCCGGCGCGCATCCGGATGCGCGCGGATTCGGTATCGGCGTGGCCGGGTTCCCCGAAGGTCATCCCGCGACTCCAAATCGCCTCGTCGAGATGGATCACTTAAAGGCGAAGGTCGATGCAGGGGCTGACTACATTGTCACGCAGCTCTTTTTCGATAACCGCGACTTCCTCGATTACCGCGAGCGTTGTGCGCTTGCGGGCATTCATCTTCCCATCATCGCCGGCATAATGCCGATCACTTCCATGAACGGATTCAAACGCATCGCCGAACTCGCCGCCGGCGCGCGCTTTCCGGCCCGGCTCCTGCGTGCTCTCCAGCGGTGCGAAGACGATCCCAGGATGGTCAGCCGCGTCGGTGTTCATTTCGCCCTCGAGCAATGCCACGATCTTTTGGATAACGAAGTCGCCGGCATCCATTTCTACACCCTCAATCGTTCCCACGCCACGCGCGTCATCTTCGACAGTCTTGGCATCCCGCGCCGACGCGACGCGAGCGCTGCGTCGTAGCGGCAAGCTTGCGCTATCGCCAGTGGTGGGCCTAAGACTCCTCTGCGCCTGACTCAGCCGGGGGCCGAATGGTATAACCCACGTAGCGCAAAGTCTGGATCAAAGGCTCGTCAAACCCGGAATCCACTTTCTTGCGCAGACGGGTAATAAAGATTTCCACTGTCCGCGTGTCGTATTCGTGCTGGCGCTGCCAGATCCGCTCGCAAAGTTCGGTGCGGGAAAAAAAGCGGCCTGGCTCTTGCATGAGCACTTGCAGGACGTCGAACTCGCGCGGCGAGAGAGCTACCGGCTTTCCGGCGCGGTTTACGCGCCGATGCTGTACATCCATGTGTAAGTCTCCCACTCGCAGTAAGTCGGTCGCGGTCGGGGTGGCCGCGCGTCGCCCGAGCGCCTCAATCCGCGCCATCAGCTCGTTCAAGGAAAAGGGCTTCGGTAAATAGTCATCCGCGCCCGCTCTTAGACCTTTTACCCGTTCGTTCACCTCGCCGCGTGCGGTCATGATGAGAATACGCGCGGTGGAATGATCGGCGCGCAACCGTGCCAGCACTGAGAACCCGTCGAGTCCCGGCAGATTGATGTCCAGAACGATGAGATCAGGCGGGTTCTCCAGGGCTGCCTCTAAACCTTCCGCACCATCGTTGCACGCGATCGCCTCATGATTGGCCCGCTGCAACTCTCGCGTGACCTGCCGGGCGAGCTGCTGATCGTCCTCGATGACGAGCACACGCATGTCGCTCTTAGTGGCAGAAATCTCTTCCAGATCAACTCCAAAAGAGTGACACATCATGCCGGCGGCTTGATTTAAGTGCAAGGCAACGTCGTCCAACTCGCGACAGTGCGCTCGCGCCGATGCAATACAGCGACCCGTTCGGTGTATCGAGGACATAAGCCCTACAGCCGACGAGGCCGAGCGACCAGCTACCTGTTACCCCTCATGCCGGTGGCGGGGACGGACAGTGAACTGTCCGTCCCCAGTGGTGGCGCGTTCACATCCGTGCCGGCGTTGGCTACTAGCAGATCCTGTAAGCGTTGTCGGCGGCTCGGGCCAACGCATGCAAGGTCTCGAAGAATTCCACGCTTTGACCCGTGAAAAGCCCCGAGTTGGTAAGAGCGGTGGCGGCCGCTCTCGCCCCTGCATTGTGCGCGGAGGTAGGACGAATCACCGAGCAGCGCGGCAGACTCGGATCGATGAAGTCACAAGGCTCTGGCATGATCAAGTCTTTCTCCCGCCGGCGGCGTCCTTGGAACTCCGTCGCGATATCCGGGAAAACCAAACCCGGAACCGTAACTGCAGGAACATTTCCGGCCCCATCGCTCCAGATCGCAAAATGATAGACTTCGACGCCTCCTATGCTGGCGACGATGCGGAGGACAGTCAGATCTGAGACCTTAGTCGAGAGTGAGGCATAGAGACTTGCTCCGCCCTGCTCGATGGTACCGAAATGAAATGCCGCGGTATTGGCGATAGCCTGGATTTGCTTTGAGTCACTCGGGAAGTCATGTGGTGGGATGGCGGGCCGATTCATGATGTCGATTAACTGCGGAAAGGTCGCGCCAAAGTCCGGGTTTTGATTACTCCGGTAACGAATCCACCAGCTGGTATCCACCGTGAGATGCATCAAGTTTGTCAGGCGTCCGATCTGCTGCGCGCCGGTTGCCTGGCTGCTCGGCAGTGTGCGGAAAGGGTTGAGATTTACCGGCTCCGCACCGACCGAGGTGAGGTAGGCATTAAGGAAGGCGGCATGACTCAACTCATCGTCGGTGTTATCAGCGATGTATTGAGGGAAATCGTCGTCAATCGCTTCGATTGCCACCCGGTAGGCGTCATTGCCGATGGCCAGTTCGGTGTATTGCTGCCAGAGATCGGTCTCGAGCAACTCCGCGGCCGCGAGGAAGCGCAAAATGGCGGCATCGCCGGCGTTAATGCCGTGAGAGTTACCGGCGGCCTCGGCTGCGCGAGCGACTCCGGTGAGGGCGCCGGCGGCCGGCGTCAAAAGTGCCGCGCCAAGTCCGAGGCTGCGCAGAAACGACCTGCGCGCTAAAGGATGAGGGGGGGGCAGCAGGTCACTGAACCGCTGCAGATCTGTGGGATGGTTGTTATCATTTATGTTTTTCATAGGTTAGTGTGGGAGTTGTTTTTGGTTGTTTCTGTCAGTTTCTGCTCCGGCCATGAACGCGCAACACAAGCTTGGTAACAGAACTGTTACGCAGCGAGATTCGGGCTGGGTGTTGCAGCGGGGGGGGCGTTGCCCCGCCTGGCGGGCCGTTGAGCATGGGTGCCGCAAACGGATCTTACATCTGCTTCGACTTCGGTGACCAGCTCGGCGAGCTAGAGATAGGAGATGCGCGAAGAGTTGCGGCTGTCGAACGACGACCTTGCCTTTGCCGGGTAGCGCATGCGTCTCGCGTGCTGGTCGACCCCGTCTCGCGGCGACGTAATTTCCTAAGCGCGTAACGTCATCGCGGCGTTGGCTCCCAGCATAGTTCGCGACGGTGGGACGCCTGCGCCAGCACGCGAGGCGCAGTGCGCGGCCACAGGGTTTATGACACTCTCTAGGGCTGGAGCACCCATCCGCCGATATCACTAAGCTTTGTGCAGCCGCACAAGAGCATTGCTTCATCCAGCTCGCACCGCAAAATCTCAAGGAGCCGCAACGCGCCTTCTTCGCCAGCCACGCATAACCCCCACAAAACGGGGCGGCCCACCAGCACCGCCCGCGCACCGAGCGCGACGGCCTTAAGCACGTCGCTGCCGCGCCGAATTCCTCCGTCCACATAAATCTCGCAGAGACCGCCAGCGGCCTCGACCACATGGGGTAACACCTCGCAGGTCGCAGGCGCGGTATCGAGCTGACGACCACCGTGATTGGAAACCACCACTCCCTTGGCGCCATGCTCCGCTGCCTGGCGCGCGTCCTCCCCGCGGCAAACTCCCTTCACCACCACCGGCAATCGAGTAGACTGACATAACCAATCGAGATCATTGAACCCAAGGTCCGCCTTGAAGTTTGCTCTGACGTAAGCTGCAAGACCCGAACCTTGCACTTCAGGCAAGTTGCCTTTGCCCAGTGGCGCCAGGTTCTCCACGACGAGGCCATCCGGCAAGCGAAAGCTATTTCGGGTGTCGCGTTCGCGCGTGCCCAGGCCAGGCGCATCAACGGTTAGGACGATCGCCTCCGCCCCGGCAGCCTCGGCCCGTTGCACCAGCTCCCGCGTAATCTCTCGGTCCTTATAGATATAGAGCTGAAACCAGCGCGGACTCGCCGCCTGCGCAAAGACTTTCTCCATCGCGGTATTCGAGAGCGAGCTAAGAATAAATAACGTCCCCGCAGCCTTGGCTGCTTTGGCAGTTGCGGTCTCGCCTGCGGGGCAGGCTATCTTATGAAAAGCGGTCGGCGCGACCACGATTGGCATGGAGACCGGTTGACCGAGAACAGTCGTACTCATGTCGCGCGGACCGACACCGGCCAGGACCCGGTAGTGTAGCTTCAACTGCGTCCATCCGTCCATGTTCTCCCGAAGCGTCACCTCGTCCAACGCCCCGCCTTCGTAGTAATCGAAGGCGGCTTTCGGCATTTTGCCACGTGCGGCCGCGGCATAGTCGGAGACATTTAGGAGCGCTTCGGGATTCATGTCGTTGTGACTGCTCTGCTCCATTCTATCAGTCTGCCAACTTGCACCGGGCAAAGGCAAAATTTCAACAGGAGCCCGGCGAGAACAAGCTCAGGAAAATCTGCGGAACGCGTTCTGCAATTAAGAAAGCGCTCTTTGAAGGGTGGCTGCGAGCTCCGTGGCGGTGAACGGTTTCCCGAGTCGCCCTTTAAAGCCTAGTTCTTCGGCTCTTATCATCAGGTCGCTATCCGCATAGCCGCTAAACAAAATCACCTTTGCGAGCGGGTCTACTCGCAAAAGGCGCTTCAAAGCGGCTTCGCCGCCCAACCCACCTGGGATTGTCGCGTCGAGCAGGACTGCGGCAAACGGTTCGCCTTCAGTGATCGCGCGCACGTAAGCCTCGCAGCCCTCGGCGCCATCCTTTGCCGCCGTCGCACTGTAGCCGACGTTTTCAAGAATCGTAGGGAGCACTTCCAGCATCATATCCTCATCGTCGATCACAAGGATTCGCCCGCAGCCCTTTGCGACAATTTCCGTGTGCGGCGGCGCCGGCGGCGGGCAAGGCTGTGCGACCGCCGGGAGCAAGAGCGATACAATCGTTCCCTGTCCCGTTACCGACTTGAGCGCGATCCGGCCGCCATGCTGATCCATGATCGACTTGGCGGTCGATAAACCGATGCCGCTGCCGCCCGGTTTCGTGGTGAAGCAAAGTTCGAAAACCCGGTCGCGAATGTGCTCGGGAATGCCGCCTCCTTCATCTTCGATTTCAATTTTGACCCACGGTCCTCCGCCCAGGTCAGCGATTTCTGCGCTTCCGGGAAGGACGTTGCTGGCCCGAACAAAAAGCTTTCCACTTTCCGTAGTGGCTTCGCGTGCATTGATGACCACATTCTCGATGACTTGTGCGAACTGGACGGGATCCACGGTCACGGGAAGGACATCGGGTGCGACCGAAAGCTCCGCCCGGAGCTTCGAGCCGCTTAGCCAAAACCCGACCGAAGATCTGAGGATATCCCGGAGATTGACGGTTTGTTTGATCGGGCTTCCGCCTTTCGAGAATGTGAGCAGACGTCTCGCGAGACTGGTCGCGCGGTC
>JBBSGS010000071.1:0-11828 GCA_038253875.1 Chthoniobacterales bacterium
CTCGTTAGGCCGGTCGCTTGCGCGGGTGGCCAGGTGGACAGATCCGCCGGCGCTGGGGAAACGTCGGGCTGGGAAAATAGGTGGACGCGGCGAAATCACAACCGTTTTTCTGTCCAGCGCCACGGCCTGTGGACGTCGCTTTGCGCGTCACTTTGCAATTGGCCGCCCACGGCTGCTTTCTTACAATGCGCCACATGCATTGGTTGAGCCGGCATCGATTACTGATCCTCGCGGCGACCTGTCTCTTCTTTACCGGTCTCGTCCTGCTGCTCCGTCTGGCGCCTGACGTTCCTTTCGTTTCCGCGGTTTGGTCGGGCGAAAAACGTTTCGAAGACTTTCTCCAGGAAGAGGGGCGGAAAACCCCGACGCGCGATGATTTTGTCTTTCTCGGGATCGACCAGAGTACCCTGGAACTGCCGCCGTTCGCGCCCGAGGAATTGGCGAATAACCGCGCCTTCCAGTTGATGACGGCGCGGCCTTTCCCGTGGTCCCGCGAAGTCTGGGCTCTGCTTCTTGATCGTCTCTTCGCCTCGGGCGTGCGGCTCGTGCTCTTCGATCTGGTCTTCAATCCGCCTAACGATGGCGATCCGGTTTTCCAGGCGGCGCTCGAGCGCGACCGGGTGGTGGTGGCCGCAAATTCGACCTCAATGCCATGGCGATGATCTCGCCCAACGCCTCCGTGATCCCGCCGCCGCAAATCCAGGATCGGCGGGTCGGTTACGTCAATTTCTTTCCTAATCCGCTCGATCAACGGACGCGCGCCATCCCTTACACACTGACCGATCGCCAGCTGGCCCATCTGCCGCCGCATCCGAGCGAAGAAACCTTTCACTCATTTGCAGCGCGCGGACTCGCGCAGATGGGGCGGCAAGAGGATGTGCCGCAAGATCACGGCGCGCACCTGATTCGGTTTAGTGCCAACGAGGCTTACCAGCCGCTCCCTCTTTATCAGGTTTTCGACCCGAAATTCTGGCACGCCAATTTCAACGAGGGCGGTTTCTTAAAGGTAAAGTCGTCATCGTCGGCGCCGCCGCGCAGATCCTGCACGATTTCGTCAATACGCCGCTCGAGCCGGACCGGCCCGGGCCCAAGCTGCACCTCGAAGCGATGGCCGCGGCGCTGGCCCATCAATTCCTGCGCATGACGCCGCTCGCGGTCGATTATGCGTTGGTCGGCGCCGCCGGCGTGCCTGCCTGGGCCCTGATTGCGTTTGTCAAACGTCCCGGGCTCGTCCTCGCGCTGCTGGTTGGAATCACACTCGCCTATTTGGCCGCAGCCCGCATCAGCTACGACCGGATCGGGCTTCTCCTTATCACCGTTCCTGTGCTGAGCGCTTTCCTTCTCAGCGGCCTTTTCTCGTTAGGCTACGAATACGCCATGGAGCGGCTGGAGAAACTCCGCACCCGCCGCACCCTCGAGCGTTATGTCTCTAAGAACCTGGTTAAAGAAATCCTCGATAACCCAGACAGTTTTTACAGCAACCTGAGGGGCGTGCGCATTCCGGCAACGATTCTCTTTTCCGACATCGTCGGCTTTACCAGCCTGACGGAAAACGCCGACCCGGAAGCACTCGTCAGGCAATTGAACGAATACCTCAGCCGGATGACCGCCGCAGTCTTCGAGCATGGCGGCACGCTCGACAAGTTCATCGGCGACGCTGTCATGGCGGTGTGGGGAAACGTGCGCAGCAGCGGCAAAGCGGAGGACACGAAAATGGCCGCGCGCGCGGCGCTGACCATGCGCCGCGAGTTGAAAATTCTGAACGACGGTTGGTTCGCGCAAGGGATCGCGCCTTTTGCGATCGGCATCGGGATTAATCAGGGCGACGTTCTTGGCGGCAATATCGGCTCGCAGGAAAAGGCCGATCCGACAGTGATCGGCGACGCGGTGAATCTGGCCTCGCGGCTCGAAGGCCTAACGAGAGTCTACGGCGCCGATATTCTCCTCGGCCCAAGCGCAACGGAATTCCTGCGCGACGATTTCCATGTGCGCAGTGTGGCCCGGGTGCAGGTGCAAGGAAAAGCCGAACCGGTCGAAATCGCGACCCTGATCGGCGCGCGTGACGACTCCACGCTCGATTCCGAATGGTTGCACCATCTCGCGACCTACGAGCACGGTTTTCAGAAGTTCCGGCAGCGCGATTTCCGGGCGGCCAAGATTTTGCTCTCGCAGTTCCTGGAATTTTACCCTAACGATTACCTGGCGAAGATTTATCTGGAGCGCGCGCTCGAATATGAAGGCGCGCCACCGGACGAGGCTTGGAACGCCGTCGAGATGTTTAAGAGAAAGTGATTCGAGATTAGAGATCCGCTACATCGGCACCGATCAACGATTCACAATTCATGAGCCTTGCCCTCCGGCGTCGCTCCTGATACTTCTCTCGCCATGCCGAAGCTTTCTGTCCTACTCGAAAATGCGCGGGCGACGCACGAACTGAATGACGAGAGGATCACGATAGGCCGGACGCCGGATAACCTTGTCCAGATCGACGACCCATCGGTCTCCGCCCGTCATGCGCAACTGCTCCTCGTCGGCGAGCGCTACCAGATAAAGGACCTGGCCTCAACCAATGGGACGCGGGTGAACGGCGAGACGATCGTGGAAATTTTTCTGCGTGTCGGCGATCGGGTGCGATTTGGAAAAGTGGAGGCTCGCTATGAGTCGGACATGACGGGGCAGGCGTCGCTCTTGGGTGAGGCCGGCGAGGTAGAAGCGCGTCCGGCCGAGAGAAGCGAGAAACCGGCTGATTTCATCAACGCTTCGCCTTTTTCCAATCGTAAGAAGGAGAAAGACATGAGTGGGACGGCGGTCCTGGCGGCGGGAGCGATTGCCATTGTGGTGTTTCTCTTGACCCTGCTCAACCTGCTGCGCCTGCACGCGCCGATGTAGACGTTGGAAAGCCCGGCCGTTGCTTCGCATCCGTGACGGCGCTTTGCGAAACATGAGCGTGTTACCGGCTGCGCGTGCTAGAAGCGCGCACGAATCTCGTTAGGGGTGAGTCCGGCGGCCCGGAGCGCGCGCAGACTGAGCGCGTGGTGGCGCTTGGCGAGACGTTTGCCTAACGAGTCGATGACGAGGGGCGTGTGGTAGAATTGCGGCGCGGGCAAATCGAGGGCGCGGCGGATCAGCAACTGCCGAAAAGTGGAGAGCAGCAGATCGGCTCCCCGCACCACCTCGGAGATCTTCATGGCGGCGTCGTCGACCACGACGGCCAATTGATAGGCGGGCACGTCGTCTTTTCGCCAGACAAGGAATGTCACCGAAATCGACTCCGGAGACCGCCTCTTGCGGCCCGGCGCATTGATCGAGAAACCGGAGCACCTCGCCTTCCGGGACACGGAAGCGCCAGTTCAAGCGGGCAGGAGAAGTTTCGTTAGGCGTCGTTAGGCGAAGCGGGCGGCAGGTACCGGGATAAACAGGCTCCTCCTCTTCGGCGTGCGGGGCGGCGGCGGCGCCGAGCACGTCGCGGCGTGAGCAACCACACGGGTAAATCAACCCCGCGGCGCGCAATTTTTCCCACGCGATGAAGTAAAGATGGCGCCGTCCGCTCTGCCGGAATGGTCCCTCATCCCAGCGCAGACCGAACCATTCCAGATCTTCGATGAGGGCTGAGCAAAATTCCGGTCGGGAGCGAGCGGTGTCGAGATCCTCGAGGCGCAGGATGAGCCTCCCGTTCCGCTCGCGACAGCGCTCTTGCGCGCGCCAGAAAGTGAGCGCGTGCCCCGCGTGCAGATAACCGGTCGGCGAGGGAGCGAGGCGGCCGCGATAAGAGATTTCAGAATTCAGATTGCCCGAGTCGATTTTCAATCGGAAAGCTAAAATCTGAAATCTTCCATTCCCAAACGGCTTCTGCTTTTCGATATCGATGGGACGCTGATCGACTCCGGCGGCGCCGGCATTCAAGCGCTCAAGGATGTGCTTCAGGAACAATTTGGCATCGCGGATGATCTGGCCGGCGTCGAGATCGCGGGCAAGACCGATACCGGCATCGTTCAGCAGATTTTGCGGAAACGAGAGATCGCCGTGTCGGATGAAAACGTCGCAGCGTTCCTCGATCTTTACGCCCAGTTTCTCGGCCGCGAATTGCCGCTGCGCGCGGGCGCGCTTCTGCCCGGAGTGGAGGAATTACTGCCGCGCCTGCGAGCCCGCTCGCAAAATGTGCTCGCGCTTCTCACCGGCAATATCGAGCGCGGCGCAAAGCTGAAGCTCGAGCATTACGGTGTCTGGGATTTTTTCGAATTTGGTGCGTTTGCCGACGATCATCACGATCGCAACCAGCTGGGACCTTTCGCGCAACGGCGCGCGCGGGAGAAGCACGCAATCGATTTTCCGGCGGCAGCAGTCGACGTGATCGGCGATACGCCGCACGACATCGCCTGCGGCAAAGCGATCGGGGCGCGCACGATCGCGGTCGCGACCGGGAATTTCTCGCGTGCGCAGCTGGCCGAGCATCAGCCGGACAAATTGGTGGACGATTTTTCCGAGGTGGAGGCGCGCATCGCGGAGCTCGGCTGGTAGCAGCTCGCGCTCGGAATTGGAAAAGAGCGGGCACCAGGCCCATTGAAACTGGACATGCTTCCGCGCGTCCAGGTTCGATTACGATCATGAGCACGAGTTAGAGAGAGCGGACGATTGACGGATGACGCACAAGTGACATCGTTCCCTCAGCCATGACCGACTTGTCGCCTAACGTTGTCCCGCTGGAGGGAGAGATAGATCTCCACGTCTCGCCGCAGATCGGGACCCGGCTGGCAGACTTAATCAAACAACAGCCGGCCAAGCTGGTGGTCGACTTATCGAAGGTGACTTACATCGACAGCTCGGGACTCGCAGTCCTGATCGAGGCGATGCAAAACGTTGGCGGCTACGGTGGCAGCTTTGCGCTCACCGGACTCCAGGATGGAGTGCGGCCGATCTTCGAGATAGCCCGGCTCGATCAGGTGTTCCGGATTTTTCCGGATAACGCCGCCGCGCTGGCCGCTTGATGCAGGACCGCGAGCGTCCGCTCGACGTTGGCCGCGATGTCGTAGTGGCTGGCGCGCTCAAGAATCGAGGGTCGCGACTGAGCGCGACGCTCCGGATTTTCCCAAAAATTTAAAGCTGCGCGAATCTGGCCGAGTTCGTTAGGCTGCTGCAGGATCGATCCGTGCACGCCGTTTTCGATGATCTCGCTGAAGCCGTTCGCCCGTGTCGTGATCACGGGCAGGCCGGAGGCGAGAGCCTCGAGGCAGGCGTTGGAAAATGGGTCGTAAATTGTCGGCAATAAAAAGATATCGGCCGCGCCACAGAGCGCGGGCAGATCGCGCACGGCGCCGAGAAAGCGGACGAAGCGATTGTCGCGCGATCTGCGCCCGGTCCGGCCGGCCACGAGCAGGCGGAAGTTTCCGCCTAACGACTCCACGGCCGCTCGGGCGAAGCGCAATCCTTTACGCTCCCAACCGGAGCCGACGAAAAGGACCGCGATCTCCCTCTCGGCGAGGCCGAGATTTTTTCGCCGTTGCGGGCGTAGCTCGGCTCCGCCGAGGAATTCTGCAAGCGGCACGCCGTTAGGCACGACGTCGATCCGATCGGGCGGATAGCCGTAAAAGTCGTGCGCTTCCCGTTTCACCATTTCGGAGTTGGCGATAATGCGGCCAGCTCCGCCGCGGAAAAGCGCCTCCTCGAGCTCAATCGGGTCGCGATGGCTGCGACCGAAGCGGCGGATCATATTTCTCGCGAGCGAGGAGGCGGCATCACGCCGGGCGAGCCACGCCCGATGGATGCCATCGCCCGCGCGATAGACGTCGCAACGCCAAACCCGCTCGAGACTGAGCAGGAGGTCGCATTGCTCCGCCGGGCGCGCCTTTTCCAGCTCATCGGCAAAACGCCGCGCGGTCTCGCCGCGCAGCCGGGTGATCGCCCCCCAGGGCCATTCACTCGCCGGCCAGGTCGCGTCCGTGAAGAGCCGCGTCTCTTGTCCGGAACCGCTCAAGCCGCGGGCCAACCGTTTCAAATACGCCTCCGCGCCGCCGGTCTCGGAATGACCGCGACGCACCAGTCCGATCGTTAGGGAGCGACGGCTCAACGACATCGGGCGGCGGGGGTTTGATCTTTACTTGAAGGCATTACAAACAATAGTGGGAGGGTCATGGTGGGTGAAACTCTTAACGCCCCGCCTCGTCGCGCGTCGAGCGCAACCGCCTCGCGCACTTTACCGAAGCACCTGCTTTACTCGATCTTCGCGCGGATCGGCGGTGCGGGACTAGATACGGATGCGTTCGAGACCCTGCGCGCGTCGAATCGCGGCGGCTTCCTCGGGAAGGCGGTGGCCTACGACAATCGGCAGACGGAAATCCCGGCGGCGAAGATCGATTCGCTGCGCTGGCATCCAGTGCGACTGCTCTCATTTCTCGACAGCCCCTACTACTACGGCGCGAAGAAAAAATACCTCGATTGGATCGCCTCGCGACATCTGGCGACGGGACGTTATGATCTGTTTCATTCGTGGTCGGGCGATTGCCTCCTTTCGCTGCGAGCCGCGCACAGGCTTGGTATTCCTTCGGTACTGGAGATTCCGACATGGCATCGCGACCGGGGGAAGATCAAGCGGCACCAGAAGACCTCTGCGCCGCAATCGCCGATCCCATGGCGCAAACGTTGGAAAGAAGATCTGCTCGTGGAGCGCGATCGATTTCTCGAGGAATACGATCTCGCGGATCTGATCCTGGTCCTCTCGGAACGCGCGGCTCAGACTTTCCGGGTGCAAGGGTTCCCAGAAGAGAAACTCTTCTATCTCCCGCGCGGCGCAGACGTGGAACGCTTCACGCCCGGCGAACGGCCACCTCACTTTCGGGCGGTCTTCTCGGGCGCGCTGATCGAGCGCAAAGGCGTGCACCATCTCTTGCAAGCGTGGGATCGACTCCGGCTGAAGGAGGCGGAGTTGTGGCTCGTCGGTTCGATTCACGATGAGATCAGACCGTATCTGAAAAAATTTGCGCGACCGAATGTGAAGGTCATCGGCTTCGCGCAGGCGCCGGAGGTTTACCTGAGGCAATCGACAATCCATGTTTTCCCATCGCAATGCGAAGGAAGTGCCAAGGTCACCTACGAAGCGGCGGCCTGCGGTTTGCCGCAGATCACGACGCGCGAAGCGGGCGACGTGGTCGAGGACGGCGTGCAGGGAATGATCGTGCCGCCGGCTAACGTCGATGCGCTGGCGGCGGCGATTCAACATCTATACGATCACCCGGAAGTCGTGGAGCGGATGAGCATCGCCGCGCGCCAGCGGGTGGTGGAAAATTTCACCTGGGACCATTTTCGCGCGCGCCTGCTCCAGGCCTACGCGAGCGCGATACGGATGGCTCGTTAGGCCGGTTGAACGTTCTCCTCATCCAACTCAAACGGATCGGCGACCTGATCCTGACCGTGCCGGCCATCGCGGCCGTGCGGCGCAATTTCCCGACGGCGAAGATTTCGCTCATCGTGGCGCACGGATCGCAGGAATTATTGCCGGCCATTCCCGGAATCGATCGCACATTCATCGCGCGTGGGCGCGCCTCCGATGTCGCGCCGTGGCTGGCGATCGGCGCGGCGAAGTTTGATTACTGCCTGGATTTTTCGCGCACGGATCGCTCGGCTTTTCTCACGCTGCTCTCCGGTGCGCGGAACCGTATCACCTACGACACGGTCCTGCGCGAGCCGATCCGGCAATTGAGCTACAACCAGTTCATTCCTTCGCAAGTGCGGTCGCTGCACACCATCGATCATCATCTGGCGCTTCTCGCGCCTCTCGGCGTGCACGACGCCTCGCCGGATATTCATCTCGCGCTCCCGCGCAGCGCGCAGGAAAAAGCCGGCGCGCTCATCGCAGCGCAGCAACTCGGTGAAGATTTTATCGTGCTTCACCCAGGCTCGGCGCGGGCGGAAAAGTTTTGGGTCGCGCGCCGCTGGGCGGAAGTGGTCGATGCTTTTCCGGGGAAAGAGGCGACTCGATTCGTCATCACCGGCGGCTCTTCGGCGATGGAACAAGAGCACCTCGGGCAAATCAAATCGCATGTGCATCGGCCGCTCCTCGATCTTTCCGGCCAGATCGATTTGCTCACTCTCGCGGCCTTGATCCAGCACGCGCGATTGCTGGTCACGATTGATTCCGCGCCGATGCATCTGGCCGTTGCCCTGGGGACGCCGCAGGTCGATCTCTTCGGCCCGACCAATCCCTTTCACTGGCGGCCGCGCGCCGGGACCGCAGTGATTTTACAAGGCAGCAACCCTGGGCCACTGCGCGATTTCGTCCCGCAGCAATCGACCTCGGCGATGAAGGAAATCTCGACGGCGCAGGTGATCGATGCTATGCAGTCGCTGCTGTCGAAGCCGGCAGCGCCAGTGTCATGAGCGACAAGCAGCCACCGAAGACGAAGCAGTCTCTTTGGACGACTATCCGGATCGGATGGCGGCCGTACAAGCGGCTTTACGCCTACGCCATGCCCTACAAAGCGCGATTCATCATGGGTCTCGCGTTTGGCTTTCTCTACGGCGGCATCACTTCCTGCCTCCCACTTGTCATGGCGCGGGTAACCAACGTTGCCTTCAAAGGCCATGCGGCGACCGCCCTCGCGACCCACCCAGAATTGGCGGACGCGGGACCGAAAATTAATTCGCTTGTCCTCCTCTGCCTCGCCATCCCGGCTGTCATGACCCTGCGCAGTCTCTGCTCCTACGCCAACACCTACTACACGACCTGGGTGAGCAACAAAGTCCTGACCGACATCAGGACCCATCTCTTTAACAAGATGGTGAATCACTCGATGGATTTCTTTAACAAAGCGCAATCGGGATTCCTCATGTCGCGCATCACGAACGACACCCGGATGATGCAAACCGCTCTCTCCACCATCAGCAGCGATCTTTTCAAACAACCGATCGCGATCATCGGCGGGATTAGCGTGCTCCTCTACATGGATTGGAAGTTCACCGTCGTGACGCTCGTCCTTTTCCCGAGCTGTCTCATTCCCCTGAGCATGTATGGGAAGCGCGCCCGTAAAGCCGTAAAGAACGAGCAAGTGGGGCTGGGGGAAATGGTCGTGACAATGCAGGAAACCTTCGCCGGCATCCGCGTCATCAAGTCTTTCGCCCGCGAGGCGCATCAGGAAAAAATGTTCCGGCGGAGCAACGACGCACAGTTTTCCAACTCGATGCGCATCCTCCGCGCGATGGAAGCGGTCGGGCCGCTGGTCGAGACGATCGCGGCCATCGGCGTCGGGCTTGCGCTCCTTTACGTTTACGTGGCGGAACTCCCGGCGGCGAAATTCATCGCGCTCATCGGCGGGATCTTTCTCCTCTACGATCCGATTAAGACCCTCAGTCGCATGCACATTACCATGCAGCGGTCCATCCAGGCGACCGTGGAAATATTTAAAATCCTCGACTCCGAGCCAAGTGTGCAGGACTTGCCCGGCGCCCTCGCTCTCCCGCAATCAACCGGTGAGATTGAGTTCGAACGCGTCACCTTCCGCTACCAAGGCGGCATACAGGACGCTGTCAAAAACCTCAGCTTGCGGATCGAGCCGGGCCGGAGCTTCGCCCTCGTCGGCGCGAGCGGTGCGGGCAAGAGCACCATTCTCTCTCTTATCCTGCGACTCTACGATCCGACCGGCGGCGTCGTGCGGATCGATGGCCACGATCTGCGCTCGATCACCCAGGAATCGCTCCGCGCCCAGGTCGGCCTCGTCTCACAGGAGACTTTCCTGTTTCACGACACCATCTTCAAAAATATCCAGTTCGGCCGGCTCGACGCCACCGCGGAGGAAATCTACGCCGCTGCCAGGACAGCTTACGCGCACGACTTCATCGCCGCCCAGCCGCAGGGTTATCAAACCATCGTGGGTGACAAAGGTTGTCTTCTCTCCGGCGGCCAGCAGCAGCGCCTCGCAATTGCGCGCGCGCTGCTCAAGAACGCACCCATCCTGCTCCTCGACGAAGCAACCTCCGCGCTCGATTCTGAGAGCGAGCAACAGATACAGCTCGCGCTCGAGCGGCTAGCCGAGGGTCGCACCGTCATCGCCATCGCCCATCGCCTCTCCACCATCCTCTCCGCCGACCAGATCGTGGTGATGGAGAACGGGCGCATTAAAGAGATGGGCACGCATCAGGAACTGCTCGAAAAGAGCGGTTACTACCGCCGACTCTACGACCTCCAGTTCAATCGCAACCCGGCAGAGCCGGGCGCCGAAGTCGAGATGCTGGCGGCCGCGAGCGTCTAGCGCACTAGCATAAGAAAGGACACTGCCGCGGAGCGTGGACATGCCGAAGCATGTCCCTCCGGAGGGACATGCTTTCGCTCGTCCAGTTTCGTCCGACTGGTCGAACACAGTCTAGTCTATCCAAGGCGATAGAAGGTCTCTGCGGAGCTAGACTTCTACCCGCGCACCCAACTCGACCACACCGTTCGGTGGCAGGCAAAAATACGAGGTCACGTCGCCGGCATTCCGCGTCATCCAGGCGAAAAGCGAACCGCGCCACCGGGAGAGACCGAGCTTGCGCGTGGCCAGGATCGTTTCCCGGCCGATGAAATAGGTCGTCCGCATGGCGTCAAGTCGCAGCTCCGATTGCTTTACGCTCTCCAACGCTGCTGGCACATCGGGCTTTTCCATGAAACCAAAATGAACCTGCGCCCGCCAGAATCCTTCACCCAGCTTCTCTAAGGCGACACGGTCTTTCGAGTTTGCGAGATAGGGGACTTCCCCGGTGCGTACGGTCAGGAGCACCACCTGCTCGTGCACCACTTTGTTGTGTTTGAGATTGTGCAGCAAAGCGAGCGGCGTTCCCGATCGGTTGCCTGACATATAGATGGCCGTTCCCGGCACTCGGCGGATACTCTGGCTTTTCAGATCGGGAAGAAAGTCGCCGAGCGGGAGGCAAATGTCGGCCAGATGGCCGCGCAGAACGCGGCGCCCCTTTCTCCAGGTGAGCATGAGGAAAAGAATGCCAGCCGAGGCGAGCAGCGGGAACCAACCGCCATGCGCCACCTTGAGCATGTTCGCTCCGAAAAACGCGAGGTCGATGGTGATGAAAAATGCCGCCACCGGAAAAGCCACTGCTGCCGGCCAATGCCATCGGCGGCGCGCCACGACATAGAACAGAATGGTCGTGATCAACATCGTGGTGGTGATTGCCACCCCGTAAGCCGCGGCGAGCCGACTCGAGGTCCGAAAGCCAAGGACCAGCCCGATACAGCAGAGCATCAACGCCCAATTCACCACCGGCACGTAAATCTGTCCGATGACGCGCGCGGAAGTGTATTTCACTTGCAAGCGCGGGCTGTAGCCGAGCTGGATCGCCTGCATGGTGAGGGAAAAAGCCCCGCTAATTATCGCCTGCGAGGCAATGACCGCCGCCGCGGTTGAAAGAATGACCATCGGGAAAAGCGCCCAGGAAGGGGCCATGCGATAAAACGGATTCACTGCGCTTTCTGGTTGGACGAGCAGAAGCGCGCCCTGCCCAAAATAATTCAGCGTGAGTGCTGGGAGAACAATCACAAACCAAGTCAGGCGAATCGGTGCGGTGCCAAAGTGACCGATGTCCGCGTAAAGCGCTTCGCCTCCCGTGACCACGAGAAAAACCGCGCCGAGGACGACGAATCCCCGGCTCCCGTTATTCAGGAAAAAATCGAAACCATGGATCGGGTTGATCGCCGCCAGCACTCCCGGCGCGCGAACAATCTGGTGCAGCCCTAGCAGGCTGAGCGTCAGGAACCACAAAATGGTTACCGGCCCGAAGACCTTCCCCACGCCAGTCGTGCCCCGCGATTGAAAGAGAAAAAGTCCGATCAGGATGACGATGGCAAATGGAAC
>JBBSGS010000072.1:0-11817 GCA_038253875.1 Chthoniobacterales bacterium
GATTCCGCGCCGAGCGGCACCCATTTCGTGGGCGCGGAGATGACATGGTTCATGCGCCTGACGGATGGCGGCGTCGGGATGCACGTCGGGTTTCTGCCGGGCTACGCCGCGTCGCATGGTTGCATTCGCATGCCCTCGGCGGCCGCCGAGATATTTTTCAATCACGTTAAAGTCGGCACCCCGGTGCTGGTGGCTGACTAGTCGTTAGGCTTGCGCCCGCGGCATACTGTGGACGTTTCCCTCTGGGAAACGCGAGGGCGAGTTGGCTTGCCCGTCCCGCGCTTCGCAGAGCGAAGCGTCTACAAGAACTGTGCAACCGCGCTTTTCGTTAGGCGAGACGCTCGCGCAGGAGATTGAGTGCGTTCTGAGTGGCGAGCTGTTTGAAGGTCTCACGATCGGTCGGAAAGAAGAAATGCCTAACGACGGTTGCGCCATCGCCCGCGAGGGCAAGGTAGGCGGTCCCCACTGGCTTCGCCGGGCTCCCGCCTCCGGGTCCGGCAATGCCGGTTGTCGCGAGTGCGAAGGTGGCGTTGGATTCGGTGAGCGCTCCTTCCGCCATCGCCCGGACCACTTCTTCGCTGACCGCGCCATGAGCGACGAGCACCGCCGGATCCACTCCGAGCGTCGCTATTTTCGCCGCGTTCGCATAGGTGACGTAACCCGCTAAAAAAACTTCCGAGGCACCCGGCACGTTCGTCAGCCGATGGGCGAGAAATCCGCCGGTGCACGACTCCGCAACCGCAAGTGTCGCCTTTCTTTCCGACAGTTGCCTAACGATGACCGTTTCGAGCGTCTCGCTCCTTGTGGAGAAAATCGAGGCGGCCAACTTAGCGCGCACGATCGTGTCGGCTTGCTCGATGATTTCCGGGGTGGCGATGACGCGCAGATCGACCTCGCCCATGCGCGCACAGTAGCCGAGTTCGAGCCCGGGCAGAGCGAGGAGTTGCCTGCCCACGGCCTCCTCGACGTAGGATTCCCCCATTCCAACAATCCGGTAACCCCGATAGGCGAAGGGCTTCTCCTGCCTAACGATACCACGCAGAAGCGGGACAACGGATTGCCCGAACATCGGCCGCAATTCGCGCGGCGGCCCGGGAAGGAGGAAGAGGTGCGGGGAGGCGCCCGCGTCTGTTCCGCGCGCCGCGAGGTAAAGCCCGGGCGCCGTTCCGTTGTCGTTAGGCAAAACCTGCGCCCCGCGCGGCACCTTAGCCTGGCGGAGGATGCGATCGGTCAGACGGATCCCACGCCTGCGGAGCCGCTCCGTAATGGTCCCCTCCAAATCGGCGTCCGCCGCCAGCTCCAAGCCAAGCATTTCCGCCGTGATCTCCCGCGTAATGTCGTCGGTGGTCGGCCCGAGGCCGCCGGTCACGAAAATAATTTGGGCGTCCGCGAAATTTTCCTGCAGCGCCTCATGGATGGCAGAGCCGTCGGGCACGGCGATCTGCCGTTCGACCCGAAGACCGAGCGGGAGAATCTGCTGGGCGATGAAGGTGAGGTGGGTATTGAGAACATCACCGAGCAAAATCTCGGTCCCAGTGTTGATAACGACGACGCGCACCGGGAACTTTTCGCGCGGGCTGCTTCTCCGCGCCACTGCAAACCGGTTCGCTAACCGATCAACTCCTCGACTTGGAAAGTGACTTCGGGGAAGGCTTCGAGTGCGATCGATTCGTCACGGCGATAATTTCGCGAAACGGAATATTCCGACAACGAGGGCGAGCGGAATTGCTCGATCATCATCGTCCTTAAGTTGACGATCCAAACCTCTTGCACTTCGCATTCTGCATATTTGCGCAGTTTGCGTCCGCGATCGTAGCCGAGCGTCGTGTCGCTTACTTCGACGAGCAGAAGAATATCTTCGGGACGCGGGTGCGCGCTCCGATAAAAATCAGGCTTCAGTTTTAGCAGCATCAAATCCGGCTGTGGCTCGGAAAACTCGTCGATCACCGTCGGATTCTGCGTGCTCGTCAGGAGCCGTTTCCCCAGTCGCTGCTGGAAATACCAACCCATGCGAAGAACGATCGCAGCGTGTTCTGATCCGATCGGACTCATGACGATGATTTCCCCATCGAGCAGTTCGACTCGATCATCCTCGTCGAAGATTCCAGCCTCGCCGAGTTTATTGAATTCCTCGACGGAAAAACGGTAGGTCTCGACCCCGGCACTCATGGCGCCAATATCACGTTAGGCCGCGTCTTTGTCCTGCTTCTTGCGAATGAGCGGAACTTTTTTGCCGTCGACGACGGCGCGATTGATCGTGACCTCGGCGATGTCTTCGCGGCTCGGCACTTCATACATGATGTCGAGCATGATGCGCTCGAGCATGGAGCGGAGCGCCCGCGCGCCGGTGCCTTTGGTGACGGCCTGAGCGGCAAGCGCACGCAACGCATCCTTCGTCACCGTGAGGCGCACGCCTTCCATCGCGAAGAGCTTGGTGTACTGCTTGATCATCGCGTTCTTCGTGTCGGTCAGGATTTGCACCATCTCATCCTCAGTCAGCGCGTCGAGCGCGCTGAGCACGGGGAGACGACCGATAAACTCCGGGATCATGCCGAAGCCTAACAAGTCTTCCGGCTCGACTCGGCGAACCGATTCGCGGAGCAACGCTTCCTCCACTTCCAAAGTCGGGCTGCTGAAGCCCATCGACTTATTGCCGATGCGTTTTTGGACGATTTTGTCGAGACCAACAAACGCGCCGCCACAAATGAAGAGAATCTTCTCCGTGTTCACCTGGATGTATTCCTGGTGCGGATGTTTCCGTCCGCCCTGCGGGGGAACGTTGCAGGTGCTGCCTTCGAGAATTTTCAGGAGCGCTTGTTGCACGCCTTCCCCGGAGACGTCGCGCGTGATGCTGACGTTGTCAGTCTTGCGGCCGATCTTGTCGATTTCGTCGATGTAAACAATGCCGATCTCGGCCCGCTTCACATCGTAGTCGGCGTTCTGTAGTAACCGCAGAATGATGTTTTCAACATCCTCGCCGACGTAGCCGGCTTCGGTCAGCGTTGTCGCATCGGCGATGCAAAACGGCACGTCGAGAATTTTCGCAAGCGTTTTGGCGAGGAGCGTTTTCCCGGAACCGGTCGGGCCAATGAGCAGGATATTACTCTTCTCGATCTCGACATCGGCAAACGGATCCGGCTGAAAAGCAGACGAGGTATCGGTCGGCGTGGAGGTCTGGAGGACGCGTTTGAAATGGTTATGCACCGCCACGGAAAGCGTCTTTTTCGCGATCTCCTGCCCGATCACATATTGGTCGAGCGACCGGCGGATATCAACCGGCTTGGGCACGCGGATGTTCGACGATTGCCGGCGCGCGTCTTCGTTCAGCTCCTTGTCGAGGATGCTTTTGCAAACGTTGATGCAGCTGTCGCAAATGTAGACGCCGGGGCCGGCAATGAGTTTGCGCACCTCCGCGTGGCTTTTGCCACAGAAGGAGCACATCGTGAGGTTCGAGGCGCGTGCCATAATTTTGGCTGCCTATTGAGCAGTTCCTATTCCTCGACCTTCTGCGGCAACGCCGCCTCTGCGACCGCGGTGGCGCGATCGTTCAAAGTCTTGTCGCCGGTGCCATCGAGGAGTTTCACCTCCTTGCGCGACTTGATCACCTCGTCGACGAGCCCGTAGGTTTTTGCCTCCATCGCGTTCATGTAGTAATCGCGATCTGAATCGTGCAGGACCTGATCTTCCGGTTTGCCGGTGTGCTGGGAAAGAATGCGGATGAGCCGCTTCTTCAGTTTAAACATGTATTCCACGGTGCGCTCGACATCGCTCGCCTGACCCTGCGCGCCGCCCGAGACCTGATGAATCATGATGTCGGAATTCGGGAGCGCGAAGCGTTTGCCCTTCGTTCCCGCGGCGAGCAGGACCGCCCCCATGCTCGCAGCCATGCCGAGGCAATAAGTGGTCACGTCGCAGGTGAGGAATTGCATCGTGTCGTAAATCGCGAGGCCCGCGGTGACGGAGCCGCCCGGCGAGTTGATGTAAATGTTGATGTCTTTTTTCCCGTCCTCCATTTGCAGGAAAAGCAGCTGGGCGATGACCAGATTGGCGATGTGATCGTCGATCTGCGTACCCAGGAAAACGATCCGGTCCTTAAGCAAACGTGAGTAAATGTCGTAGCTGCGCTCGCCGCGGGCGGTCTGCTCGACCACCATCGGGACGAGCACGGATTGCGAGAGATTTTCTTTGCGAAGATTGGTCATTTTGATTCGGAAATTGGCTCGGAAACCGCCGGGGGCGGCGCGCCTTCGATGGTAGCATTTGCCCCGAGGAAAGCAATCGTCTTGGCCAGCAGGATCTGCTCAATGAGACCGTTTAAGCCGTCGTGTTGTTCGATCTCCTGCCGCATTTTTTCCGGGGCGACGTTGTGATGCATCGCTTGGTGCCGGATACGTTCGTCGATATCTTCGCGCGAGACTTTGATTTTCTCCTGCTCGGCGATGCGGTGGAGAATAAAATTGGTTTTCAATCGATGCGCGGCGAGACCACCGGCGGCCTCGATGAGCTCCTGTTCCTTTTCCTTGAGCGCATCATCCGGAACGCCGCGCTCGCGGTTGCGTTGCACTAATTCGGAAAGCGCGCCTCGAGTTTCCTGTTTCAATAGATTCGGGGGGAGCTCGAACTGGATGCGATCGTTGAGGAATTTGATCACCTGCGATTCGCGCGCGTTTTCGAGCTGATGCTCCTTGTCGTGCTCGATCTGGTGTTCCAGCACTTGCCGGAACTCTTGGAGGTTTTTGCCCGGCATCCATTTGCCGGCGAAAGCCTCGTCCACTAACGGGAGAACGCGCTCCTTGATCTCGAGCAGTGTGACGGAGTACTCGGCCGTCTTACCCGCGATCTCGGCGACTGGGAATTCAGCAGGGAACGTGACTTTGACCGTGCGGGTCTCGTTAGGCTTCTGCCCGATCATCCCCTCGACGAAGCCCGGCAGGAAATTATCCGGCGCCACCCGGAGCCAGAATTTCTTGCCACCTTGAAGGTTTTTGCTCGCGCCCGGCGCCACCTCGGAGATCGCTTTGCCGTCGATTGTGCCCTCAAAGTCGATTACCGCGAAATCCTCCATCGCCACGCCGCGCTCCGGCACGTCGACAAAGTCGGCCGATTGTTCGCGCAACCGCTCAACTGCCGCATTCACTTCTGCCTCTGTCACTTTGGTATCGGGTAGTTGCAGCGGGATCCCCTTGTAATCCGGCAACTTGAATTCCGGCGCGGTCACGACCGTGGCGCGGAAGCGCATCGAACGATCGTCACCGAATTCAACGTCCTCGAGATTCGTGAGGGAGACCACCCGCAACTGCTTCTCCGCGATCGCCGCGTGATAGCTTTTCGAGACAAGTTTTTTCGTCAGCTCGTCCTGGATGTCCTTACGAAATTTAGCTTCGATCACGCGCTTTGGCGCTTTGCCGGGGCGATAACCGGGAATGCGCGCCTGCCGCGCGAAGCTGTTCGCGATCGCGTCCCATTCCTCGGAAACCTGCTCGGGCGGCAGCTCGATTTTGAGAGTGGCGACGCAGTGCGGTTGATTTTCGACTTCGACCTTCATCAAGCTGCCATGTTAACGGCGCGCCGAATTGTTCGCAAACCGGCGACCCAGAAAGCGGCTCGGCCGCGCCCCCGGAGGGACATGCTTCCGCAAGTCCAGTTTGTCTGAGGAGCGCCGTCTCGATCAGAATGCCGGAATCACCAAACTGGACATGCGGAAGCATGTCCCTCCGGGCGTAATCACACCTCGCGGTTTCCGTTCACGTAGACGGAATGCACTTGCGGCAAACCGAACCAATAGGCGATTTCGCGGTAATCCTCGCAGTCGAAGACGCAAAAATCGCCCCGCTTGCCCGGCTCCAGCGAACCGATCTTGTCGCCGCGATCGAGGCTGCAGGCGGCGTTGATCGTTGCGGCGGTCACCGCTTCCGCGGGCGTCATTTTCATCTGCGTCGCGGCGAGCGAAAGCACCATCGGGATCGACGGCGTCGGCGAGGAGCCGGGATTAAAGTCGGTCGCGAGAACGACGGCGAGACCAGCCTCGATCATGGCGCGCGCTTGCGGATACCGCGTCGAACCGAGCGCATAGACGGCGGCGGGCAGCAGAACCGGCTGCACGCCTGCGGCTTTCATCGCGGCGATGCCGGCGGCTTCGGTCTGCTCGAGATGATCGGCGGTGACCGCGCCGAGTTCCGCGGCGAGAGCAGCCGCGCCCGAGTTCGTGAGTTGGTCGGCGTGCATCCGCAGTTTCAATCCCGCCGCCTTTGCCGCACCCAGAACGCGCCGGGTCGCCGCGGCGTCGAAGTAGCCGCGTTCGCAAAAAGTGTCGCAGAATTCCGCGAGGTTTTGCCTAACGACTTCAGGCAGCATCTCCTCGACCACGCTAGTGATATACTCGTTAGGCCGGTCCCGATATTCGTCGGGAACGGCATGTGCGCCGAGAAACGTCGGCACGAATTCGATCGGCGTGGTCTCGTTCAGTTGCCGGATGACGCGCAGGATTTTCAGCTCCTCCTCGGGCGAAAGACCATAGCCGGATTTCGCTTCCATCGTGGTGGTGCCGCAACGCAGAAACCAATCCGTGCGCTTTTGTGCGAGGGAGAGAAGTTCCGCCTCACTCGCGGCCCGCGACTTTCGCACGGTGGAACGAATCCCCCCACCCTGCGCCGCGATCTCCTCGTAGGATGCCCCCCTCGCCCGCAGCTCAAACTCATCGACCCGATTCCCACCGAACACCGGATGGGCATGGGCATCGACAAAACCTGGGAGCACAACGCGGCCCCGCGCCTCGAAGACATCGATGTCGTTAGGCAGTTTGCCGGCAATTTCCTCCGAGCTCCCGACCCTCTCGATGACCCCGTCGCGCACCAACATGCCGCCATCGGGAATGATTCCGAGCTCGCGCATCGCCGGGCCGACGCGCGTCCCGGACGGTCCTGCCACCGTCACCAGCTGGGCCGCGTGCAGGAGCGCGATGGAGCCCGCCGCTTTCTTCACACGATTTTGCTCTCGACGGTGTCGCTGATTTTATTGAACTCAGTCTCGGATTCGGTGCTGATCTCGCGCACCCGTTTTCCGAGCGCCGATTTTACCGCCTCCTCTTTCAATCCCGCCAGATTGGTGAGCACGTTCAACCCCGCGCCGTCGATGCACGCCCGGGTGGCGATGAGGCCAACGCCCACGTCGGAGATCGACGCCAGGTTCCCTTTTTCCGCCATCGCGCCGAGAATCGGATAGGATTTCAGCGCCGTCTCCATGACTCGAAGCGGAACCTCGGCGGCATATTTGTTCGCCGCCTGGATCGCAGCGGATCGCGCGGCTTTTTCCTCTGCGGAATCTTTCGGGAGGCCAAACGCTGCCATTACTTTGTTGAAGGCCGCGGTGTCTTCATCGACGAGCAGGAGGAGCTCGTCTTTCAAAGCCTGCGCCTGCACGGCGATGCCGCTGAAGTACTCGAGCCGATCGTCCCAACCGCGTTTGCCCGCGGAAAGGTTGGCCACCATTCCGCCTAACGACACCCCGAGGGCACCCATCAAAGCCGCCACCGAACCGCCCCCAGGCGCGGGCGAATCGCTCAGGGTTTCGTTGCAAAACTGCCGCAGGTTGAGTTGCACGAGCGACTTCTTCGACTCCGCGGCGATCTTCAGCTCGATCACTTTTTCCCTGGGATCAAACGACTTCACCTCATTCAATCCCATCGAGCGAATGGCGAGATCGATCAGCTCTTCTTCGGCGGCCCCTTCCGACCAACCTTGCCGGCGCAAAAAATAGCGGCCCGCATCGAGCAGACATTTTTTCGGAAGCATGCCGACCAGTTCCGAGCCGGTGACGCGCAAGCCACGTTTGCCGGCCGCTTCCTCACAGGCGGCAAAGGCGGCATGGAGCGGCGTCTCTTCGATATTCGTTAGGTTCATCGAGACCTGCGCCATCCCGTATTCCTCGACAAACCAGCCGATCGCTTTGACGTGCTTCAACATTCCCGGCACCCGCTGCGGTTCTCCTTTCGCATCGAGCACTGGTTTTCCCGTCGGCGTGCCGTCGTCGGTTTTGACCCGGCCATTCTCCCGCACATCAAAAGCGATCGACGTGGCTCGCCGAACGGCTTTCGTATTCAGGTTCACGTTGTAAGCGACGAGGAATTCTCGCGCGCCGATCACGGTCGCGCCCGCTCTTTCGTTTAAGACCGCGGGCCCGAAATCCGGCTTCCACATCTTCTCTTTGATCTTCTCGAAAAAGCCTTCGTACTCGCCCGCGCGGATGATCGCCAGATTGGCGCGCCCGGGATTTTTCGCCGCCTTCTCATAAAGGTAAACGGGAATTTTCAACTCCTCGCCGACGCGTTTTCCGAGCTGTTCAGCGCACGCGATGGCTTCCTCCCAGCTCACGTCGCTCACCGGGATAAACGGACAAACATCGGCCGCGCCCATTCTCGGATGCGCGCCTTTGTGCTTACGCATATCGATCAGCTCAGCAGCCTTTTGGATTCCGCGGAAGGCGCCTTCCACCGCCGCTTCCGGACTGCCGACGAACGTGACCACCGTGCGATTCGTGCTCGCGCCCGGAGCGACGTCGAGGAGCGAAACGCCATCCACGGATTCAATCGCCGCCGTAATCTGACGAATGACATTCAGGTCGCGGCCTTCGGAAAAGTTAGGCACGCACTCGATCAGTCTTGGCATGGCTAGGTCTGGCTCATCACTTGTTTATGATTCGCTCAACCGGTGACCGCGCGGATGTGCTCAAATCAGCAAGGCGCGTTTGACCTCAGCGGTCGAATAGCGCTTTCCGCCCGCGGATTTTGCGCGCGCTTCGATGACCGCGAGATGATCCAACATATCCTCGAGGTCTTCTTGCAAACGCGTTACTTCACGACGCTTGCGAGCAATCTCGCTGGTTACGTTTTTGAGAGCGGCCTTAGTCATAAGCCTGTTTTCGATGCCGAACACGGTGGACTATGACGGCGTTGTCTTCAATATCGAAGAGCACTCGATAATCTCCGCAACGCAGGCGGTAGTCGAAATCGAAATTCGTCAACCGCTTAACGTTTCCGCGAAGCCCATGTTGGAGCCGTGAAATCTTCGATACGATTTGAGAGGCGAACTTTTTCGGGATGCGACGCAAATCTTTGAGGGCGAGTTCCGTGTAGAAAATTTCCATCCGCGGAATCAATTATTGAAATCACGCATTCAATCCAGGGTGCGTGATTCCATGGGAATCTTAACCCCGTTTGTCTTCGCGAAATTGATCGCACGCGAATAACCGGCGTCGGCGTGGCGGATGATACCCATCCCTGGATCGCTCGTGAGGACACGCTGGAGTCGGCGCTCCGCGCTCTCGCTGCCGTCGGCGACCACGACCATGCCGGCGTGTTGCGAGTAGCCGATGCCAACGCCGCCGCCGTTGTGAATCGAGACCCAGGAAGCGCCCGCCGCCGTGTTGACGAGTGCGTTCAGCAACGGCCAATCCGCGATCGCGTCGCTCCCGTCGATCATCCCTTCGGTCTCGCGAAAGGGCGAGGCGACCGAGCCGGTGTCGAGATGGTCGCGGCCGATCACGATCGGCGCGGAAATCTCGCCGCGGCTAACGAGTTGATTGATGGCCACGCCGAACTCCGCGCGCTCACCGTAGCCAAGCCAGCAAATGCGCGCGGGCAGTCCTTGAAACTGGATCCGCTCCTGCGCGAGTTTCATCCAGCGCGCGAGCGTTTCGTTTTTCGGAAACAGTTCCAGCGCGAGCCGGTCGGTCCGCGCGATGTCGGACGGATCACCGCTCAGCGCCACCCAGCGGAAAGGCCCTTTCCCTTCGCAAAAGAGCGGGCGGATGTACTCCGGAACGAATCCCGGAATATCGAAGGCGCGCTTGCAGCCGGCTTTTTTCGCCTGGGTGCGGAGGTTGTTTCCATAATCGAAGGTGATCGCACCCATCTTCTGCAGCTCGAGCATCGCCTCAACGTGCACCGCCATCGCGGCCATCGAGCGCTCGACGTATTCGTCGGGATTCGCCGTGCGCAATTTCAGCGCTTCCGCCAGACCCATTCCGTTAGGCACGTAACCGTTGAGGGCATCGTGCGCGCTCGTCTGATCAGTCAGCACGTCGGGGACGATCCCGCGCTTCACCATCTCCGGGAGCACATCCGCGCAATTGCCGACGAGGCCGACCGAGATGGCATCGCTCGTATCGAGAAGCCGCAACGCTTCCTCGAGCGAATGCGCGATTTTATCGCAGTAACCGCTGGACAGACGTTTCTCGATGCGCGCGGGATCGACCTCGATGCCGAGACAGCGCGCGCCATTCATCGTCGCGGCCAGTGGCTGCGCGCCACCCATTCCGCCGAGTCCACCGGTGACGAGCAGCCTCCCTGCGAGCGAACCGCCGAGATGCTTTTTCCCCGCGGCGGCGAAGGTCTCAAAGGTCCCCTGCACGATCCCCTGGCTGCCGATGTAAATCCACGAGCCCGCGGTCATCTGGCCGTACATCGTTAGGCCAAGTTTTTCGAGGCGATTGAATTCCGGATAATTTGACCACTGGCCGACGAGATTGGAGTTCGCGAGGAGGACGCGCGGCGCGTCTTCGTGAGTGCGGAAAATTCCGACGGGCTTGCCTGATTGGATGAGAAGAGTTTCATTGTTTTCGAGTTCGCGAAGCGAGCGCACGATCGCGTCGAACGCCTCCCAACTCCGGGCCGCGCGGCCGGTGCCGCCGTAAACGATCAGCCGGTCGGGGGCTTCGGCCACCTCGGGATCGAGGTTGTTCATGAGCATGCGCAGAGCGGCTTCCTGCGGCCAGCCTTTGCAGCTGCGCTCGCTGCCGCGGGGCGCACGAATCGTTCGTGTCCCCGTCATAAATCTTCCTCGTCTTCGCTGTCGAATTTCCCGGCGCGAATCGCTTCCGCGACGCGCGCGATGTCGGGCGAAAGCGCGCGATCCTCCTCGAGGCGCGGAACCAGCGAGCGTACTGCGGCATGGGCTCGTTCGACTCCATGACCGGCTCGAAGCGGGCGACGAAACTCCAGACCTTCCGCCGCCGCGAGCAGCTCGATCGCGAGCACGTTCTCCGCATTTTCCACGATTGTGCGGAACTTGAGTGCACCGGTCATGCCCATGGAAACATGATCTTCTTTCCCCGCCGAGGTCGGGAGATTGTCGACGCTGGCCGGATGGGCGAGGACTTTCGCCTCATTGAGCAACGCCACCGCGGCGACGTGCGCGATCATGAAACCGGACTGCATACCCGGATGTTGCGCGAGGAAAGCGGGCAGTCCTTCGCTCAAGTCCGGGTTCGTTAGGCGATCGATCCGCCGTTCGCTCATGCTCATGAGATCGGTCGCGGCGATGGCCGCGTAATCAAAAGCGAGCGCGAGGGGCGCGCCGTGAAAATTGCCGCCGGAAAGAACGTCGCCATTATCGGTGAAGATGAGCGGATTGTCGGTGGCGGAACCGGATTCGATCGCCAGGACCTCCTCGCAATGCGCAAGCGCCCCGCGCACGGCGCCGTGGACCTGCGGGATGCAGCGCAGGCTGTAGGCATCCTGCACCCGCGGATCGTTCTCGATGTGAGAAGCGCGAATTTCGCTCTCGCGCAGAAGCGCGAGCAGGTGACGCGCGACGGCCATCTGCGCCGGATGGGGGCGAGCCTGGTGAATGCGCGCATCGAACGCCACGGGCGTTCCTCGGAGTGCTTCGAGGCTCATCGCGCCAGCGACATCGGCGACGCGCGTGAGGCGTTTGGCCCGGAGCAACGCGAGACCGCCGACGGCGTGCATCGCCTGCGTGCCGTTGAGCAAGGCGAGGCCTTCCTTGGCCCGAAGCGCGGCCGGCTGCAAGCCGGCCTGGC
>JBBSGS010000073.1:0-11769 GCA_038253875.1 Chthoniobacterales bacterium
AGGCGTTCGCGGCCGACCCGAAATTCCGCGAAGCGCAATACAATCTGGCGCGGATTCCATTTAAGAAAAAAGAGTACGCCAAAGCGCGCGAGCGGCTTGAGAAGCTCTTCAGTGAGACACCCGGTGGAGAAAAGAATCAGGCGGCGCAGCTCATCAAATATAAGATTTTCATGACTCTGCTGCTGGAGGGGAACGACACCCAGGCGCAGAAGATGATGGATCAGTTCAAGTTCACCGGCGATACGCCGGCGCTCTACTACGCGCAGGCGGCCTGGGCCTTTAAACACGGTAATCCCGACCAAGGAATCGATTGGGTCAATTCCGCGCGCAAAATTTATTCGCCGGCATTGAACATCGTTTTCGCGGACGTGTTTTACGACCTCGCCTGGTTGGAGCGCGCGCCGGACACCGTGCCGCCGGTCACCGCGCTTGCCCAGGCGAACGAAACTCCGGCAGGGTCGATTCCTGCAATGCGGCTGGGAGAAGCATCGCTGCCGGCACCGCTCGTGACGGGTGAGGAGCAGGCCGCTGCTGCGACTTCGCCCGCCGCAGTCGCCACTCCCCCGATAGTTCCAGCTACGGCTGGCGCCAAAGCCGCCTCGTCGCCGGCTACAGTTGCGGCGGCAAACCTTTCGCCGGGCCAGGCCGTCGGGAAAAAAACCAACGTGCCTGCTCCCAGGGCTTCGGTTCACGCGATTGTCACGGCCAGTTCAGCGGTCACTCCCGTGGCGACGGCGCTGGCGCCCGCGCGTATTCGCGAATGGTCGCAACCGACTTTCGCGGAAATGATGGATCGCGCAGCGGAGCCGCGGATGCTTCTTTTCGGTGGTCTGCTTCTGGGCGGCGTGGTGATTCTTGGCTGGCTCGTAGCGCAGCAAATGCGCCGTCCCCTGGCGAATGCTGGATTCTATAAATCTTCCATGCCGCTGACCGAGCCTCGGTTCGGGGAGAGTGGCCCGGTCACCGGCGATCAACGCCGCGTTTCCCGCGAACATTTGGGGGGTGGTCCGCCGAAGATCTCGTTGCAGTTAAAGGGAAGCGAGCCGGCTGACCTCCGCGGACCCGGCAAAGCCGCTGCCGACCTGGCCCAGCCGGCGCCAGCCTCCTCGCCTAACGAGCCGCCTCCATCGGTTTTGAAAGTGACGCCTGCAATGGCCTCTGCGGGTCCACCCGCTGCGAAGGCTCCCGAACCTGCGCCCGTGCCTAACGAGTCAAAAACCCCGCTGGCGTCGCCCAAAACTCCGCTGCGTGACGAAAGAGAAGTTTCACTCGCGGCCATGCCGAAACGTTCGCTTCTTCCCCTGGGCAGGCCCGCCAAGGCCCCCGCCGCGACTCCGCCGGCAATCTTCGTCCAGCCGAAAGTGCCATTGACCGAATCGGAGAAACCTGCGATCGCTGCCGCAGCCAAAACCCCTGTCGCAGCGATCGCCGAACCAGTCGCGCCCCGCGAGGAACCGGTCGGGCAGGGAGAGCCCGTTCCGCGGCTCGCTCCCATCGCTCCGGCTCCGCCTCTTTCGCCCGAGTTGGCTACGCCCGCACCCGAACCCGCGACCAAACCTGTTCAGGTTCCTGTGCGTCTCGAGCCCGAGATTGCGGCGATCGCGGCGATTGCCGGTCCCCACGCAGCGCCGCACTCTTCCATTGAAACTCCTTCTTTTGCTTCTAACATCATCTCCACCAAACCAACTACACCATCCTCAACTCCTCTCGTTATCATGCCTGAATCGTCTATCACTCCAATTTCCACCGACGTCCGCACTCCCGCTCCTGCGATCGCGGTTCAACAGCCCGCAGGCGGCATGCACACTGCGGTGCAGCTGACGTTCTCGTTGGAGATCGCCTCGATGCAACTCACGCCTACTTTCAAGATGAGCGGCCTGCAGTTAAAACCGACTTCCAAAGTGGTGAGCATGCGTCTCGCGCCCTCGCAGCAGCCGCAGCCCCCGATGAACCTGCAGGTCACTTTCGAGGTCGCCAGTATTCAGCTCTCTGGCGGAACCATCGGCACGATTCGCCTCTCGCCATCCGCTCGGGAAAAGCCGGCCGTCCTGACCTCGCCCTCCTTCGCCATCTCCGGATTGGAACTGATGGCCAGCGCGGGAAGCGCCCCGGTTCAGCTGACTCCGTCCCATCAAGAACAAGCCTCCGTGCATCTTACCGCTCAATTCCAGATCGCGGCGATCGAATTTTCCCCGCTCTTTGAAATCACGGCGATCGTCTTGAACTCCACTTCGAAGAATGTCTCCATGCAATTGCCAGGCTCCGGGCCGAGCTCGATCGACGGGGCGCCGATCTTCGAGATCGAGAACGTCCAATTGGGTGGCAGCAGCGAGCTGGCAACCATCCAGGTAAATCCGTTAGGCAATTCCAGCCGGCGCGGCTAACCCCGAAGGCGCGGAGGGACATGCTTCCGCGGGCCCAGGACGGCCGATGGCCCGCTACCGGAAGTTTTTCCAGTTGAGCGAGCGCAACTGTTTGGGAAGAAACTCGCCATCGCGCCGAACCAACTCGTCATCAAAGTAAACTTCGCCGCCGCCGTGTTCCTTCCGCTGAATGCAAACCATATCCCAGTGGACTTGGCTGCGATTGCCGTTGTCCGCTTCCTGGTAGGCCTGCCCGGGCGTGAAGTGGAACGAGCCCGCGATCTTCTCGTCGAAAAGAATGTCGCGCATTGGCTCCCGAATGTAGGGATTGCAGCCTAACGAGAACTCGCCGATGTAACGGGCGCCCGCGTCGGAATCGAGCACTTCGTTCAGCTTCTTCGTTTGGTTGCTCGTCGCCTCGACGATTTTCCCGTCGCGGAAATCGAGCCGGATATTGTCGAAACCGGTGCTCTGGTAAACGCTCGGCACGTTGAAGGTGACGTAGCCCTGAACAGAATCTTTCACCGGGCAACTGAAGACTTCGCCATCTGGTATATTGCGGTCGCCGCCGCAAATAATTGCCGAAATCCCTTTCATGCTAAAACGAAGGTCGGTCCCCGGACCCTTGACCTGGACCTTGTCGGTTTTTTCCATGAGCGCTTTCAGCGCCTTCATTCCGGGTTGCAGTTTGCGATAGTCGAGGATGCAGACTTTAAAGAAGAAATCCTCAAAAGCTTCCGTGCTCATGCCGGCCAATTGCGCCATCGCCGGAGTCGGCCAGCGGAGCACGACCCATTTGGTTTTCTGGACGCGCTGGTCCTGCACCGCGCGCATTTTTTTCGCGACCAATTTTAGCCGATCGATCGGGACGTCAGCCAGCTCGCTGATGTTGTGGCTGCCGCGCACCGCGATGTAGGCATCCATCTTTTTCATCCGCGCCAGTTCATGCGTCCCCGCCAGGTTGAGTTGTTTTTCGTCGGCACTGAGCGCGAGCTCGCGGCTGACCCGCGCCCGCTGAATTTGCGAAAAGGGAATGGCGCCCGCTTTGCGCGCGGCGCGGATGAGGGCAATCGTCATTTCCTCGGGCGCATCGAAGGATTCGATCAGGACCTTTTCGCCGCGCTGCAAATTGGTGGAGTAATGGACGAGGAGGGAAGCGAGTTGGTCAAAACGGGCGTCTTGCATACGCGGCTATCATTCCATTGCGGGGAGGGGATGCAACCGCCTCGAACTCGTGCTCGTAATCGTATCGGAGAGCCCGCCGCACGGATCGAGCGCGATCAGGAGCGCGAGTGCCGCCGCGGTCAGGCGGTGAGTTCCAGCCAGGCGGCATACGCGCCGTCGAAGCCATCGCGGAAGGGCAGCGCTTGCTCCGATTTCGTTAGGCGAAAAGCCGGATTTCCGCGCACAAACGCCGCGACCACTTCCTCATTCTCTTCCGCTTCCAAACTGCAGGTGCTGTAGACTAACGAACCGCCCGGCTTGAGCAGCGACGCGACATTTTCGAGAATGGCGAGCTGCTGCCTGCGCATCCGGGCGAATCCTTCCGGGCGCAACCGCCAGCGCACGTCCACCCGGCGCCGCATTACTCCGGTATTGCTGCAAGGGGCGTCGAGCAGGATTTTGTGAAACGTTTGCAGCTGGAAAGCCGCGGCGCGGATCGATTCCCGCTCCAGCCAATCGCATCGCACAATGCTTGCGTTCGTCACGCCCAGCCTAACGAGATTGCCACGGAGCCGCTCCAGCCGGGCTTCGTCGCGATCGACGGAGATGAGCGTGCCGCGGTTCGCCATCATTCCTGCGAGGTAAGCGGATTTGCCGCCCGGCGCAGCGCAGGCGTCGAGGATTGTCTCTCCGGGGGCGGGCTGCAGCAGTTCGCAGGCAAGCGCGGTACTCGGGTCCTGAATGTAACAGTCACCCGTCGCCAGAGCCGCGCCCGGTTTGGGCAAATCGACGAAGCCCGCCCGCCCGCCTAACGAAACGCTCCCCGGGTATTTCTGCGTGAAAGCTGCGGAGCTGATCTTGAGCGGGTTGATGCGCGCGTGCACCGCCGCCGGCTGGTTATTCCAGCGGCAGAGCGCGAGCGCGGATTCCGTGCCGAATTGCTGGCTCCATTTTTCGACGAGAAATTCGGGCTCGGAGAAGCGCACGGGGAGCGGCAGATCTCCGGCCAATCTGGTGAGGGCATCCTTTTCTCTGAGCGCACGCCGCAGGAGGGCATTGATCAAGCCGCGCGCGCGGCGGAGGGCGAGCTCGACCGTTTCGAAGACGGCGGCGTGCGCGGCGGTCTCGATGAGCAGGATTTGGTAGAGACCGAGCCGGAGAATATCGCGCGTATGGGCGTCAACCGGAGCCTGACGCAATTGCATGATCCAGAAATCGAGCAGCGTGAGGTTGCGCAACGCGCCGTAGAAAAGCTCGAGCGCGAAAGCGCGATCGGAAGTCCCGAGTGCACTCTGCCTAAAAGTCTCCGCGACAATTTTGTCGGCGAAGTCGTCGGTGTTCCGCCAGCGGACGAGGGCGTCGAGAGCGAGAGCGCGGCCGGATCTCATGCCACCCTCAGGCCGACCGCGCTCGCGGCCGACCGATCGAGGTGTAGTGAAAGCCGAGTTTGTGCATCGTTTCCGGGTCGTAGAGATTGCGGCCGTCGAAGACCATCGGGGTGTGCATTTTTTCCTTCACCGCGGCGAGGTCGACGTTGCCAAATTCCGCCCATTCCGTCGCGATGATGAGCGCCTCGGCGTCCTCCAATGCTTCCATTGCGCTATTCGTTAGGCGAGCGTCCGCGATCGATTTTACTTCTCTAGCTTTTTCCATTCCTTTGGGATCGTAGGCCGAGACTTTGGCGCCTTCGCGGAGCATGTCGGCGACGAGGTCGATCGCGACCGAGGAACGAATGTCGTCGGTGTCGGGCTTAAAGGTGAGACCCCAGACGGCTATTTTTTTATCGCGCAAAACCCAGAGCGCATCGCGCACGGCTTTGAGAAAACGATCCTTTTGTCCGGCATTGATCCGCTGCACTTCCTTAAGGAGATTAAAAGGCACGCCGAGTTGTTCGCTGATGGTGATAAACGCGGCGATGTCCTTCGGGAAACAGGAGCCGCCGTAGCCGATCCCGGCGTTGAGAAAATTGCGGCCAATGCGCCGGTCCATGCCAATGCCGTCAGCTACTTTTTCGATGTCGGCGCCGCTCGCTTCGCAAATCGCGGAGACGGCGTTGATGTAGGAAATCTTGAGCGCGAGGAAGGAGTTGGCGGCGTGCTTGATCAATTCCGCGCTGTTGATGTCGGTGACGAGAATCGGCGCCATGAACGGCTCGTAGACTTTCTTCATCAGATCGATCGCGCGCTCGCTTTGGGCCCCGATGACAATGCGATCGGGCTTCATCAGGTCGGCCACAGCGCAACCTTCGCGGAGGAATTCCGGGTTGCTCACGACGTCAAATTCCGCGCCATGTTTGTTGTAGCGCTTGATCGATTCGGCGACTTTTTCGCCGGTCTTCACCGGCACCGTGCTTTTATCGACGATGACACGATAGTCGGCCAGCACACCGGCTATTTCGCGCGCGACCTTTTCGATAAAGCTGAGATCGACGCTTCCATCCGCATCCTGCGGAGTGGGCACGGCGATGAAAACGACCTGCCCGCCGTCGACACCTTCCTTGATGCTGCCGGTGAAGCGCAGCCGTTGCGCGGAAACATTGCGGTGAATGATCTCCTCCAGGCCCGGCTCGTAGATCGGCACCTTGCCTTGCTGGAGCGACTCGACTTTACGCGGGTCGTTATCGACGCAGATAACATTGTGGCCGACGTCGGCAAAACAGGCGCCGGTGACAAGCCCCACATAGCCGGAGCCGATAATCGAAATATCCATAGGAATTGATGAGTCCTGATTTTCTGAGTGCCGATTTGTTCCCGAATGTCGCCTTCTGCCTCCAATCAAAAATCACAAATCAGCAATCAGAAATTCTGATCACGGCGTCGTTGTATTCTGGTTGGTTCCGGCGGGGTCTAAGTTCAGATCAAAACTTAATTTCGGAAACGCCTTCAGCGTGAAAGTGAGAAGCACGCCGTATTCCTTTACGCCGCCATTGTCGCGAATAATCGCGCCGACGGAAGCGACCCAGCTGGTGAGGTCGCGATAAAGCTCGTAACGCTGCTGCTCGAGAATTTTGGTGGTGGCTTCGTATTGCTCGAGCGCACCGACCCCCCAATTGTCATTGATGCGATAATAGCCGCCGACGGTGAAAAGGCTGCTGTTGATGAAGAACGGGTTGTTGTTCAAATAGCGATGGCCCAAGGTGAGCTGCGTATTCGCGGTCGGTTGGAAACGAATGCTCGTGTCCACCTCGGTGAAGCCCTTGTCGAGGAGCGGGACCTGCGAATCGATCACCAGCGTCGCCCAAGGCACAGGCGTGAGCGTGAGTTTGTTGTAAACGTTGGAGAATTGCGTGCGATCGAACGGATTATCGATGTTGACGTCGAAATAGGTGTCCAGCTCGAGCCAGTTCACGGTTAGATCGTCGCGTCGGGTCTGCAACCGGTTGCGCACGCCGAGGCGCGCGATCGTCCAGTTATCGAGCGAATCGATCGAAGTGTATTGCGGAAAATCGATCGGCTTGAGCTTGGTCGAAGGCTGAAAGCGGTCGAACTGCAGGATCGACAACGGATTCGCCGTCGGGTTCGAGACGTAGGAAAAATTTCCGTAGGGCTGGAAGATATGGCGCAGGCCGTCGAGGCCGATCGCCCGCGTCTGCACCTGCTCCCATTGCCGCGAAACCTTGAAAGAGGCTTCCAGCCCAGCGTTGAAAACGGAGCGGAAAGTATCGCCGCCAAAGAACAAGGGATTCGTGCTCGTCGAGCCGGTGGTTGGATTTGCGAAAGGGAATTCCGGCGCGAGCGGATCCGGTGTCGTGGTCGGGAAAATCGTTCGCCCGAGGTCGCGCGTCTCACTGTAAAAAGTTTCGCGGAATCCGATCCGGGGCACCACCGCGAGCCAGCCGAAATAAGTATTCGGATAAGTCAGTTGATGAAAAGTATCGACCCGGAAAACGCTGTAGTCCTCGAAGATCGAACCGGTCGGGAAATTCCGGTTGAGCTCCGCGGCGCTTGTCTCGCCTTCGTAGAAAATGGGGCCGCCGAAGAGTGGTTGCCGCTTCAGATCGAGGTCAATTTCCGGGAGGCGCTCGGTGGTTTCAAAAAAACTATTCACCTGATAACGCACGTAGCCGGTGAGCGCATAATTGTCACCCGTGAGGGTGAGAGCGACGTTGTTATCCGGTTGCGGATTGACCCGAAACTCCGACTGATAAAAATCCTGGAGCAGGACGGCGTCGCTGATTTTGGTGATGTCCGCCGTTGCCTCGAGATTGTCGGTGATCTTCGTGCGATCTTGAAGCGAAAGGCGATAACGGCCCGTGGGGATTCCGCCGCGTGGGACCGAGGTGCGGTTCAACTCCGGGTTTTGATCTTGCAGATAATAGGTCGTGATCTTTGCCTGGCTCTTGTCGTTTTTTCCGTAGTGAATGTCCGCATCGAAACCGATCGCCTCGCCACGGCGGGTGCGGTAATCGAGCCGCACCGTCGCGCTGATTTTCTCTCCGATCGGGAAAGTGATCTTGCCCAGAAGCGAAGGCCCCCAGGAGCTCAGGTAAGCGGGCGCGATCGCGTAGCTGAACGATTGATCGAGCGGCTGGTAAAGGTAGGGCCACCAAAAGATCGGCACTTTCCCGACGTAGAAGGTGACATTCCGAAAAATGACCCGGTCGTCCGGGTAAATCCGCACGCCGCTCGCCTTGAGTTGGAAGTCCGGATGCGCCGTGTCGTCGGTCGTAAAAGTGCCTTTTTTGATTTTGTATTCCGTGTCCGAAGTGCTGTCGACCGTCTCTCCGGAGATGAGATAGGGGTAGGTGCCCGAGCGCATGTTGTGCGCCTGGATTGCTTTGCTATCGAGGTTGTAGGTCGCTTCCTCGCCAAGATAAAGCGAGATACCGCGATAGATGCGGACGTTGCCGCGGAGGAGCAGCGTCCGTTTCGCCGAATCGTATTGGGCAAAGTCGGAATAAATATCGGTATCGCCGAAATGGATCGCGACATTGTCCCGGGCGGTGGCGAGTCCGTTCTCGTAAGTCGTCTGGCCGGTCGAGTTGATTTCAACCGGGAGTGACCCGGGGCCTTCGAGGGTTTCCGCGAGCGCGAAGCGGGCGGCGAGCAGGAAAAAGAGCAGGAAGACCGACTTGCGCATCGCGGGAGGCGGAAGGTAACGGTGCGGACCAAGCGTTGCAAAGTATAAACCCCTTTGAGGCGGTTTCTGCCTCCTTTTCATGCTCCTGCTCCTGCTCGGATCAAAGCACCAATGGGTCCCAATCTCCCGGAGGGACGTGCTTCCGCACGTCCAGTTTCTTGCTACCGACCTGAATCGAACAGCCAGGACTCGCCGCGGCGAGTCCCTCCGGTCCTACGCCTGCAGCGTGAGCCCCGCGACCTGTTGGTTTAATCCGCAGGTCGTGACGATCGCGCGCTCCCAGCGCGCTTCGGCCGGTTTCCGCGCAGTCGTTAGGCTGAAGTTTTCCGGCGCGCCTAACAATGGCGGCAGCTGCTGCGTTCGCAGCGCCTGCGCCGCGCAGATCACCTGCCAGATTCCGCCGGCGGCTACGCTCTCGCCTGACGCCGGCTTAACCGTGTAGATCGCCGCCTTCGGAAAATATCTCTCCGCCACGCACCGTTCCGCAGCATCCACAAAAGTCCCGTTCGCGCTCGCGATCAGCAGACCGGCCGGCCCGTCCGCGGCGAGCTCGCGGCCAATCTCGCTCAGTTGCCTAACGAGCTCGCGCTGCCGCGCGAAATTCCCGCCTGGATGAATTCGCTCGATCGTTACCGTGCCTTCCCGCGCCAGCAGCACCGCCCCGGCGCCCTCGCTCAGGACGGTTCCTCGCGGCGGTTGCGCGAAAGAGGTGATCGGCGGCTGCGCGCGCAACAATCGCCATTGCCTGTAGGCGTCGCACAGCAGCCAGTCCACCTCTTCGGCTCCCACTACAAGACAACGGTCCAGATCCGGATTCGCCATCAAATCCTCCGCCATCTTGAGCGCGAGAATTCCTACCGCGCCGTCCCCCACCAGTGTGTAGCTTGCGCCTGTAATCCCGAGGATGGCCGCCAGATGGCTGGCCGGGGCGTTGAAAACCGTCTCGGGAAAAAGCAGCGGGCTCGCCGCCGGCGCCCCCGACTTCACGATCTCGTGAAAAAAACGCTTCGTGTAAATGACCCCGCCATTCGAGATCGCGAAAACCAGCGCGGTCCGCCCCGCAGCCTCGGCGTCCAGCTCGAGGCCGGCATCGCGCAAGGCCGCCAACCCTGCGACCACCGCAAAACGCGAGATTGCACTCGAGCGCCGCAGGCGCGGGTGCCGCGCGGCTTCCGCGACCGCTTCGGGCGGCACGCGAAACGCGAGCGCGTTTTTCTCGCCTAACGAATCCCCTAACGACGAGGCGACCGCCGTCTCGCCGGCCCGCAATTTCTCCCATACGCCCTCGATTGTGCTCCCAAGTGGCGTTACCCATCCCAGCCCAGCGAGACGCGCGCTCATGCTGCGCGCGCTTCGAGCGCGATAGTGGCGTTCGTCCCGCCGAAGCCGAAGGAATTCGAGAGTGCCACGCGCGCGGAGGTGGTGCGCGGCTCGTTCGCCACGATGTCGAGCGCGAAATCGGCGTCAGGCGTGCGAAAATTAATGTTCGCGGGCAGAAAACCGTGGCGGAGCGCGAGGAGCGTGATCACCGCCTCGATCGCGCCGGCTGCGCCTAACGAGTGGCCCATCATTCCTTTGCTCGAGCTCACCGGGACCCGCCCGAGCAGCTCGGCGATGGCCCGGCCTTCCGCGGCATCGTTGAAAGGCGTCGCCGTTCCGTGCGCGTTGACGTAATCGACATCGCCTGGCGCGAGCCCTGCGCTGGTGAGCGCGCGTTCCATCGCCTGGCGCGGGCCGATCCCGGAGGGATGCGGTTGGGTGAGATGATGATTGTCGGTCGAGATGCCGTAGCCTGTGATCTCCGCGAGAACAGTCGCTCCGCGCGCTTCGGCGACGGCGAGGTTCTCGAGGGCGAGGAGGGCCGCGCCTTCGCCGAGGACGAGACCGCTGCGGGCGGCATCAAAGGGCCGGCATTTGTCCGGCGTCGAGGCTTGCAGGGAATCGAACCCGACAAAAACCAACTCCGAGAGAGCGTCGTAGCCGCCGGCCAGAATGCGCTCGTAGCGGCCAGAGCGGATACACTCGAAAGCGTGGCCGATTGCGTTCGAACCGGAAGCACAGGCGTTGGCGATCACCTGGCAGGGGGAGATAAGGCCAAACGCTTCGAGCGCGTCCACCGCCGGTTTTTGCGGCGGATAATTGGCAATCCAGCGGGGCGCCTTCCGGATTCGGGTGTCGGGCTGCTGAAGTGCCCGATAATATTGCTCGCCGAAACTCATTCCGCCGCTGGTGGTGCCGACCACGGTCAGCTCGGGGCGAAACTCCGGAGCCTGCGCGAGCAGTTCCCGCAACGCGTGGATCATCATGCGCGAGACGCGATGGAGCCGGCGCGCCTTGCGATCGTTAGGCAAAGCCCCGGTCAGGCTCGCGTCCGACACTTGTCCGGCGGTTGTACAACGGCATCGGTCTACCGGGAAACGGGTCATCGGCGAGACGCAATCGCGCGCCGCTTGCAGCGCCGCGAGCGTCGCCTCGAGGCCGAGACCGAGCGGGCTCACGACGCCGGCGGCGACCACCGCGACGCGCGCATTTTTTTCCCGCGGCCGGTTGTTTATCAGGTCGGACATGCTTTCGATACTCCCACTTTAATCCTGCGCTTTCACTTACACTTGCACGAAAAAAAACGGTGAAGGTGCAAGTGAAAGCGCAGTGACAAAGGGAGGCCCGTCGGCTGCTTATTCCGCTTGCGCTGATTCCCAAACCACCTTACATAGCCGCCAGAAATAGCGGCTCGGGAAGTTGGTGAATTGTCAGGTGAGTTTGTTCAGTGGCGATTTGAAATCCGATGAGCGGGAACAGTGACCGGGCGGCGTTTCGCTTAAAAATAGACTCAGATGGGCACCAAATTATACGTAGGAAATCTTTCCTTCAACACTACCGAAACCGACCTCCAGGATCTTTTCGCCCAGGCGGGCGCCGTCTCGGAAGTCACCCTCATGCAGGACAAATTCACCGGGAAATCGCGTGGTTTTGCCTTTGTCACGATGGGTAATGAAGCCGACGCGCAGAAAGCGATCACCGAATTCAATGGCAAGACCGTCGAAGGCCGACCCTTGACCGTGAACGAAGCGCGGCCGCGTGAAGCGCGTCCGGGCGGTGGCGGCGGCGGGGGTCGCAGTGGCGGCTACGGCGGCGGCGGTGGCGGATATGGTGGTGGTGGCGG